>JAKEFM010000066.1 GCA_022616055.1 Planctomycetota bacterium
CTCTCGACCGTCCCCGACTTCGTCGCGATCGGGCCTCCCCTCCTCGGGGAGTTCCTCCTCGACCCGGCCACGTGGATCCCGTTCGTGGGAGGATCCCTCACCACCGCCGGCGCGTTCTCCGTGACGTTCCCCCTCGCGGGGATCTCCCCGGCGCTCCTGAATCTCCCCTTCCACATGCAGGTCGGGGCGCTCGAGTCGGGAGGCTCGACCTGGCGGATGTCGAACGCGACGGTCGGGACGATCCGGGTGTAGACCGCGGTACCCACCCGCGCGGGGGCCCGGCTTGACGGGTCGGGGGGCCCCGTCGAGCATGGGCTCGCAAGTCGCGACGGAGGTTCCAATGACCGCGATCCGCGCTCTGGCGCTTCTCCTCGGAGCGGTCGGTCCGGGGGCTCGCGCGGGATGGGGTGGAAAGGCCGGCGCGCTCGAGATCCCAACGCCCCGCGCTCCCCTCGCCTTCGTTGAGAACCGGGGTCAGTGGGACACGTCGGCACGATTCGTCGCGCGCTCTCGAGAGGGGATCGCGAGACTCGAGCGGAACGCGATCCTCCTCCAGCGCGAAACAAGCGACCCGGGGGGAGGGAGCCTCCGAGGAGTCCTCCTGCGCCTCGTGTTCGAGGGCGCCGCGCCCGAGCCGAGCCTGGAGGGCCAAGGAAGGCGGCCGGAGTCCACGAACTTCTTCCTCGGGAACGACCCCGCGCGATGGCGGACCGACGTGCCGGCCTTCGACTCCGTCTTCTATCGGAGTCTCTACCCCGGAGTGGACCTTCGAGTCGGGGAGAGGGAGGGGAGGCTCGCCTACGACCTCCTCCTCGGCCCGGGCACGGATGCGGCGGGCCTGACGATCCGTTGCGAAGGGACGCTCGGTCTCCGCCTCGAGTCCGACGGATCCCTCCGGATGGAGACGGCTCTCGGTCCGATCCGGCAAACGTCTCCCATCGCCTGGCAGGTGGATGCCAAGGGGGGAAGGAGGGGCGTGCGAGCGAGCTTCCGCCTCGAGGAGGGGAATCGCTTCGGCTTCGACCTCGCGGGTCTCGACCCTGGGCTCCCCGTCGTGATCGACCCCGGGATCGAATGGTCCACCCTCCTCGGAGGCTCGGGCTCCTTCGAGCAGGCGCAGGCCGTCGCCGTCGACGGGTCCGGAGCCATCACGGTGGCCGGTTTCACATCCTCCCTCAACGTCCCGACGAGCCCGGGCGCGTACGACGCGCCCTACCACGGAGGCCCGACCCAGTGCGGGGACGCCTTCGTCACTCGACTGAACGCCTCCGGGACCGGGCTCGTCTTCTCGACC
>JAKEFM010000067.1 GCA_022616055.1 Planctomycetota bacterium
ATCAAGAATCGGCCGAGGCCCCGGTCTCCCACGGCGCGCCCACCGTCACGGAGGAGGATGGAATCTTCGAGATCACGTGCGACTCGGCGGGGGTGCGACTCCGGGTCCGCCACGATTCGTACGTCGACGCCGACACGGAGCCGCTCGGGACGAGGGGGATGCGATCGCTCGAGGGCCTCGTGATCCGCCTGGATCGGGGCGGAGCGATCGAGGGCCGCGCGCTGAGGACGGACGGCACGCCGATGGTCGAGGCAAGGGCCACCGCCCATCCGACCCGAGTCCCGGCCGTGCGATTCTCCGTCAGCTTCCCGAAGGACGCCGAGACGGACGGCGCGGGCACCTTCAGGATCGAGGGGCTCGCGCCCGGCCGCTACACGGTCGAGGTCAGGCCCTCCGACCCGGACGCGGACGAGGGGCGAAGCCGGAGGCTGCGGGCGGAGGCGGAGGTCGAGGCGGGGAAGACGACACGAGTCGAGTTCGGCGATCTCGCGACGGGGGGTTCCACGGTGCGAGGACGAGTGTTCCGGGGAGACGACCCGGTTCCAGGAGCGAGCGTCCAGCTGAGTCCCGGGCCATCGAGTCGTCCTCCCATCCCGGGCCGAGCGAGCTCCAATCTCTGGGATCAGACACGGAAAAACGGCTCGTTCGAGATCCCTGGGGTCCCACCCGGAGAGGCGACGCTCGTCGTCAGGGCACATGAAGAGGGCCTGAGCGACGTGGGATGGTGGCCGATCACCGTCCCCGCCTCCGGGGAACTCCTCTTCGACGCGCACCTCTCGGGGGGCGAGATCCGCGGCTGCGTGGTCCGCGCCTCCGACCCAACGCCGATCCGGCTGGCTCGCTTGAGCGTCTCCCGCGAACGGGTCGAGGGGCGAGGGGAGCAACCCGGCTGGGCGTCGGCCACGACCGATGGGGAGGGTCGCTTCCGGATCCGGGGTCTCGAGGCCGGGTCCTACCGTGTGACCGCCGAACCGACCGCCCTCGTCTTCGGGAATGGGCTTCGGGATCCGCAGGTGGCCTCCCTCGCCCCCCAGTCCCGGACGTCGGTCGAGGTCGGCCCGGACGCCATCGTCACGGTCGACTTCGCTCTCGAGCCCGGCGGGACGGCGCTCGTCCGGGTGACGGATCCCTCCGGGGCGCCGATGCAGGGAGAGTCCGTATTCGTCTGGCCCTTCGGTTGGGAGTCGCGGGGATCGTTCTTCCTCCGACCGGTCCATTCCGACGCCGCCGGCGTCGCGCGCGTCGAGGGCTTGGCGCCGGGACGCTACGTCGCCAGGTTGATGAATGGACGGTACGCCTCCCAGGAGTCCGAACCCGGCGAAGTCCGCGCCGGTCAGGAGACCGAGTTCCGGCTCGCGTTGAGGGAGCCCACGGAGGTGCGCGTGAGCGTGGCGGGACCGGAGGGGACCCCGCCCCCCGACGCCCGGGTCTGGGTGGAAGCGAACGTGGGCGGGAGAAAGACGCCCCTGGCGACCGAGGCGGTCCGGGAGGGGGAGTGGGTCGCCTACCTCGTTCCGGGCGAGTACGTCCTCCAGGTGCAGGCCGAGGGGTGCGCCGCGAAGTCGACCGACGTGCGAGTCGAGTCCGTCCTTCCCAAGGAGATTGCAATCCGTCTCGATCGGGAAGGGTCCCCGAAGTGAAGGTCCGACGGGGACTTCGACAAAGATGCCCCTTGCCAACTCGCCGAACCGACGCTAGGGGCTAGACTTAGTCCGTGGTGATTCGGTGCGGGTACCCGACGGGAGCAGTTCGGGCACGACCGCGAAGGACTCGGGCCGTTTCACCGTGACCGAGCCATTTCTCGTGGTCGTTCGTTGGAAGGACCCTGTTGTGAGGACTGCTCCGATGATCCATGCCGCCAACCGTGGGGCGCTCCGCTTCCTGGCGCTCATTCTCCCCCTCCTCGCCGCGGCGCCCGCCGCGCGCGCCCAGACCTTCACCGTCTCGCCGGTGATCGAGACGGGCCCCGTCCCCACGGGCGGGGACGCCGCGGACGATTCCGCCATCTGGATCCACCCGCTCTTCCCGTCCCTGAGCCTCGTCATCGGCACGGACAAGGACTCCGGGCTTCTCACATTCGATCTCTCCGGGAACCAGCTCCAGTACCTGCCGGACGGGTCGCTCAACAACGTCGACATCCGCTACGGGTTCCCGCTCGGGCTCCTCAAGGTGGCGCTCGTCACCTCCGGGGAGCGGAACAACGACCGGCTCGCCGTCTACGCCGTCGAGCCGACGACGAGGATCCTCCTCGACGTCGCCGCGGGCCCGATCCCCGTCGGCTTCGACGTCTACGGCTGCTGCATGTACAAGAGCCCGGTGACCAAGGAGTTCTATTTCTTCGGGACCTCCGAGGGCGGAACCATCAAGCAGTTCCGCCTCTTCGAGGCGCCCGGAGGAGGGGTCGGCGCTCAGGAGGTCCGGTCCTTCGACGCCGGCGGCACGATCGAGGGGTGCGTGGCCGACGACGAGACCGGCTTCCTCTTCCTCTCCGAGGAGAACGTCGGCATCCACCGGTACGGCGCCGAGCCGGGGGCCGGAACCGCCAGTTTCCTCGTCGACACGACCGGTCCCGGCGGCAACCTCACGGCGGACGTGGAGGGGCTCGCGATCTACTACACGGCCGGGGGCGGGGGCTACCTGATCGCCTCCAGCCAGGGGAGCGACACCTATGTCGTCTACCAGCGGGCCGCGCCCCACGCCTTCATCGCGACTTTCCAGATCGGGGCGAACGCCGCCCTCGGCATCGACGGGGTCACCGAGACGGACGGGATCGACGTGACGAACCTGGCGCTCGGGAACGCGTTCCCCGACGGCGTCTTCATCGCCCAGGACGACAGCAATCCGGGGTTCAACCAGAACTTCAAGCTCGTCGACTGGCAGGACATCGCCTCCGGCGCGAGCCCCCCGCTCGCCGTCGACAACGACTACGACGCCTACGGCACCGGATGCCCCGCGTCGGCGACCGTCCGGAACGGATCGGGCGCGAACCCGGTGATCCTCGCCAACCTGGCGCCGCCGATCCTCGGCTCGACCTGGTCGAGCAGCCTCAACTGCGCGGGCGTCTCCCCCGGCCCGGCGTACCTCCTCGGCTTCAACTTCCCCTCGAGCGGCTTCTTCTATCCCTTCGGCGAGGTGCTCGTCGACCTCTCGAGCACGAACCTCGTGTTCCTCGCGACGAGCCACGCGGGGAACGTCGTCCCGTTCAACGTGGCGATCCCGCCGCAGCTCCTCCTCTGCGGGCTCGAGATCTCCGTGCAGGGCGCCTGCTTCGGGGCGAGCGGGGCGACGCTGTCGAACGCGATCGACCTCGTGATCGGCTTCTAGGCGGACCCGCTCGGGGTCGCCGCCGGTTCCCGGGCGGGGGCGGCGCGCAGGCGCTGGTGGAGCCGTCCGACGGCCCGCAGGAGCGGTCCGTTCGGGCCGGCGAAGTAGACGGGGACGGCGCGGGCCTGGGTCCAGCGCAGGACCAGGTCGGTCTCCGCGCTCTGCGCGAAGCCCTCGCCGGAAGGGAAGAGGACGAGGAGCCCTCCGCGCTCGAGCCACCGGATCGCCTGGCGCAGGGGCGCGCCGAGGCGCGAGAGCGCCTCCCGTCCCCCGAAGGGATCGACGAAGAGGAGGCCGCCGCGGACTTCCGGGAGCCGGTGGTTGGCGAGGAACCGGACGTCGCGGCGCTGCGTGCGCAGGATCGCGCCGAGGAGGAGCCCCTCGACGGGGCCGCAGGGGCGGGTCGCGACGAGGAGGACGGGGCCGGACCGCGGGATCCCGACGAGGTCCTCCGCCGGGAGGCGGTCGGAGAAGCCGAGGTCCGCGAGGAACCGCAGGAAGGAGTCCCTCCCTCCCCCCGGCGCCGCGAGGTCGCCGATCGGGTCCCGGGTCCGCCGGAAGCCGATCGCGTCCTCGGTCGCGGATCCGAGGGCGCGGCCCTCGCACCGGAGGGAGGGGGGGAGATCGGGGAGGCTGACGCGGCGCTGGGAAGTCGACTCCATGGGCCTCGACCTTCTCTGGCGCGCTAGTTCTCGGCCACGAGGGCACGGTTCCCGATGAACCGGAGGTCAATTTCCCGTGAGCCCGCCTTCCCCTTCGCCACGGCCTTCCCGGAGGGCTCTCCGGGGGGCAGGCGGGCGCAGAGGCGAGAGCGAAGCGACCTGGTCGCCGGGGGTTCCGGAGGGAGCCCGGCGACCAGGCCGCGGGGGAGCGGGCCCGACCCGGCGGACCGGCTACTGTGGGAGGACCTCGTAGGACCTCATCATCTCGTTGTCCTCATGCTCGAGGATGTGGCAGTGCCAGACGTAGAGGCCCGCGAGGTCGAAGCGGGCGACGATCCGCGTCACCTCGCCCGGATTCGCGATCACGGTGTCCTTCCACCCCGCCTCCCACGGATGGGGCGGGGAGGGCTGCCCCTTGAGGAAGTCGTCGACGACCGGCGGCTCGGCGGCCCCTCCTTCCAGCCATTCCTCCTGGGCCTCGTGGTACTTTTCCGCCTTCAGCCGCTGCCGGTCGAGGACCTGGAAGTGGACCAGGTGGAGGTGGATCGGATGGGAGTCGGCCGTGAGGTTGACGATCCGCCAGACCTCGGTGTCCCCCACGGTGGGGGTTTCCGTGATGGGGTCGCCCCACTCGAGCGGCCCCGCCGCGCCCGTCCCGAGCGTGGCCATGACGGGGATCTCGGCGACCTCCGACTCCTTCTCGTTCAGCGTGAGGTCCCGGGTCTCGTCGGGCGGCCCGAGGGGGAGGATCGGCGGGAGAGAGGCGGGGATCTCCCCCGCGTTGCCCGCGCCGGTCGGCGCCACGACCTGGAACCTCATCACCTGCCCGGTGGTCTCCGGATCGGCGGCCTGGCCCGGGGGCACCGGGAGGCCTCCGAACGGTTCGTCGGGTCCGCGGTTGAGGAGGAGGATCTCCGTGCCGACGGGGAGGCCGGAGAAGTCGACGATCACGTCGGCGCGCTCCGCGGGCGCGAGGAGGAGCCGGTCGAGGACGATCGGCTCGTCGGGGAGGAAGCCCCCCTCGTTCCCGATCTGGTGGAAGAGGAGGTTCGCCGAGAACTTCAGGATCAGGAACCGGGAGTTGCAGCCGTTCAGGAGCCGGAACCGGTAGAGACGCGGCTCGACCTCGAGGGAGGGCCAGGTCCGGCCGTTCACGACGATCGCGTTCCCGAAGAACTCCGGGTTCCAGATCGGCGGGACGTCGGTGTCCGGGACGTAGGGGCCCGGGTACCCGTCGAAGAACTCGCGGCTCGCGGGGTAGAAGAGCGAGCCGTCGGCGTTGAACGTCCGGTCCTGGACCGCGATCGGGATCTCGTAGTAGCGGAGCCCGGGCGGGTCCCCGAGCTGGGGCGCGGGGCCGGGGAGGTTCAGGCCGTCCTCGACCGGGTCCCGCAGGAGCCAGAACCCCGCCATGCCCGCGTAGACGTTGAGGCGCGTGATGCCGAGCGCGTGATCGTGGTACCAGAGGGTGGTCGCCCGCTGGTCGTTGGGATACTGGAAGATCGCGGCGCCCGCCGGGGCGGGCTGGACCGAGCCGTAGTGGGTCCCCTCCGTGGTGAAGCCGGCCGGGATGTCCGCCGCGTCGGGGAGGAACCACGCCTCCGGGTGGCCGTCGCTGACGGCGGGCACGTGGGCCCCGTGGACGTGGGTCACGATCGGGATCGGGCCGAGGTAGGGGGCCGGATTCGTCCCGGAGCTGTCGGGAGGCCCTGGGGGGTTCGCCCAGTGCAGGGTCTGGTCGACGGGGAACAGGTGGGGGAGGAACCCGCCGGAGGCGTCGACGAGGCCGTTCGCCCAGCGGACCTGGACGGTCTCGTAGCTGCGCGCCTCGACCGTGAAGGCGGGATAGTTGAACGTCGAGGCGACTCCCGGTCCGGGGAGGGGATCCCCCTCCCGGCCGTAGCCCCAGACCGTGGTCGCCGGGAAGCCCGCCGGCAGGATCTGCTGCTCGAACTGCCGCACGGCGATCTCGTACCGCGTGAGGCTCGGAGTCTGGCTCACCGGCGGCATGACCGGCGGGATGACGAGGGGCTCGACGTACTTCGGGATCGAGGCGGGGTCGAGGAGCTGGAACGCCCACCCCCCCGGCGCAGGGCCCGCCGAGAGGAAGAGAGTCGCGCCCGCGAGGCCGAGGAACGGACGAAGTCGTGCTCTCATGGTCTTTGCCTCCTACCTTCTCGGGGGAGAGCCCGCGGCGTCCGCGAAACGTCGGTTCCACCACGGCAGGGAGCCGCACCGTCGGCGGTCGCTTCGAGCGACGGGATGCCGAGCTTCTACAACTTCCATTCCTCCCGCGGGTTGGGCCTTGGGGGGTCGCGATCGTGCCCGCAGTGGCGGTTCTTGGCCCCCCCCGGGCGAAATACCCGCGCGGCGATCCCGCCGGTCAGCGCCGGGCCCGGGCGATGCGCTCGACCTGGTCGAGGTACCGGGCGACGTCCTCGCGCGGCCCGGCCTCCTGCGCGCGGCGCAGGAGCGGGACCGCCTCGGAGAAGCGGCCGAGTCCGACGAGGACCTGAGCGTGGCGCACCTTCGCGTTGGCCTCGAACGCCTCGAGGCTCGCGGCGCGCTCGTAGTAGAGGATCGCGCGGTCGGGCTCGTTCTGGCGGGAGTAGTGCTGGCCGAGGAGCATCAGCGCCTCGCCGTCGAGTGGGTCGATCTTGACGATCTCCTCGAGGAGCCCGGCAGTCTCCGCGCTCCCGGCCCCCTCGGCCATGGAGAGGCGCGCCTCGAGCTTGAGGAGCCGGCGCCGATCGGCCTCCTCGAGGCGCTTCCCCCAGGTTTCGCGGATGTGGGACGCGACCTGGCGCGCCTCCGTGACCGCGCCGCGCGCGGCGAGCACCTCCGCGGACCGCAGCGGCCGGGAGAGGGGCTGGTTGGGGTCGACGTCGATCGAGCGGCGGTAGGCGCGGGCGGCGAGGTCCATCAGGCTCTCGCTCGCGTAGATGTCGCCGAGCGTCTGGAGGCTGTCGACGGTCGCCTTGCCGAGCCGGTCGACCGCCTCCAGGTTCTCGGCGGCCTTGAGCGGCTGCTTCTTGCCGAGGAAAGCGTGGGCCTGAAGGAGCCAGAACTCCGCCTTGTCCGGGTAGCGGGCGATCAGCATGTCGAGGACGGTGGCCGCGTCCTCGAACTTCTCCTGCTTGAAGACGCACCGCGCGAGGCCGAGACGCCACTCGGTGTTGTCGGGCTGGAGGAGGAGGGCGAGGCGGTAGGCGGCCTCCGCCGGCTGGAAGTCCTGCTTCGCGGAGTAGGAGAACCCGAGGAGACCGTAGGAGTAGGCGTCGGCGCCGCCGAGCTCGATCATGCGGACGAAAGCGTGGATCGCCTCGTCGGTGCGGCCGGCGCGGACGTGGATGAGGCCGAGGTTGCGCCAGGCGCGGCGGAAGCTCGGGAACTTGGCGACGGCCTTCTGGTAGTTCTCGAGCGCCTCCTCCATCCGGTCCTGCTGGAACTGGATGCCGGCGAGGGTGAAGTCGAGGATCGCGGAGCAATCCTTCTTCATCATCTTCTTGAGGAGGTCCTCGGCGCCCGGGAGATCGTCGGCCATCCGGGGCCGGATCCTCTCGAGGACCGTCACCTCCTCGGGGGTGACGCGGGGCTCGACGTCGGCGTGGACGCCGTAGCCGGCGACGAACTGCTTCTGGAAGACCGGATCGCTCCAGATGGCCTGGAGGTCTCCCTGGCCGCCGGCTTGGGCTCCGCGAGCGAGGAGGCAGAGGAGGAGCGCCGCGATCCCCGGACGGGACGCGTCGCCCACGGATTCCCGGTTGGCGTTCGTCATGGTCGTCAGCTCGGTTGGAAGCGGATCGGCACGCGCATCTTGCAGCCCACTCGCTGGCCGCCCTTGACGGCCGGCTCGAACTTCCAGCGCCGGACCGCGTCGAGCGCCGGCTTCTCGAAGGCGGCGTGGGTGGAGGCCTCGACGCGGGGGCCGGCGACGCTGCCGGAGGAGTCGACGACGAAGATGACGGTGACGACCCCTTCGAGCTTCTTGCCCCGCATCTCGGCCGGGTAGAGGGGCGCGGCCCGGAAGAGGGGCCGCGGCTTCTGGTCGATCTCGGCGAGGGAGAAGGCGCTCTCGAGGTCCTCCTCGAGGGCGCCCGGCTTCCCGAGGCCGCCGATGCGACCGCCGGAGCCGAACGCGAGCGACTCGCCGAAGTCGCCTCCTCCCCCCTGGCCGGAGAGAGCCATCTCGATCGCGCCGAGGCTCGCCGCCTCGAGCGCGGGGGCGTCGGCGACCGGGGAGAGCTCGAGGGAGCGCAGCAGCTCCTCGGCGTCGGGGGGCGGCTCGTCCTCGGTCTCCATCTCCTCCTCGGCCTTCTCCTTCGCGTCCGGCTCCGGGGGCTTCTCCTTCTTCTTCTCGGCCTCCGCCTCCGCCTCGGCGAGGAGGTCGACCTCCTGGAGCGTGCCGTGGTCCTCCTTCGCCTTCGGGATCAGGAGCCCGCCGAAGAGGAGGAAGCCCGCGTGCAGGACCACCGCGGCGAGGAGGGTGAAGAAGCCGGCGACCTTCACTTCTTGTCCGTGTTGATGCCGACCTTGGCGATCCCGATCCGGCGGACCTCGTCGAGGACGCCGACGACGTGCTTGAAGTCGGCGCCGGCGTCGCTGTTGACGATGACCCGCGGGTCGGGGACGGTCGACTTGAGCGTCTGGAGCCGCAGCGGGAGCTGGGCGAGGGTGATCTTCTCCTTGTTGAAGAAGACCTCCCCCTTCTCGGTGACGCTGAGGGTGACCGCCTTCTCCATCTGCTGGGGATCGCCGAGGGAGGCGGCGGTGCCGGCCGTCGGGAGGGCCACCTGGACCCCCTGGTTCTTCGTCATCGAGAGGGACACCATGATGAAGGTCGCCAGGAGGAAGAAGATGATGTCGATGAGCGGGATGATCTCGATCCGCGCTCGCTTGCGGGAGCCGCCGCGGGAGGAGGCGTGCACGTCTAGACCGCTCCGAGAAGCGCCCGCGGGTTGAGGGCGTGGGCACCGGCCGGGGCGCCGTTCCCGGGCGCGCCGTTCGCCGGCGGGTGGGACAGGAGCTCGAGCTGGGTGGAGGCCGACTCGATGTCGTGCTTCGCCTCCTCGAGCCGGGTGTTCAGGAAGTTGAAGGGGAGGAGGGCGGTGATCGCGATCCCGAGGCCGAAGGCCGTGGCGATCAGCGCCTCGGCGATCCCCCCCGTGATGGCGCCGGGGGCGCTCAGTTCCCCCCCGATGAGGGAGAAGGAGCCCATCATCCCGGTGACGGTCCCGAGGAGCCCGAGGAGCGGGGCGAGCGTGATCACCGTGTCGAGGAGGGGGATGCCGCGCTGGAAGCGCTTCAGCTCCTTCGACTGCGCGTAGAGGAGGGCGTTGGGGAGGGACTTCTCCCGGTGCTGGAGGGCGTAGCGCAGGGTGCGCACGACGTAGCACCTCGAGTCCGCGGTGGCGCGGATCGCCGCGTCGGTGTCCCCCCGCTCCACGTCCGCGAGCAGGCGCTCGAGGGCCTTGGGGTCGCGCTTGCGCCGCTCCCTCGCGAGGAAGAAGACCCGCTCGAGGACGGTCCCGAGCGCGAGGATCGAGGCGGCGAGGAGGGGCCACATGATCGGCCCCCCCTTCTTGAAGATGTGGATCAGGTTCGTCCGCTGCACGAGGGCCTTCAGCGCGCCGCCGCGCGAGGGGTCGAGCGGGAGGGATCCCTCCCCCTTCTCGACGAGGGCGGCGAGACCGGCCTGCATCTCCCCTTCGAGGGGGCGCATCAGGGGGTTCGTCGATCCTGTCTGCGGGACGACGAGGCCGGCGGCCCCGCCGTCGGCCCGGAAGAGCGCGACCGGGCCGACGATCGCGAACTGCCCCTGCGCGACCGTCCCCTGCGGGTCGACGGCGACGCCGGCGAAGCGCATCCCGCCGACGACGTCGAAGAGGCGCTTCAGCGTGAGGCGGGCGAAGTCGAGCTGCCGGGCGAACTTCTCCGGCAGGGAGAGGGAGGCGTTCTCGCTCGCCTGCTTGGCGGTCTCCAGGCCCTTCCCGAAGACCTGGAGCTCGCTCACGTTGACCTTCGACTCGAAGGTCCGCGCGTACTCGTCGAGGAGGTTCCCGATGTAGGCGAGCTCGTCCTGCCGGGCCTTCATCTCGGCCTGGATGGCGGCGACCTCGAGGTGCCCCGCGTCCACCGACCGCGCGACCTTCTCGTGCTCGCGGCGCAGCCGCGTGACCTGTTCCTCGGAGGCCGTGAGGGACTCCGCGAGTGGGAGCTTCTCGGTCGCGATCGCCTCGCGCAGCCGGGTGAGCTCCTCGATGCCCCGCGCGAGCTCCTGCTCGGCGGAGCGCGACAGCCGGTCCATCGTCTCCCGCTGGGCGACGCCGCGGTCGGCGAGGAGGGAAAGGGAGAGCGCGACGCAGAGGTTCTTCATCGGAGGGTCACCGGGAGAGGCACGAAGGCCGGGGAGTGCTTGCCCTGGAGGATCTCGAGGACCGTCCGGAGGCTCTCGGCGAGGGACCGGGAGGCCTCCCACTGCCACCCCTCGGGGGTCGGGCGCCCGATTCCCGATTCGCCGCGGGCGCCGAGGTAGTAGGCCTGGGCGAGGCCGACGTAGATCGCCTGGACCTCGGAGGGGGCGCCGCCGGAGAGGTTGCGGACCTCGTAGAGGACGGCGATCTCGTTGTTGGCCTTGTTGAGCTC
Organism: Planctomycetota bacterium; assembly: GCA_022616055.1. Classification (GTDB taxonomy): domain Bacteria; phylum Planctomycetota; class UBA1135; order UBA1135; family JAKEFM01; genus JAKEFM01. The sequence goes on from JAKEFM010000067.1 coordinate 10,632, forward strand.
GTTCAGGATGCCGAGGACGTTCTGGAACCGCTCGGCGGCGGAGACGCGGGTGTTCGCCGGATCCTCGGGGATGCGCTGGACGAGGGGCTGGAGCTTCGCCCGGACCGGCTCGGGGAGGGAGCGGAAGAGCGGGCGCAGTTCCCCCTCCATGGCGCTCAGGGCCTCCGCGAGCTGCGCGCCGACCGCCTTCAACCTCTCGTTCTCCGCGCGGAGGTCGTCCTTCTTGCGCTGCCCCTCGGCGACGCTCGTCTGCGCCTGGGCGATCTTCCCCTCGAGGGAGGAGACCTCCTGGCGGATCACCTCGAGCCGGGCGAGGAGGATCTCCTTCCCCTGCTGCCAGTCCTTGCGCTCCTTGGAGAGGATCTGCTGGGTCTCGATCCACTTCCCCATGGCGAGCCGCGTCTCCTCGAGGGTCGGCCCGGGGGGGGTCGGCGCGGGAGGCTCCTCTCCCTTCGCCGCCCCCTGGCGGGCGAGGAGGGCGGGTGAAACAAGGAGTCCGAGGGCCGCGGTCCAGACGAGGCCCCGCCATCCGGCCGCGCGGAGCCCGTTTGCTCTGGTTCGCTCTTTCATGCTCGTCTCGTTCCTTCTCTCCCGTTGCTGGGCCCGCCTCAGAAGGCGATCTCCGCTCCCAGGGCGATCGAGAAGTCGATGCCCCTGGAGGTGGAGGTCTTCCTTACGTCGTGCGCGATCTGGTCGGCGCGGTAGACCGTCTCGATCTTCGGATCGGTCAGGTTCTTTCCCTGGAACTGCAGGCGCAGGTACTTGCCGAGCTTCTGCATCACCGTGAGGTTGAGGGTGTCGAACTCCTTGGCGTAGACGTTGGGCACCAGGAACTCCGTCGCGTGCCCGGCCCCGGCGATCAGGGTGTCCCCCTGGACGGTGTAGAAGAGGCCGACCTGCGTGCCCGTCGAGGGGAGGTCGTACGTCAGGTAGATGTTGTAGAGGTGCTCGGGCGCGTTCGTCATGTCGCGCGTCCTCATCGGGGCCTGGATGTTCGGCTGCTCGAAGCCGTCGGCTTCCTCGTCCGAGAGGGTCACCTCCGAGTCGATGAACGTCGCGTTGGCGCCGACGGAGAGGCCCTCGAGCGCGTCCCAGTAGCGACCGAGCGACCCCCGCCCCTCGATCTCGTAGCCGGAGAGCTCGCCCTTGGGGTAGTTCACCGGCGTGGTGAAGTTGAATGCGGTCGGGGAGACCCGCTGGACGTACTCGATCGGGTCGTCGATGTTCTTGTGGAACCAGGAGGCGGAGAGGAGCCCCCCCGGGTGCGGAACGTAATCGACGCGCAGGTCGTAGTTCTCGAGCCGGCTCATCCGGAGGTCGGGGTTCCCGATGAAGATCTCCCCGCCGAGGTACTCCTGCTGGAGGATGGGGGTGAGTTCCTTGAAGGTCTGCCGGGCGATGGTCTCGTTGTAGGAGGCCCGGACCGTGACCGGCTCGATCGGTTTCCACTCGAGCCCGATCGACGGGAGGAGGTCGTTCTGCGAGAAGGAGACGTCGGCGTCCCCGGAGCCGGGATCGAGGTCGACGGGGGCGGTCGCTCCCGGAGGGAACCAGGTCGCGTCCGCCTCGGGATCGTTGACGATCTCGAGGCGGGTCGATTCGTACCGGACCCCCCCGATCAGCCGCAGCGAGGAGGCGAGGGGGAAGTCGAGCATCGCGTACCGCGCCGAGATCCTCTGCTCCCCCTTGTAGTCGACGTCGAAGGTCGAGGCGGAGACCGGGTGATTGGGCTGGGAGGGGAAGACCCGGCTCCAGAAGTCGTTGAACTGCCCCTGGTAGAAGCTGTTGTCGCCGAAGTTGCTGAAGGTGTCCTGGTCGAAGGTCCGGTCGAGATCGTCGTGGAACAGGCCGACCTTCAGGTACCCCTCCGCCTCGCCGAAGCCCACGTAGGGGACCTTCAGGTTGACGGCGGCCATCTGGCTGTCCTCCTCGATCTCCTTCCAGATCCGCTGGAGGTTCCCGAGATTGAAGTTGGCCGCGGGTTTGTAGGGAAGGTGCACGGCCGGGATGAGGATGGGGCCGGCCTGCTGGTCCGGGAGCCAGAGGGAGCCGAACTGGCGCTTGTCCGGCTGGTCGAGATTGGAGAGGCTGTCGGCGAGGATCCAGTCCACCTCGGGCGCGCGGAAGACCCCCCAATCCTCGACCGGCAGCTTGTGGTGGCCGGTGAGCTGGAGCGTCTCCGTGCTCCGCTCGGTGTACTCGAGCGTCTCGAGCCGGAGGTAGGGGGCCGCCGCCGGCTCGCTGTGGCCCGGCGTCGTCGGGTCGTCGGGGTCGTAGCCGGGGAAGTAGTACTGCTTTCCCCGCGTGTCCTCGGCGAGCGTCGCCTTGTCCTCCGCCGTGTGGGTGAAGAGGTAGGCGAGGCCGAGGGAGTGGTTCTCGGTCTCCACGCCGAACGCGCCGAGGCCGCCCCATTGGACGGACTCGGTTCCCTGCGTCACGTCGAAGAGCGCCGTCTTGAAGTCCCCCCCCCCGGCGGACGGCGCCCCCTGGGAGTACTGGGGGGTCATGGGGGCGCCGGGGCTCAGGATCCAGCGGGAGTCGTCGATCCCGTCGTCGTAGAACTCGCTGTCCCGTTCGTAGAAGAGGCTGACGAGGCCGCCGACCTTGACCCCGTTGTCGAATTCGTGCTTCCCCCCGGCGCTCAGGGACCACTTCGAGTCGATCGGCGCCCCCCCTTCCGAGACGCCGACCGCGCCGTCCCAGGTGCTGCCGAGGTTCCCGGTCTGGATGTCCCGGCCGCCGTCGTCGAAGCCGAGGAAGTTCACCCCGCCGCCGCGGTAGCCGAGGAAGTCGTCGTTTCCCGTCACATTCGTGTTGTAGCTGGTCTGGGTCGAGAACCTGAGGAAGAAGGGCTCCTCGGGGATCCCCTTCAGCCGCAGGTTCACGGCTCCCCCCGACGCGTCCCCCTGCTGGTCCGGCGTGAAGGTCTTCGAGACCTGAATGCTCTCGATCACCGCCGCGGGGTACTGGTCGAGCTCGACCGCGCGCTTGTCCTCGTCCGCGGTCGGGAGGCGCACGCCGTTCATCTGGGAGTTGACGTAGCGGTCGGGAAGGCCGCGGATGACGGCGGACTTCCCGTCCTGCAGCGAGGCGCCGGCCACCAGCCGAAGCGCGCTCGCCGCGTCGCTCGCCCCCGCGCGGCGGATGAGGTCCGAGCCGATCGAGTCCATCACGGCCGCGCTCTCGAACCGCAGCTGGAGGAGGCTCGCCTCCGATCCGGCGGCGAACGCGAGGAGGTCTTGGACGAGGAACTCCTCCAGGTCGACGAACTCCCCGGCGAGGGAGACCTCGAGGTCCGTCAGCTCGCCCGGCCGGACGATCACGTCGGCCAGCACCTGCCGGACGTAGCCCTCCTTGGTGACGACGAGCGTGTACTTCCCCGCCGGCACCTGGACGAGGACGAAGTTCCCCTCGTCCGAGGTCGTCGTCCTTTGGCCCGTCTCGACGAGGAGGACCTGCGCGGCGGCGAGGGGGGAGTCGAAGTCTTTGTCCCGGACGACGCCGCGGACGGAGCCCCCCTGCGTCTGCGCCTGGACGTGCAGACTAGGGAACAACAGGGCTCCCAGGGCCAACCACCAGGGCCGGCTCCATGTTACAGACATCGCGTTCCCCTCCTCACCACGGCGGCCCCAATCCCTCGTGGAGCTGGAGCATCCGGGCCCGGAGGGCGGTGCCGGGGTCGACTCCGTTCGTCGCCATGGAGCAGCAGGTGGCGGACAGGTCCTCGGCGCGCGGCCTGGAGTTGGGATTGAGGGCGCCTTCCTCGAGCGCCTTCCCGTAGACCGCGCGGGCGGCCTCCGCGTCCCCCATCGCCTGGTAGGCCTCGGCGAGGGGGCGGAGCGCCCCCGCCCGGTAGATGTCGACGATCTTCTCCCGCCGCGCCTCGAACATCGCGCGCGCGGCCCCTGCCTCGCGTCGCGCCCCCTCCGGGTCCCCGGCGCGGTGGCGGAGGGCGGCGAGGCGGGCGCGGAGGGGGACCTCCTGCTCCGGGAGCCAGGGCCCGCCCTCCAGGATGCGCTGCCCGTCCTCGACCAGATCCAGCGCCTTGGCGCGATCCCGGTGCTCCAGGGCGACCGCCGCCATCTCCATCCTCGACTCGATCCGGGTGAGGGCCGGCAGCCTCTTGTACGAGGCCGTGACGCGCTCCTCGATCCGCGCACGCCGCTCCGCGTCCGCGAAGAAGCGGTCGAAGAGCCGCGCATACGTGGCGAGCGCGCTCTGGATCCGGTCGAACGAGCCGTTCGCGACGATCCCGTCGAGTCCTCGGATCCGGTCGTCGAGGCCGGTCGCGTCGAGTTGCATCACGCGCACCGCGTCCACCTTGCCGGCCTCGGAATCCGCCACTCCCGCCTCGAAGGCCTCGGCTTCCCGGGCCTGTCCGAGGAGGGCGTGCGTGCGGGCGACCTTCACCCGGATCCGGTCCCTCCGCCAGGCCTGGGCGTTGGGGTCCTTCCCGCTCTCGTCGGCGATCCGGCTGGCGAGGTCGAGCCAGGGCTGCACCGCGCCCGACTCCCCCTTCCCCGCGCAGTGGAAGGCGAGATCGGCGTAGGCGGCGCCGCGCCGCCAGTCCTCGATCTTCTCGATGCAGCGCAGCGCCCGGCGGGGCTGGTCGAGGGCGAGACACGCCTCGACGACCGCCTCCTGCGCCCGCGAGCGGGTCTTGATGTGCGGATCGACCGGCAGTGCGCTCGCCGTCCTGAAGGCGAGGTCGCGGAGCACGCCCTGGCAGGGCGCGATCGCCGCGTCCGCGGGGAGGTCGTCCGGGCGGGGCGAGCCCGCCGCGGGGAAGTCGGACCCGGGCTGCGCGCCGGAGCCCTCGGCGAGGAGGAGGAGCAGGGCGCCGGCCGCCAGGAAGAAGAGGGCCTCGAAGAAGAAGACCTGGAACCGCGACTTCATCGTTCGACCGTCGGGAGAAAGGGAGGCCGCCCGCAGGGGCGGCCTCCCGGTCGACGTCTGCCAGAGTCGTCCCGCGCCGAGCCCGGGCCGGCGGCCGGCCGATCGGATCGGAGGGACGGGGGGCATCGGAGGGACTCCGGGGCGTGCGGGCGCCCGGCGTCAGGGAGTGGTCAGGGAGATCGCGTTCGAGGCCGAGACGAACTGGGGCGCGACCGGGTCGACGGTCCAGAACTGGATGTAGAAGGACGTGCCCGAGGGGACCCCCGGCGGCCAGTTGAAGTTCACCGCGAGCGCCCCCGCCGGGTCCGTGGCGAGCGCGACGATCCCGCCCGTCAGGAAGTTGGGGACGAGGATCCCGCCGAAGATCGGGGCGTCGATGCGCGAGGTCCCGAACACCCAGAAGGAGCCGGCGCTCTCCTTCGCGTTGCTGAGGGCGAGGGTCGTGGGCGCGCCGGCGAGGAGCGTGCCCGAGCCCGACAGCACCGGATCGCCGTACGTGCCGGCGAGGGCGCTGCCGAGGTCGGTCCACTCGTCCGCCGTGTTCGTGAGACCGTACGCGTGGGAGGCCGTCCAGCCGAAGAGCCAGTTGCTACCGGGCGAGAAGGCGCCGCGGTAGTGGGCCGACGAGAAGAACCCGTCGTTCGGGGCCCACGCGACGCTGGTGAGCGCCGAGTTGGCCGGACGGGGATCGAGCGACGTCACCCGCGCCTGGACGAGGCTGCCGAAGACGATGCCCGCCGGCTCCCGCGTGATCGACGCGATGGGGGAGAGGGCCGGCTCCTGGACGTTGTTGTTCCCCGCGGCGAAGACCCCCTGGGCGTTCGCCTCGGTGTAGGCGGAGGCGCTCGTGTTGTTGTAGAAGACGCTGTCCTTGAGCTCGATCAAGTTCCCCGACGCCTGGACCGTGTAGAAGAGGCCCGGGTTCGCGGGCGGGTTGACCGTCGAGGTCGCCGTGTAGGGGGTCGTCCAGGTGGCCGGCCACGACAGCGTCCCGTTGAAGCCGTAACCCAGTCCGCCATCGCCGTCGACGTTGTCGGGGCTCACGACCCTGTCGCCGACGTCCATGAAGATGCAGTTGCGGAACTGGACGCGCGCGTTGTCCCGCCAGGCGGTGGCATGGTCGCCGCCCGCGCTTCCGTACGGCTGCCCGATGAAGGTGCAGTTGTAGATCGTGCTCGTCGTGACGGGCTGCCAGTCGGACTGCTCGGCCCCGTCCATCTCGAAGCCGTTGTCCCCGACCCCCGAGCCCTGGGCCGCGGCGAGGCTGTAGCCCTGGACGATGAGGCCGAAGTCCAGCTTCCCGCGCCAGCCCTGGTCGACGTCGATGCTGTCGTCGCCGATGTTCCAGATGCTGATGTACTTGAGGTTGACCGTGCCGCCCCAGATCTCGATCCCGTCGTCGACGTTGTTCATGATCTCGACGTGGTGGATATCGGTGCCGCGGCCGATCCCGCCGAGCGACAGCCCGTTCAGCTCGTTGGCGAGGCCGATCACCCGCCCGCCGTAGCGCAGCGAGAGGAAGGTGATCGTGCCGCTGTCGTCGTCGTCGTCGCCGCCGCCGTAGAGCACGTTCGGGTCGCCGGGGAAGGCGGCGGTGAGCCCCTCCATCGCCGCGACGTTGCTCGCGCTCGGGACCGCCGTGTTGCCGGCCGTCGCGTTCTCGGAGATGTACCCCTCTCCCATGATCGTGAGGTTGCCCCACTCGTTGGCGCCCAGGTGCCACGTGCCGGTGTGCGGGTCGCCTCCGATCCAGGTCGCGGTGTCGTTCGTGGAGGTCATGACGACCGGGCTCGTCTGGGTGCCCTGGACGAAGATCTGCGCGCCGCGGCACACGGCGAGGGACCCGCTGCCGTTCACGGTCGGCGTGCTCGCGACGACCGTGCCCGGCTGAATCGTCAGGGTCGCCCCCGGGAGGACGTAGATCTGCTGCGTCAGGTTGTAGGTGTTGTTCGCGGTCCAGGTCGTCGAGGTCGAGATGTTGCTCGACACGTTGATCTGGGACCACGCGGGGGAGGCGGCCCCGGCGAGCGCGGCGCCGGCCAGCAGGGCCTTCCAAACCGAGTCGTTCACCGACATGTCATCTCCTCTGGAGGTTGTTTTTCCGGGTGGTGCTCGAGGGAGGCGCTCTCCCTCGAAGGAGCCCACGTACCAGGGAGTTTCGGCCGCCCGTGTTAGCGATTCGTGTAGGGCCAGTGAAATTCCCCAGAGGGGGAGTCGAGCCGGTCGCAAACCCTTTCCGACCCTGCCCGAACGCTTCCCCGGGCCCCCGGCCGCTGGCACCATGAGGGGATGAGAAGGAGGCCCTGGACCGCGGGCGCGGCGATCGCCCTCACGATCTCCTCCTGCGCCCTCTCGACGACCTACGTCTCCCCGATCGTCGAGACCTGCCCGACCTCGGCGCAGTCGGTGGAGGAGGTCGAGGCGAGCGTCTTCCTGATCGGGGACGGGGGAGGCGGTGGAGCCGGGGGCCGGCCCGACCCGGTCCGGGCCTCCCTCGCGGCCGACGCGCGCCGGGCTCCCGCGGGGAGCGTCGTCGTCTTCCTCGGGGACAACATCTACCCCTCGGGCCTCCCCGAGGAGGAGGGGGACGCGCCGGGCCCGAACGCCCGCAAGCTCCTGAACCAGATCGACTGCTTCCGCGGCATCACGGGCCTGCGCGTCCGGTTCGTGCCCGGGAACCACGACTACGTCGCGGGGGGATTCGGTTCGGTCCTGCGCGAGGCCTCCCTCGCGGCCCGGGCGGGGATGGACGCCGGCGTCGACGCCGGGGTGAGGCCGGCGGCGCCCCTCGGCGAGCCCGTCGTCGTCTCCCCCCCGGAACCCGTCGGCTCGCGCTGGAGCCTCGTCTACCTCGACACGGTGGCGTGGCTCCGCCCCGAGCGACGCTCCGCCAAGGCGCCCGACCCGCGCGCCGAGCTCGATCGCGTCCTCCGCGAGGAGAAGGCCCGGGGCCGGGAACCTCTCGTCCTCGGCCACCACCCGATCGCGAGCCACGGTCGCCACGGCGGGTTCTACTCCTGGCGCGAGCACCTCTTCCCCCTCCACGAGCTGAGCCCCCTCCGCGACGCGGGCTACCTCCTCCCGCTCCCGATCGTCGGCTCCCTCTACCCGCTCCTACGCGGGGGCGGCTGCGTCGGCTCCGTGGAGGACATGGCGAACCCCGGCAACCGCGGCTTCGTCGAGTCCCTCTCGGGCGCCCTCCAAGCCGCGCCGCCGCTCCTCTACGCCTGCGGGCACGAGCACGCCCTGCAGGTCCTCCGCGGACCGGGCCTCCCCTGGCTCGTCGCGAGCGGGGCGGGCTACCTCGGCCGCGAGGACTCGATCACGACCGGCAGAGACACCGCCTTCGCGTCGCCCGCGGCGGGGTACTTCCGTGTCGATCTCCTCCGGGACGGACGGGTCCGTCTCGAGGCGGTCGAGATCCGGGAGGGGAAGGACGAGCGCCGCGAGTTCGCCACCTGGCTCACTCCCCGAGCGCCCGCCGCATCATCTCCGTGAACCGCGCGCGGTCCCCCGGGCCCTCCTGCCGGTCGACGATCCTCCCCTCGCGGTCGAGGGCGAGCGTGACCGGGATCTCCCCGGGGAGGGAGAACCGGGCGTTGATCGCGTCGAGGTCGAGGGCGTCGTAGACGAGGACGTCGAAGGCGAGTCTCTTCCGGGCGAGGAACGCCCGAACCTGGCCCGGGACCTCCTCGCGCCTCGCCCCTTCGATCATCAGGTCGTAGCTGACGCCGAGGAGGGTACCCCCGCGCCCCGCGAACTCGCCGGCGACCTCGACCAGATCGGGCAGCTCGGCGACGCAGGGCGGGCACCAGATCGCCCAGACGTTGAGGAGGATCCCCTTACCCTTCCGCGCGGCCAGCGCCGCCTCCACCCCTTCGAGGCCGACGAGTTCGACGCTGGGCTCTCGCCCACCTCCGCAGGCGCAAAGGAGGAGCGCGACGGCGAGGTGGCGCAAGGTATCGGTGGGCGAGGGGCCGGCGGGGGAGGGGCCGGCGTCGACCTTCCGCACGGGAAGGTCAGGAGCGCTTGATGCGTCAGCCGTAGGGCTTCGTCTCGCGGACCGGGACTTCCTTGCCGGCGACCACGGCCGCCGCTGCGTCCTTGACGTAGATCGTCGCTTCCTCCCCCTTCTCCCCGCGGAGGTCGTCGTCGAGCGCGCCCATGTAGACGATCGTCCCCTTCCGGTCGAGGACGAAGCAGTGCGGCGTCGTCTTCGCCTGGAAGAGGTCGGAGAGGACGTTCCCGTGGTCGGGGAAGATCGGGTGCTTGTAGCCGAGATCCTTGATCTTCTTGCGGAACTCCCCGTACTCCTTCGAGAGGTCGGCGCCCGCCGCGGGCTTCGCGCCGAGCTCGTTCTGGTTCGAGGCGATCCCGACCATCACGACGTCCTTCGAGCCGGCGTAGTGCTTCTCGAGCTTCTGGAAGACCGGGTCGGCGTGCTTCTCGGCGGGGCACAGCGTCGACCAGAAGTGGAGGATCACCGCCTTCCCGCGCCATTCCTTGAACGTGGTCTTCTTCCCGTCGAAGTCGACCAGCTCGAGGGTCTCGGGGACGAGAGAGCCGAGCCCGAGGGGTTCCGCCTTGACCGCGGCCGGCGGCGCGCCGGCGGCGGACTGGACGGGAAAGGCGAGGAGGGAGAGCGCCAGGAGGTGGATCATGGGTTCGGTCCTGTTCCGTGGAGGGGCGAAGGCCGGGGATTGTACGAGGGAGGCGGGAGAAGGTTGAGCCCCGCCCGGGGGGGGGGGGCCGCCCGGAGGGACCCCCCCCACATTCCGGCTCCACGGAAAGGAAGACGCCCATTCCGCGCGCCTGGCGCCGGGCCGCCGCGCATCCCGGATCACTCCTCGTCCCGCTCTCCATCGAGGTGGCCCGGGCGGAGACTCCGGAGACCGAGTTCCGGCGCATCGAGGCGGCCTACGGGGATGCCTGGAACGCGGTCGCGAAGCAAGCCGCGGCGCTAACCGCGGAGGGAAAGAGGGAGGGGCCTCCGCCTCTTCGCCCGCTTCTCCGCGTACATCGCCGCGTCGGCGCGCTGGAGGAGAGTCTCGAGCGGCGTGGGGGATTCGGGGTCGAAGAGGGCCGTTCCCACGCTGAGGGCGAAGGGGAAACCGAGCCGCCCGCTCGCGTCCTCCTCCTCGATCCTCCGGCGCAGGCGGTGGCGGATCGCCGAGGCTCCCTCGAGGCCGGTGAGGGCGAGAGCGGCGAACTCGTCCCCGCCGATCCGCGCGAGGACGTCCGCGCGCCGGAAGGTCTCGGTCAGGACGGAGGCGACCGCCCGGATCGCCCGGTCTCCGGCCGAGTGCCCGTGGGAGTCGTTGATCGCCTTCAAACCGTCGAGGTCCGCGCAGAGAAGGATCGCACGCTCCCTCCGGCGGGCGGCGAGCCGCAGGAGCGTCGGGGCGAGTTCGAGGAAGCCGCGGCGGCTGTGGAGCCCCGTCAGGTCGTCCGCGAGCGAGAGGCTCCGGAGCGCCTCCTCCATGCGCTTGCGGTCGGAGGAGTCCCGGATCGCGCTCGAGACGAGGATCCCCTCCTCCGTCCGGATCGGGCTCAGGCTGATCTCGGCGGGGAACTCCGTCCCGTCCTTCCTCCGGCCGGCGAGGTCGAGCGCCGTTCCCATCCGCCGGACCTGGGGGGCGCCGAGGTACCGGTCGCGCCGGCCCACGTGCCCCGCGCGCAGGCGGTCGGGGACGAGGATCTCGATCGGCTTCCCCGCCAGCTCCTCCCTCCGGTACCCGAAGAGGCGCTCGGCCTGCTCGTTCACGAGGACGATCCTCCCCCTCCGGTCGACGATCACCATCGCGTCGGGGGCGGCCTCGAGGAGGCCCCGGAACTTCTCCTCCGCTCTCCTCGACGGCGTGGAGTCCCGCGAGAACGCGAAGTGCCCGAGGCCGCGGCTCCGGTCGCCCGTGCGCCGCACGAGCAGCAGGCTCCGGAAGCAGATCGAACCGTCCTTCCGGATCGCCCTCGCCTCGAACCTCCCCTCCCCCGACCGGATCATCGCCTCGCGGGCCGCTGTCCCGAGGCGGAGGTCCTCCGGGTGGAGGAAGTCCAGGGCTCGCGTCCCGACGAGTGCGGCGGGAGCGCGGCCGAGCATGCGGGCGTACTCCCGGTTCGCCGCGACGTATCGGCCCCGTTCGTCGAGGAGGGCGATCCCCTCGCGCGTGGTCTCGAGGAGGGCGTCGAGGTCCCGGGCGACCTGATCCGCTCCCGTCCGATCGAGGAGAGGCCCGAGCAGGCGGGCGGCGAGCCCCGCCCGGTCGACCGTCCTGGAAAGCCGCCTGCGCGTGGCCCTCCCGATTCCCCCAGGGGAAGCCGGGTAGAGGCGGGCTCTCCCCCCGGCACGCCGGCCTCGCCTTCCGCCCGCCTTCATAGGACGACGGGAGCGTGGCCCCCGCTGGGGGTCGGCGATCCCGACCGGGCCGGGCCCGGAGGGCGCTCGCGCCGCGAGGGGTCGGCCATCGGAGGCATCTCCTGGGGCGGGGGGATCCTTTTAGTCGTCGGCGGGGGCGGGGGGTAGGGGTCGAGACGCTCCGATTCCTCGCTGCAGGCCGCCCTGCTCGCCGTGCGGGGTGACCCCCGGTGCCTGCGGAGGTTGATCGCGCGACAGGCGTTCCCGGCGCTAGGCGATCGACACCTTGCGCCGCGAAGTCGCGGGCACGCGCTCCTCCGGCGTGAGGACCCCGGCGAGGTTGATCGGGTCGGCGGCGGAGACCCGCACCGGCGGGCGGGGACCCTTGCGGCGGATCTCGCGCAGGAGGTCGACGGCGGTCGGGAGCGCGAACTGCTCTCCCGAGAATCCCGCGACGAAGCGGCCGCCACGGATCTCGCCGCGCAGCTCCATCGTCCGGCACGTCCGGAGGAGGTCTCGCCAGGGGATCGGCTGGCGCTCGCGCGCGAGGAGGGCGCGGAAGACGACGCCGTACCGCCGAAGCAGCGCGTGAATGACGAACTCCGGGGGCGGCACGGGAGGGGTCTCCCGACGGAACAGGGACCAGCGTCCGGTCGGACGGAGCGGCCGGTCCTTCCGCTTCCAGGGAGGAACGAGCAGATCCCGCAGAGCCCCGAACGAGTCGTTCGTGACGAGCCCGAGGGCGAGAAGCTCCGCGAGCCCGGCCTCGAAGTCGGAGGGGAGAGGTCCGCAGGCGCGCGCGAGGTCCTGGGGGAAGGTCGCCCCCTTCGTCTTCAGGACGTCGAGGATCGCCTGCGCGCGCCAGCCGAGGGTTGATTCGGCAGGGGAGCCCGCGAGGCCCGCCCATGATTCGGCCTCCTCCCGCGGGACGACGCAGATCGGAGTCGCTCGGACGGCCGATCTCCCGCTCCCCCAGAGCCGCCCCCAGGCGGCCTCGCCGCGGAGCGTGAGGTCGTCGAGCCACTCCGGCCGGTAGTCCCGGACGCGGGCGGCCAGCAGGTTTCTCTCCCAGGCCGCCGCGGGAGCCTCGAATCCCGCGAGCTGGTTGACGACGGCCATGAGCCCGGCGGGACCCTCGAGGCGGAACTCCTCGTCGACATGCTGCCAGCAGGCGAGGAACCGGAGGAAGTCGGCCGCCGGGACGGGCTCGATCTCCCGATGGAGCGCGTCGAGCGTGTAGCGGAGGATCCGCGCGAGGAGGCGGCGCTCGCACCACGCTTCGCGCCCGCCCATCCGCACGCGCATCGCGAAACCCTCGCCCTCCAGCTCGGCGAGGAGGGGATCGGCGTCGAAGACGGGACCGAGGGCCTCGAGCCTGCCGCGCCAGACGTCCTTCGGCTCCCGGCTTGCCTCCGCGGCGAACCATCTTTCCCCCTCGCGCACGACGCGACCCTCGGAGGCGAGCCGCTCGAGCCATTGCCCCCACGGCCGCGCTTCCTCCGAGGTGACGAACCCCATCCAGAGGAGCGCCTCGTGGACCTCCTCCGCGTCGCGCGGGCTCGGCCAGATCTCCTCCCGGACTCGCCGCACCGCCTCCGGATCGAGGTCCCCGATCGCATCCGCCTCCCGGGGGTCGAGGAAGCGGCGCATCCTCACCGCCTGGGTGCGGCGCTCCTCGAGGGGCGCGTCGTCGAGGAAGCCGTAGGGGCGGACGGAGAGCACGCCGCGCGCGAAGGCGGAGGGCTCCCTCGTCTCGACCGCGACCTTGGCGATCGTCCCGTCCTCGAGGCCGCGCAGGACTTCGAGCAGGCCCTCGAGGTCGCACGCCTCCCGGAGGCAGTCCTCGATCGTCTGCCGGACGAGGGGGTGGCCCTCGGGAACGCGGAGGTCTCCGGCGGGGAGGTTCTCCGCGCAGGCGATGGCGTCGGGGAACGCCTCGACGAGGAGGTCCTCGGCTCGCATCCGGAGGAGGGGAGCGGGAACGCGCCGCCCGCCGCGCGCCCGCTCGAGGAGGAGGGAGCGGCCCGCGTTCCACCGCCAGCGCGCCCCGAACATCGGCGTCGCGAGGACCGCCTGCACGAGGACTTCCCTGGCGGTCGCGGCCCGGAGGTAGTCGAAGACCTCCTCGAGGGGGAAGCGGTGGTGCGGGCCGAGGGAGAGGACGATCGCCTCCTCGTTCGCCGCCGCCTGCAGCTCGAAGCCGAAGCGCCGGCAGAACCTCTTCCGGAGCGCGAGCCCCCAGGCGCGGTTGACGCGGCCCCCGAAGGGGGCGTGGAGGACGAGTTGCGCCCCCCCGGCCTCGTCCAGGAACCGCTCGGCGACGACGCGTTTCCTGGTCGGCGTCGTCCTGAGAGCCGCGACCCCTTCCTCTATATATAAGGAGACCTCCCGGGCGACCGCCTCGGGGAGGGTGCACTCCTCCCGGAGCCAGGCCGAGTCGACCCCGCGCTCCCGGACCTCCCCGATCAACTCGGAGAGCTCCCGCGTGCGGGAGGGCGCCTCGCCGAGCCAGAAGGGGAGGGTCGGCGGGGCGCCCTTGGCGTCCGCGACGCGGACGATCCCCCGTCCGACCTTGAGGATCCGCCAGGAGGCGTTCCCGAGCTGGACGATGTCCCCGGCGTCGGACTCGACGGCGAAGTCCTCGTCGAGGGTCCCGACGAGGATCCCGTCGGGGTCGGCGACGACCTGGTAGTCGGCGCGGTCCGGGATCGCGCCCCCGGAGGTGATCGCCACGAGCCGGGCGCGCCGGGTCGCGCGCAGTCGGCGACGGACCCCGTCGCGGTGGAGGAGCGCGCGCCTCCCGTTCGCGTGGAGGGCGACGACCGCGTCGAAGTCCTTGCGGTCGAGGTCCCGATAGGGGAAGGCGCGCCGCATCCGGTCGAAGAGCGCGTCCTCTTCCCAGGTCTCGGGGACGCAGGCGGCGACGATCTGCTGCGCGAGGATGTCGAGGGCTGCCGGAGCCCGCGCGCTCCGGTCGAGGAGACCGAGGCGCACGGCCCGGAGGAGCGCCGCCGCCTCGACCAGCTCGTCCCTGGTCAGAGGGAAGATCCGCCCCTTCGGCACGCGGCCGAGCGCGTGGCCGGACCGGCCGACCCGCTGGAGGAAGGTCGCGATCGAGCGCGTCGCCCCGACGACGATCGCCAGATCGACCTCCCCGACGTCGATCCCGAGTTCGAGGGAAGCGGTCGCGACGAGCGCGCGGAGCTTCCCCGCCTTGAGCCGCTCCTCGGCGTCGAGCCGGCGTTCCCGGGAGAGGCTCCCGTGGTGGCAGGTCACCTGCTCCTCGCCGAGGATCCGGGTGAGCGCCGCCGCGATCCGCTCGGCCATCTTCCTCGTCCCGACGAAGACGAGGGTGGTGCGGTGCTCGCGGACGAGGTCCGCGATCCGGCCGTAGATCTCCCCCCAGACCTCGTGCGAGCAGACGGCGGCGAGCGGGGAGCGGGGGATCTCGACGCCGAGGTCGAGGGCCCGGACATGCCCCTCGTCGACGACCGCGCACTCCCGCCCCTCGCCGGCGAGGAAGCGCGCCACCTCCTCGATCGGCCGCTGCGTCGCCGAGAGCCCGATCCGCTGGAAGGGGCCGGCGAGGGCCTCGAGGCGTTCGAGGGAGAGGGAAAGGTGGGAACCCCGCTTGTCGTCGAGGAGGGCGTGGATCTCGTCGAGGATCGCCGTCCTCACGGTCCGCAGCATCGCCCGCCCGGCCTCCGTCGTGAGGAGGATGTAGAGGCTCTCCGGGGTCGTGACGAGGAGGTGGGGGGGCCGCTTCGCCATCGCGGCGCGCTCGCGTTGGGGCGTGTCCCCCGTCCGGACGAGGACCCGGACCTCGGGGAGGGAGGGGTCGCGCGCGCGCAGCTCGGCGAGAGGTTGGTCGAGGTTCTTCCGGACGTCGTTCGCGAGCGCCTTGAGGGGGGAGACGTAGAGGACGCTCGTCCGATCCGGGAGCGGCGCCCCTTCCCGCAGCAGCGAGTCGATCGCCGACAGGAACGCGGCGAGGGTCTTCCCCGAGCCGGTGGGGGCGGCGACGAGGACGTTCCCGCCCGCCCGGATGAGGGGCCAGCCGCGCCGCTGGGGGGCCGTGGGCTCGCCCAGCCGCTCCGCGAACCAGTCGCGGAGGGTCGGGTGGAACGGGGAGAGGTCGGCGGAAGGCCTCGGCACGGCGGGCGATTGTAGTCCGCCGTTTCCGGACGCGGCCGAGTCGTGGGGGCGGGGGACTCAGCGAGGCATCGCCTGCGACACCTCCGTCGCAGGCGGGACCGCGGCGGGCGCCGCCAGGAGGCCCGATTCGCGCTCCGCGCGGATCGCGTCGAGGAGTTCCTCGGGCTTGAACCCGGTCGGCCCCGGGGCGCTGCGGTACGCGACGCGACCCTCGCGGTCGACGAGGACGAGGCGATCGGGGTAGGCCTCGTAGGCGCGCTCGGCAGAGTTCGCCATGTCGTCGACGAGGAGCGGCATCGGGATCAGGGCGAGGTCCGAGGCGCAAGTCCCGGCGACGGCGATCCGCTCCTCGAGGCCCATCGGCTCCTCGACGAGCGGCGCCCCCGGGCGGAGCATCGGCCACGGCGAGTCGAGGGCGTGCGCCTCGCGGATGTAGACGAGGAAGAACTCGACCTCGTCCCGACTCTCCTCCCAGATCTCCTTCAGCCGACCGGCCGACTTGCGGAACGGCGGTCAGGTGAAGCTCCCGAAGACGAGGGCGACCGGCCGCCTCCCCGCGAAGGAGGAAAGCGTCACGGCCTCCCCCTCGACCTGGCGCGAAAGGGTGAAGTCGGGCGCCGGCTCCCGCTCGGGCGGCGGGATCACGCCGACGCGGGGGGGCCTGCCCGGGAGCGGGCGCTCCGTGGTCGCGAGCCGGCCGTTCCCGTCGCGGTCGTAGCGGCGGAAGAAGTCCGCCGTTTCGGACCAGGACATCGCGCCGTCGCCGTCCCCGTCGATCCCCGCGACCAGCCAGGGGAAGAGGTCGGGCGCGAAGACCGGCGCGATCCGGTATTGGCGGGACCCGAACTCCTCCCGGCCGAAGCGGCCGTTTCGGTCCCGGTCGAGCCGGGCGAAGCCCCGCTCGAGCTCCGCGAGGGAGATCGAGTCCGCCCCCTCCGGGCCGAAGGTCTTCACGAGGAGCGTCGGGCCGACGAGGTCCGCCGGGGGCACGACGTCGCGGTCGAAGTCCGCCGGGCCGATCGATCCGTCCCCGTCCCGGTCGAGCCGCGCGAAGGCCTCGGCGTCCCGGCCGTACTCGTCCCGGTCGATGAGGCCGTCCCCGTTGTGGTCGTACTTCTCCCGGAGGAACCCGAGGACGGTCGCCCTCTCCCAGGAGCGGACCAGGGACCGCGCGCAGGACCCGATGAACGAGCACCCGGGGGTGGCGGACAGGGCGGCGACGAGGAGGAGGAGGAGGAGGCGGAGACTCTCCGGGGGCTTCAACGATTCGCGCGGGGGCGGCGCGAGGGGGGAGTCGGCGCCGTGCAACGACCGTGCCCGGGAGGGATTCGCGGGCTCGTCCCTATGGGAGATCGGGTGCGATTGGCCGATCGCGGCACTCCGGTGCCGGGGGTTCTGCGCGGGAATCGGGATTCCTATGCGAGGGGGCCGGCCGCGGGGCGTCGGGTTTGACGGGCTCCGGATGGTGGGGTCTATTTCCTCCGGAGTCGTTCGACGCGAGGTGCTGCGCCGTTCCGTCGGTTCGCAGCGTGCGTCGGACGAGGGGAGGAGACGGGACAGTCGATATGCTCCATCGCGCGTTCGGGATCGTTCTGACGGCGGCGCTCCTCGCGGCCCCGTCCACCGCGCAGTCCGGGCCGTTGCTGGTCGCCTACCAGGCGCGGCTGACCGACGCGAGCGGCGTCCCCCTGACCGGCGCCCAGACGGTGACCGTCTCCGTCTATGGCGCGGCGACGAGCGGGAGTCCGCTCTACGTCGAGACCCATGCCGTCTCCATGCTGAACGGCGTGGCGACGCTCCTCCTCGGGAGCGTCAACCCCATGCCCGCGAGCCTCTTCCAGGGGGCGGAGCGCTGGGTGGGGATCACGGTCGCGCCCGACGTCGAGATGAGCCCGCGGCTGCGGATCTCCTCGGTCCCCTACGCCTTGAACGCCCTCGACGTGGCGGGGGCGGACATCCACCCGAACAGCGTGACGGTCAACGGGATCCTCGTGATCGACTCGACGGGCCAGTGGGTGGGTTCCCCCACGGGGCTCGTGGGTCCTCCCGGCCCGGCCGGCCCCGCGGGTCCCGCCGGTCCGCAGGGGGACGTCGGTCCCCCCGGAGCCATGGGTCCGGTCGGACCTCAGGGGCTGCAGGGCGATGAGGGTCCTGCGGGCCCGAAGGGGATCCAGGGGGACGTCGGTCCCGCCGGGCCGGAGGGTCCGGTCGGGCCCCAGGGATTGCAGGGCGACGAAGGTCCCGCGGGTCCCCAGGGCATGCCGGGGGACGCCGGTCCCGCTGGGCCGGAAGGTCCGGCCGGTCCCCAGGGAGCGCAGGGCGACGAGGGCCCCGCGGGTCCCAAAGGCGTGCAGGGAGACTCCGGTCCGGGGGGCCCGGAAGGTCCCGCCGGTCCCGACGGTGCGGAGGGTCCCGCCGGTCCGCCCGGGTCGCCGGGCCCCGACGGTGCCGAGGGTCCCGCGGGTCCGCAGGGCGCGCCGGGTCCGATCGGTCCCGAGGGCCCCGCGGGTCCCCAGGGCTACGAAGGGCCCGCCCGGTTCTTCGTGCCGCTGATCGTCGGCCAGGCGATCCTGACCGACGCCCCGCCGACGGGAGCCGAGGACTTCTCGAACGGCGGCAGCCGCTTCGTCGTCGACCTCTCGACCGCCTCCAACGCCATCGGCCAGGTCGTCCTGTCCGACATCCCCGCGCCGGGCGGGGTCGTGCGGTTCGAGTACTCGACGGATGGGGGGGCGACGTGGGAAACCCTCGTCGACATGGGGCCGGGCTACACCGCCGGCCAGCTCAAGGCGAGCGCGCCGACGCCGATCCCGGCCGGCGCGAAGGTCGTCACCTGCCTCCTGCGCACGATCGTCACCGGCGACGGGCTCGCCGACCCCCGCGTCCGGAAGTCGGGCCTGATGATCCTTCCGTAAGGGGGACGGACGAGCCATGAGAAACAAGAAGACTCTCGCGATCGGGCTCGCGGCCGCGCTCGGCGCGGCGGCGGCGCCCGCCCAGGTCGCGTCTTCCCCCGGGTTCGCCGCCTCCTCCGTGGAGATCGTCGCGGCGGCGGCGGGGGCCTCCTCTCCCGGATCGGGCGCGCCCGGCCGGGCCGCCTACGGGGCGATCGGATCGGCCGCGCCGGGCGAGAGCGCCTCGGCGACGGTGCAGGCCTTCTCGAGCCTCCTCGACGCCTTCAACCCCTTCGGGGGATCCGGTCCGCTCGTCTTCAGGGTGAACCCGGCCCAGGGACCGACGGGCGGCGGGACCGGCATCGAGATCCAGGGGGCGCGCTTCCAGCCGGCGGGCGCGGCCGTGTTCGGTCCGTCGGGGGTCGCCACCTCCGCCACGAGCCCGACACGCACGTACGGGATGGCGCCTGTCTCGGCGTCGGCGATCCAGCAGGGTCCCGTCACCCTCGTCGTGGGCGACGCGGGCGGAACGGCGGTGCTCCCGCAGGGATTCCGCTACCTCCCGGCCGTCCTCGGCTCGGGCGGGGTGATCCCGGGGAACGACGTCCTCGTCCGGCACTACGGGCCCGCGGGGAACGCGTTCGTCCAGGCCCTCTCGTTCGGCTCGGCGCCGGCGACGCCCGTGCCGGGTCTCGCGGGGTACCTGCAACTCAACGTGCAGTTCCCCTTCCTGATCTTCCTCGTCGTCTCCAACTACGGACCCGACGGGACGGCCCCGGTGCAGTTCCCGACGCCCGCGAACCCGGCGCTCTCGGGGACGACCTTCTACTGGCAATCGGTCGTCCTTCCTCCGACGGCGCCCGAGTTCAGCAACCTGGCGACGACCTCGTTCCTCTAGGAAGGCCGGAAGCGCTCGGACGTGGGATCTGGTTCAGACGTGATCGTCCGCAGCGGGGGGAGGGGTCGTCTCGAGACCTCGACCTCCGCCGCGGACCAAGAAGGGAGAGAGGGGAGACCTACGATGCTCCTTCGATCGTTCGGGATGGTCGTGACGGCGGGGCTGCTCGCGGCCTCGTCCTTCGCGCAGTCGCCGCTCCTGGTCGCCTATCAGGCGCGCCTCACCGACGCGGGCGGGGTGCCGCTCGCCGGCGCCCAGATCGTGATCGTCTCGGTGTACGACGCGCCGACGGGCGGATCGCCGCTCTACTCGGAGACCCACGCGACCTCCGTCGCGAACGGCCTGGCGACGATGCTCCTCGGGAGCGTCACGCCGATGCCCGCCGACCTCTTCGGAGGCCCGGAGCGCTGGGTGGGGATCACGGTGGCGCCCGACCTCGAGATGGCGCCTCGCCTTCGCTTCGCCGCCGTCCCCTACGCGGTCCTCGCGCGGGACGTGAGCGGCGCCGACATCCATCCCAACGGAGTGACGGTCAACGGCGTGCTCGTGATCGACGCCTCGGGCCACTGGGCGGGCTCGACCGCCGGCCTCGTCGGTCCGGCCGGTCCTGCGGGTCCCGCAGGGCCCGAGGGCCCGGCGGGGGACGTCGGTCCCGTGGGGCCGGAGGGTCCCGCAGGTTCGCAGGGTCCTCAGGGGGTCCCGGGTCCCGAGGGACCGCCGGGGGATCCGGGGGCCGAGGGTCCCGCGGGGCCGCAGGGTCCCGCCGGTCCGCAGGGTCCTCAGGGGATCCCGGGTCCCGAGGGGCCGGCAGGTGATCCCGGGGCCGAGGGTCCCGCGGGGCCGCAGGGCCCCGCCGGCGCGCAGGGCTCGGAGGGCGTCGTCGGCCCGGTCGGACCCGACGGTCCGGCGGGTCCCCAGGGTCCCGCGGGGCCGCAGGGAGTTCCGGGCCCGCTAGGTCCGGAAGGGCCCACGGGTCCCGTCGGTCCGGACGGCGGACTCCGATACTTCGTGCCCGTCGTCGCCGGTCAGTTCAACTTGAACAACGCTCCGCCGGAGGGAGGGGAGGATCTCGGCCCCGGGCACAGCCGGTACGAGATCGACCTGACGGGAGCCGTGAACGTCTACGGCCAGGTCGTCTTCTCCGTCATCCCCGCTCCCGCGGGGGTCGCCCGGTTCGAGTACTCGACGGACGGCGGCTCGACGTGGGCCACGCTCGTCGAGATGGCCCCGGGGTACACGGCGAACGAGCTCAAGCTCGGTCCGTCGGTCCCCGTCCCCGCCGGCGCGAAGGTCGCGAGTTGCCTCCTGCGCATGGTCGTCACCGGCGACGGGAAGGCCGACCCGCGGGCCCGCAAGGCGGGCCTGATGTTCCATCTCTAGAACAGGCTCTTGGCGGCGAACCGCCCGGTGCGGGTCTTCCCGTGCCGGGCGAGATAGGCCTTCTTCGCCGCCTCGCCCGCCGCGAATCCCGCATCCAGGGTCTCGAGGAGGGCGGCCTGCGCCTGCGCCTCGGCCTTCGCGCCGAGGACCGCCTTCTCGAGACCGGAGAGCGCCGCAGCGAGGCCGGCGGCCTTCGCGCGGGGGGCGATCTCCGCCAGTCGCGCCTCCGCCCCGAGGGCGTCGGGGAGGGCGACGTCCGGGTGAAGGAGGAGCGCGGTCTCGATCGCCAGGGTCGCGCGCAGGTCCTCGAGGACCAGGCCGGCGAGGCGTTCCGGCTCGAACCCCTTCGCGCCCCGGGCCAGCCGCGCCGCGCCCTTCCTGAACGCCGCGACCTCCCCGCGGGAGAGGGAGGCGAAGGCCTTCCGCGCCTCCTCGACGTCGGCGCCCGCGCGCAGGCACCGCAGGATGTCGAGACCGACCTCGCGGGCGGGGTCCGCCGCCGCGCAAAGAGAGGGTCCGAGGGGAAGGAGGAAGTCCGGGGGCCACCCGATCCCCTCCGTCCGGACTCCCCGGATCGGCGTGGCGCGATCGTTCACCCCGAGCCGGAACTCGAGGATCCCCGAGGGGCACTCGAAGACGTTCGGGATGATCC
>JAKEFM010000068.1 GCA_022616055.1 Planctomycetota bacterium
GAGGAGTTCCGCGGAGGTCTCCTTCCCGTCCACCCACATCGCGAACCGGTCGATCGCGGCGCCCTTCGGCAGGGGGAAGAGGTAGGTGCCCTCGAGTGCCCGGGGGTTCGGGTTGACGAACACCTGGTCCACGTCCGTCACGGCGACGCGGTCCTTCACCTGCACCGTGACGAGGTGCGACCGCACGCGGAGCGGCACGTTGCGGAGGTGCGGAGCCTCCCGCGGGTGGGGCGGGACGACGATCAGGCCGTCGGCGAGGGCGGGGGCCGCCGAGGCGAGGAGGACGACGGCGGCGGCGAGGAAGGAACGCATCGCATCACCTCGGGGATCGGGCGCCGGAGGGTGGGACGCGGTCCGGCCTCGCGAGTTCCCCTACGTCGCGGCGCACACCTCGCAGAGCGCCTCGTGCACCCAGGCTCCGCCGGGGGTCCCGTCGTCCACGCGCCGGGTCATCTGGACGGTCGCCGGCCGCTTCTCGCAACGGCTGCACGGGGCGTGGCCGGCGACCGCCTGGCCCTTCGCCGCCGCCTGGGCGAGCATCATCTGGGCGAGGAGCGCCTTCTTCTGCGTGGGGCCGAGGGTCTCGAGGAGCTTGTGCAGCACCTCCGGACCCGCGGCGCCCGAGGAGAGGATCTGGATCGTCGTCTCCTGCTTCCGCCGCCGGACCTCCCGGTCGAGCCACCTCCGCCAGCGGCGGATCGAGCGCGAACGCTCCTCCGGCGGGTCGCGCCACGCGAAGTCGAGCCGCTGCTGGGTCAGGAGCGCCAGCGACTCGATCGCGCGGAGGCGCTCGAACGCGTCGTCGCTCTCGAGCTCGTCGATGAGCTGGCGGATCTTCCGGAGCGCCGCTTCGTCGGACATCGGATTCGATCGTACCGCCCCGGGTCCGTCAGTCCCCGGCGACCTCGCGGGCCACCTGCTCGGCGGTGATCCCGTCGGCCTCGCCCTCGAAGTTGAGGAGGATCCGGTGGCGGAGGACGGGGAGCGCCAGCCCCCGGAGGTCCTCCTCGGCGACGTGCCCCCGCCCGTGGGCGAGGGCCCGGACCTTGGCACCGAGCGTCAGCGCCTGGGCGGCGC
>JAKEFM010000069.1 GCA_022616055.1 Planctomycetota bacterium
GGCCGAGGGCTACGAGCCGGCCTCCCTCGGGGAGGTCACGGTCGAGGCGGGCAGCGCCGGCGAGACGATCGAGGTCCGCCTGCGCCGCAAGTGAGTCCCCCAACCCCAACGAAAGAAAGGAGTCCCTCCCATGCGTCGAGACCGAACGCTTCTCACCCCCGGCGAGCCCGCCCCGCTCTCCGGCCAGTTCGAGATCGTCCGCCGCGGCCGCCGCACGGGCATCGAGCGCACCGTCGTCCGCGGCGAGCCGCTGCCGCCGACGCCGAGGAAGCGGGACCGGTACCGGGTCACGGACAGGACGAGGCATCGGGCGGGCAGGCGGTAGTCAAGGGTCGGGCGGCGCGCCGTTCCATGGCGGAGCGCGCCCGGAGGAGACCGAAAAGCGCCATCGCGTCTCCCACCACCCGTTCCCGGCGATCGAAGCGAGCATGCCGACCCCCGGTGCGACCCCACCCGAGCGTCGGGGGTCCTCCAGGTCATCGTGAGGGCCCGTCCCGACAAGATGGAGGATCTCCTTCCCTCTGCCGATCTGAGAGGAGCCGGTGGAGGAGAACGTGACCTGGCGCTACGAGCCGGACGAGATCCCCAAGCGGAAGCACGCCTGGGACCAGGACGAAGCGGGCTTCCTCGAGTAAACGCCAGGCCTGAAGGTCGCCAAGTATCCCTCCGGGCTCGCTCCGGCCGAGGCTCAAGCGTTGCTGGCGGGGGCGATCCCATGGTCCCCCCGTTCGTGGCGCCGGGGTTACCCCCAGCGGCTCTACGCCGTCCGGGACGGGGTCCTCTACAGGGCGGTGCCCACGGAGCCGGGACGGTCGTACCACGGCTTCCCCGAACTGTAGGGCCGATTCCCGAAGGGGGCCGGTCAGCTGAAGAAGGAGATTCTCGACCGCGCACGGGAGCTCGGATGCGAGGCCGAGCTTCGCCGATGGATGAACTGGTGAAGACATTCGGAAACGAGGATGGCCTGCGCCTCGAGCTCGTCTGGGACGAGGCCACGCAAGCTGGCACGGCCGCGGAGGTGACGCGCGGATCCCTGCGTCTCTCACTCCGTGGAGCGGACCTCTGGCACGGACCGAGGCCTGGAACGGGGTTTCCGTGGACGTGGGTCGAGCTGCTCGAGTTCCTCTCCCATGGATGGCCTCACCTCTCATGGGAGGACGGTTTCCCCCTCGGCCTCCGGCCCGACGATCCCGCGAGGGTCCATGCGCAGGCGGAGAACCGGTGGCTCAACCTGCCGGGAGCGTTGCGGGAGGAGGAGGCAAGCGCGTTCGAGGCATTCGAGGAGGTCCACGACCTCGCTCGCGCCGTCCCCGGCGCCTCGCTTCCCTCCGTCTGGGTGGTGAGGGAAGGGAGACGCTGCTGGGTCTGCGGGGGAGGCCGCAGCGTGCCCCGACCGCTCGAGGAGGTCCTCGGCGCGCTCGAAGCGCTCGGCCAGGACATCCTCGCTCGCCTGCAGTCGACGCAGGATCCTCGGGCCCACGCGACCGCCGAGGCCTGGGTGGCGAGGGTCCGGCTCTCCGCCGACGAGGGGATCCGCATCGCCACCGGGCTACCGAGAGAGGTGATCGCCGAAGTCCAGCGCGACGCCGCGCCGGAGGCCGCCTGGGACCTGCACGGAGAGAGCTTCCAGGTGAACGAGCTTCTTGCCGCGGCACGCCTCGCGGCCGGGGGCAGCTCTCGTTCGATCGCCGCCATCGTCGCCCGGATCCGCCGGGTCCCTCTCCTTCCGACGCCGGATCTCGATCGGCTATCCGGAGAGGTCCGTTCGGCCCTCGACTCCAGCGCCGACGAGCGGCCGTACGACCAGGGGCATGCCCTCGCCGCCTGGCTCCGGACCGAGCTCGGCGTCGCCCGCGACCGAGCCCGAGTCGACCCATACGAGCTGCTTGACGACGGGGCGTCCGAGTCGTCGAGGTTCGTCTGGAAGGACCTGAGGTCGACGCCTTCGCGTGCTGGGGCCCGAGGCACGGTCCTGCGATATTCCTGAACCTCGCCGGGCGTCACAACACCTCCGCCGGAGGACGGAACGCCTCTCTCGCCCACGAGATCTGCCACCTCCTTGTCGACCGGGCGGGAGCGCTCCCGCTGGCCGAGGTCCTGGGAGGTCGCACCTCGCCGCTCCTCGAGGCGCGCGCCCGCGCCTTCGCGGCCGAGCTTCTCCTTCCCCGCCAGGTCGCGGGGGAGGCGTTGGCGCGCGGGGGGCAGGATCCTGCGCAGGGCATCTTCGCCCTGGTCCGGAAGTACGGAGTGAGCCGGGAGCTCGCCGCCTGGCAGGCCCACAACTCGGGAGTAGCCCTCTCGAGCCAGGTGACGCGGTACCTGCGCGGATTGGTTTCGCGGCCCTCGGAATTCTGGGCCTGACGCGAGCCCGAATCCGGACCGCGCCCTCCCTCCGAACGGCGATTCGCCAGGCGTCCCTCGCGTGGGACCTCGAGGGGACGCGCCACGGACATCGGCATAGGATCCCGACGTCCTCCCCGAATGCCGCGAGAGCCGTCCTCCATCCCGCCGCCCGGGAGATAGAGGGCTGCCGGTCCTTCGAGGAGCCGCCCCCTCCGTCGGGGGCGCAGGCGACCGCCGCGGGTCAGTCCCGCACGTCCTCGAGGCGCACGCCCCTCCCGCGGCCGATCGCCTCTCGCGCGCGGGCGACCCGCGCGAGGAAGCGGGGATCGCGCTCGAGCCTGTACTCGAACCAGTCTTCCTCGGACGCGAACCCGATCAGGACCCCGGCCGGCCTGCCGTGCCGGGTGATGACGATCTCGTCCCCCGCCGCCAGGCGGAGGTAGCGGGAGAGGTCGTCCTTAACCTTGGCCAGCGCGACCTTCTTCAAGCGTCTTTCCTCTCTCCCGGAGCCACGAGTCCGCCTGCGACTTCGAGACGATCGCGAGGACCTCGACCTCGGTCTCCGTCACGTCGTAGAAGATGCGGATATCGGCCACGCGGAGCCTGAACTGCGGCTGCGCCATCCCCCGGAGCCGTCGGATCCGGCTCCGGCTCACGCGCCTCGGTTCGTGGCGGAGATGGCGCTCGAGGGCGTCACGGACCTGCGCCCGTTCGTAGGCCGGGAGGGCCCGGAGCTCCCGGACGGCGGTCGGGGCCAGGACGATCTCGAACCGCACTCTGGCCAGAGTCTAGCCAAAACGCGTCGATCCTTCCAGGTCGGGGGCGCCCTCTCTCGCCTCCCGGTCCGCCGGGGGCGGTCCGAACCGACCCGCCGCCCGTCACGCACGGTGGGAATCGACTCCCCTCGGACGCGGACCCACCCCGTCCCCCTCCCGGGGAGCGCCCTGCGCCTCGTCTTCCTCCTCCCGCGTCCAGGCGCGCTCGATCGGCTCCCCCCACTCCGGCAGGCGCCTCGCCGCGAA
This sequence comes from Planctomycetota bacterium, assembly GCA_022616055.1. Classification (GTDB taxonomy): domain Bacteria; phylum Planctomycetota; class UBA1135; order UBA1135; family JAKEFM01; genus JAKEFM01. Next base: position 3,366 of record JAKEFM010000069.1, read on the forward strand.
CCCCCCGGGGGATCGTGGCTCCCGTCCCGCCTTCACCCTCGCCCTCTCCCGGCTCCACACCGCAGCGTCCCCCCCGCCTCGGGGAACTCTTCCGTCCGCGCGAGGACGTCGTGGCTCATGTCCGTCCGGGGCCGGAGAGGCCGGGCAGCAACCCCTCGAACGCCCTGCGGGCCTCCTCGTCGAGACCCACCGCGACCCGCCGCTCGATCGCGCCGAGGAACGGGACGATCTCCACCCGCAGGAGATCGCGGCACAATTCCGAGGGCGAGCCGCATGCAAGGAGGTTGACCCGATCCCTCCGGCGGCAAGGGTCCCACCGTTCGAGGGAACGATGGGGGCGAACGAGTTCGGCAGCCACTCCCTCGACGGAGACCAACCCCGGGGACGCGCGGGCGAGACTGGCGGCCTCCACGCCCGGGGGCGCCCGGAGAGGTCGAGTCGCTCGCGCCTCTCCCTCGCCCAGGCCACCGACCCCGGAGGCGGGGACGCATGGGACCCGATCCCCCCCTCCCCCTCCGGCCGGCCGCCGCCCCGCTCGCCGTGCCACCCGCCGCCGGTCACTTCCCCCCCACGGGCGTCCCCCGCAGGGCGAACTGGATCCTCTGGCTCCCGAAGTCGATCGAGAGCGAGGTCGCCGCGAGCAACGGGAGCCCGAGCGTCCCGGCGAGGCGCGTGCGGCCGATCAGGTTCGACCCGGTCTTGTCCTCGGCGAAGACGGAGAGCCCGTGGACCGGCGTGCCTCCGA
>JAKEFM010000070.1 GCA_022616055.1 Planctomycetota bacterium
CCTACAATGCAACGCCCCGGCGCTTCGTCTGGACGAAGGACGCCGACATGATCCTGGCGAAGATCCGGCGCTGTAAAGAAGCGTTAGGTACAGGACACTAGCCCGGCCCGAGCCGGTAGATCCGGATCGCCGGCCCGGCCAGGGCGCAGGACCGTCCCGCCACGCCGAGTCCGCTCCGCTCCTCGCGCGGGATCCGTCCGTCGGGCCTCCCTCCGGGATCGAACGAGGCGAGGAGGGGCGCCGCGGCGAGGGCCTCCGCGAACGCGGCGTAGTCGGGGTCCGACCTCGCCTCGAGGAGGGGGTCGACGAAGCCGGTCCAGACGTAGACCTCCGCCTCGCGCGAGGCGGCGGCGAAGTCGAGGAGGAGGCGCGGCTCGAGGCGGTGGGCGAGGTTCTTCCACGCGTAGCGTCCCGCCTCCGCCGGCGGATAGGCGAAGTCGGGGAGGAGCTCTCCTCCGGGAACGTAGACCGGGACCGCCGTGAGGACCCGCGTCCCCGCCGGCAGGTTCGCCTCCATCCACTCCATCGCGAGGCGGCGCGTGTCGGGAAGGCGCAGGGCGCGCGCCCGGTCCGCCTCGCCGAGGAAGGCCGTCCCGAACACGATCGCCGCGCAGGCCGCGAGCGCGAGGCGCGGGAGGAGGCGGGCCGGGAGCACGGAGGGGAGCGCCCGCGCGAGGCCGGCGCCGGCGAGCGCGCAGAGCGCGGGCACGAGGGGGAGGAGGTAGCGCGCGTAGAGGATCCGATTCGCCCCGACGAGCCCGTAGTACGGGATCGCGAAGGCGAGGAGGACGAGGGTCCGGCGTCGCTCGTTCCTCCATCCCCAGGCGAGGCCGATCGCCGCGGCGCCGACGAGGAGGGGGGAGCCGAGCGCCCAGGGGATCGTCCGCGCCGCGTGGTAGATCCATCCGCGGGGCTCCCCCTCGAACCCGAGCCACTCCCAGCCGGTCGAGTCCGCGTGACGCCCGAGCCAGTCGAGATAGGGGCGAGGATGGAGGAAGAGCGAGGGAGCCGAGAGGAAGCCCCCGGCGAGGAAGCCGAGCCCGGCGAGCGCGACCGGCACTCCGACCTCCCGGACCGACCTCGGGCGCCGCAGGAGGCTCGCGGCGATCGGGGCGAGGAGGGCGAGCGCGCCGAGGTACTTCGTCGAGAAGGCGGCGCCCGCGAGCGCGCCCGAGGCGAGGCAGGCGGCGCGGGCGCCCGAGTCGAGGTAGGCGAGGGCGAGGAGGACGGAGCCCGACGCGGCGAGGGCGTGGGGCGCGTCGGTCAGCGCGTAGCGCGAGGCGGCGCACGCGAGCGGCGAGATCGCCACGCCGAGGGCGGCGAGCAGCCCGGCGGCCGGTCCGGCGAGCCTCCTCCCGATCGCGCCGGCGAGCGCCACGAGGCCGACGCCGCACGCGAGCGAGACCGCGCGCGCCAGGAGGTGGAGCGCGCCGGGCTCGCGGCGGACCCACCCATGGGCGAAGTCCTCCTGCACCTCCCCGAGGGAGGCGTGGACGCCGAGGGCGAGCCCGGCGCGCAGGGCCCCCCGCAGCAGGGAGTAGATCGCCGGGGGCCAGTTCGCCGCCGGAGGGACGGACTCCCCGGTCGACTCGAGGAGGATCGCCGTCGCGACCGCCTGGCTCTCGTCGGCGACAGGAAACGCGCGGATCTCCGCGCCCCGGAGCGCGAGAGCGAGCGCGAGGATGCCGGCGAGGAGAAGGCGGAAGCGGGAGGCGGTCAACGGGGACCGGGGAGGCCGCGGATCCTAGTCCGCGGCCTCCCCCTTCTCCCCTCCCAGATCGCGCCTTTTCCCCTCCGGCCCTATCCGGGAAGGACCGTCAGCGCGAGATAGTTCGTCACCAGGATCGGGAATGCTAGCTGGACGTTCTGGAGGTTGACCACCCCCCCGATGAGCGCCGGGGAGTTGGGCACCGCGAGCGTCGTCGAGAGGTTGCCGGAGGGGTCCGCGACCCCCGCCGTCCCGAGGATGTCGGGCGGGACGTAGAGGAAGCACGCGCCCGGAGGGATGGGGAGCCCGAGGAGGGCGAAGTCGATCCCCGGGAGCGTGAACGGGCTCATGACGAAGAGCACGACCCCGCCCGGGGCGAGCCCCGCGATGCGCCAGGTGAAGGGGAGCCCGATCCTCGGGGGATCGTCCGCCCAGGCGCTCGGCGCGGCCCCCCCGCCGGAGTTGCACGAGGTCCCCTGCTGGAGGGTGAGGAGGTAGTCCTCGACCTCGCCGAAGTTGCCCGAGGCCCCCGCGGCGTGCTGGCCCCCCTCGAGGGAGCCCGTCCGCGAGAGCTTGACCCGCGTCGCGACCCGGGCCGGGGCCCCCGCCGGGACGGCGAGGGGGCCGAGCGTGAAGAGGGTCCCGGTCGGGCCGACGCCGATCGGGGCGATCTCGGTCGCCGTCGACTCGCCGGCGTCGTCCCAGTCCCCGTCGTTGTTGAAGTCGAACCACGCGCGGACGACGTCGAGGGTCGATCCGGCGGGGTTCGTGCCGCGGACGAGGAGGGTGGCGTTCGCCCCCGGGCGCAGGCCGTCGAGGCGGACGATCCCGTCGTCGTCCGCGCCCTCGTCGTTCCACGCCGCGTCCCCGGCCGTCGGGAACCCGACCGGCGCGTTCGCGTCGCCGTCGACCGCGCTACCGAGCCGCTCGTTGAGGACGTTCCTCGTCGCGGCCGGCGGATAGGGGATCGGCGCGTCCCCCGCGTCGGCGCCGGGGCTCGGGGCGGCGGGCGCGACGTTCGCGCCTCCCGACCCGGCGAGGAGGTGGTCCTCGCACTCCCCGAAGGAGGCGACCGCGAGGATGGAGCCGACGCCGGCCGCGTTGCGGGAGAGCCTCGCCCGGACGGCGGGCGAGGGGCCTCCCGAGGCGCTGTAGGTGAAGGGGCCGAAGGTGAAGTTGACCGGGACCGCCCCGACCGAGGCCGACTGCGAGGGGAGGACGTCGTTGAAGCCCGACCAGCCGAGGTCGGTCGAGCTCCGGCGGACCCAGAGCCGGACGAAGTCGGTCTGCGTCGAGGTGGGGCTCACGGCGGAGACGACGATCTGGGCGGTCGCGCTCCCCGGGAAGAGGTTCGAGGACGAGACGATCCCGTCGTCCCCGGCGTCCCCGAACCACGCCGGCGTGCGGGTCGCCGCCTCCGCGGTGACGGTGGCGCCGAGGCGCTCGGCGAGCGGCCCGGTGTGGCGGGCGACGAACCCGCCGGGGGCGTCGCCGAAGTCGTCGGGCGCGCCGAGGTCCGGGAGGCATCCGACCGTCAGGCTGAAGGTCCCCTGCGCCGTCGCCCCGACCCCCGCCACCCGCACGAGGTAGGTCGTCCCCGCGGTGGCGCTGAAGGAGGCGCTCGAGAGGGTCGTCGAGCAGTTGTTGTCGGCGCAGGCGAGCTCGTTCCCCCCGCAGGCGTCGTAAACCGTCACGAGGGTGTCCGTGAGCGTGGTCGTGCCGCCGAGGGTGTCGCACGACGCGACGGTCACCGCCCCCGAGCACGTGGCGACGTAGGAGTACCAGAGGTCCCGGAACCCGGGCGAGCCGGCCGCGTTGCACGAGGCGCTGGTCGCGCTCGAGGTCGCGGCGGTGTTGTCGAAGGGGCCGTTCAGCCCGTTGGAGAGCGCGACCGGCGCCGCGCAGTTGTCGTTCGCCGGAGGCGCGGAGCAGTTGACGTCGATCGCGAACGGACCGGTCAGCGCGCAGGTCCCCGCCCCGCCGACGCGGACGAGGTAGGTCGTCCCCGCGGTCGTCGCGATCGAGACCTGGGGGTCGGTCCCGGTCGGCCCGCACGCGTCGTTGTTGCAACCGAGGAGCGTGAGACCCCCGCACGTCCCGCTGTAGACGGAGAGGAGGGCGTCGTGGGGGCTCGTCGTCGAGCCGCACATCGAGAAGGTCGCGGCGCCCGTGCAGCCCGCCGTGTACGAGTACCAGACGTCCGCGCCCCCCAGCGCGCACGAGAAGGGGGGATCGCCCGGGTTCGTCGTGGCCCCGTCGCTGGAGAGCCCCGGATTCGGACCGTCGACGATCGGGAGGGCCCCCGCGCAGTCGTCGTTCGCGGGCGGGGCCGGAGGGACCGAGCACTGGATCGCGAGCGTGAAGTTCCCCACGTCCCCGACGCCGAGACCGTACCCCCCCACCCGGATCAGGAAGGTCTGGCCCGCCTGGACGCAGTAGACGCTCACCTGCGAGCCGGTCGCGGCCGCGGCGCAGTAGTCGTCGCTGCACCCGACCGAGGTGAGGGCCCCGCAGGTCCCCGTGTAGATGTTGAGCATCGCGTCGTAGTCCCACGTGCCGCCGTACGCCGCGCACATGGAGAAGACGAGGGTGCCCGAGCAGCTCGCCGTGTACGTGTACCAGATGTCCGTTCCCCCGTCGCTGCAGGCGAAGGGGGGATCGGCGGGGTCGTTCGTCGCGTTGGCGTTCGTGAAGGGGCCGTTGGGCCCGTCGACCATCGGGATCGCGTTCACGCAGGCGTCGTTCGGGGGCACCTGGGCGAGGCCCGGGCCCGCGAGAGGGAGAGCGAGAACGACGCCGCACGAAGCGGCGAGAGCGAGGATCCGTGACCAGGGGGTGCGCATCTTTCCTCGTACGTCAGCCCGGCGCGCCAGGGGGATCGAGGCCACGGGCCGGGTGCCGGGGGGCCGGCCGGTGGCAAGAGGGGAGCCGGCCGGACGATCTCCGTGCGCGTCCGCCACTTCCCATCTCCGTCAGGGGGCCCGGATCGTGCCGATCCGAAAGGAGGGAGAGCTCCCGCGAGGGGAGTTCATCACCCCGGAGGGCTCGGTCCAGGGGACTGCGAGGGTAAGCCTACCCCCGCACCCCTGGCAAGGGGCCGGAGCCGGCGCCCCGCGCGGCTAGCGGCAATCCCTTTTCCAGCGCTCGAGGATGTCGGACCCCTTCGCCCGCCTCTCCTCGAGATGCCGGAACCACTCCTCCCCCAGCTCCGTGAACTCGAGGTGGTTCCCGTCCGGATCGCGCAGCGCCGTCATCCGGCAGAAGCCCTCGTCCCGCGGCGGGTAGAGGGGCTCGACGCCGCGCGCCTTCAGTTCCCCCACGAACCCGTCGAGGTCGAAGACGGTGAAGGCGAGCTTCACCGACCCCACCGCGCAGGCGCGGTCCTCGGGGAAGTCCTCGACCGGGTGGATGGCGAAGTGGACGTCCCCCATCGTGCATCCCCAGTGCGGCAGCGTCTCGCCGTGCCGCTCGTCCTCGAGGGGGACGCCGAGGACGTCGCGGTAGAACTTCGCGAGCCGCTCCGGATCCCTCGAGACGAGGAGGACAGCGGAGAGGAACTCGATGGGCTCCTGCGGCATTCCGGCGGATTCTAGGCCCCGGGACCGGGCGCCCCTACCGAGGTCGCCGCTCCGGATCGAGTCGCACGACGAGTTCCTGGGGTGACTCGGCGCCGATCGTCACCGGGATCGCCGTTCCGACATGGCCGGGCGCGCGAGCCTCGAGACGGTAGAACCCCGCGGGGAACGCGAAGCGCGTCCACGGATGGATCTCCCCCGCGCGGAGGCAGGTTCCAGATTCGAACGGCGCGTGAGCCCGTCCCTCGGGAGTCAGGAGATTCACCTCCGCCCCGGGGAGCGGGCGGCCCGAGGGGTCCTCGACGCAGATTCGAAGCTCGGTTCCCGCGGCAACCCATGGGAGGCGCAGGAGGCGCTGGAACGAAGCGGCGAGCCCGCGGTCGAACCCCGCCCGCGGGAGCGTGGGACCTTCCCGGAGAAAGAAGCCGGCGGCCCACTCCTTCTCCTCGAGCGTGAGGGACGTCGGCGTGTGGACCTGAGATCGAAGGGCGTCGACGATCGCCCGGATCGACGCCCGCACCGATCCCGTCGCGACGCCACCCTCGTCCCACAGCGGCCCGGTCGCGCGGCCTTCGAACGCCGGTTCGCCGTTCCTCGTCACGCGGACCGACCCCCAGACCGCCTTCTCGCGCTTGAACTCCCGGGGAACCTGGACGGGGGCCTCCCGGGCCCCGCTCGAACCGATCTCCCGCAGCCGATCCCCGAGACGCCGGTACTCGTCCGGGAGGATGCGAGCCCGCCCCACCCATCCCTCCCGGTCGTTCTCCCACCGGACCCGCCGGTCGCCGATCGTCAGGACCTCCGCGCCGTTCCCCATCGGACAGACGCGGTAGAGGGCCGGGACGCCGTCGAGCGAGTGGACGCCGAGTTCGATTCCGACGTCGAGTCGCCCGGCGGCTCCCTCCCCAGTGCCGTGCGAGAACGCGTCCCAGGAGGCCAGGGCGCAGGTCTCCCACGCTTCCTCCTCGAACCCCATCACGCGCCCATCCCCGTCGAGTCGGAACCGATAGACGCCCATCGGCAGTCCGACCCGCCATCCGTCCTCGACGGCTTCGATCTCGGCGTCGCGCGGCCACGGGGTCCCGATCCGCCCGAGGGGATCGACGGCCCACCCCCCCCGAACCCGGAGGAGCGCAGCGAGCGGTTCCGAGGAGAGCACCGGGATCCGGTCCTCCCTCAGGAACTTCGCGATCCGGTGCACGGACGAGACGTCGCGGATCGTCTCCCGGAAGCGCGAAACGACCATGCAGCCCCATCCGTGGGCGATCGAAGAGGAGAGTTCCTCTGAGTAGACGTAGCTGAAGAACCGGTGGTCGGGGAACCAGGGCCGCAGGGGAGTCCATTCGATCTCCCCCTCTACCGTGGCGGCGCGGTGCCTTTCCCCGGTCGGATCGAGCCCGCGGGTCCTTCCCAACTCCTGGAAAACCCAGTTGCATTTCGCTTGGAACGCCTTCCGATCCGCCAGGGCGGGCCACTCCATGCTTCCGGAGACCGGGACGGAATTCTGGCGAGCGCCGGAGTGGCCAGCCCTCGTCCCCCGGGAGGGTCCGGCAGCGCCGGATGCGTCCACGACGGCCACGAGGAGGAACGCGAACAGGCCCAGGCCAGGGCCTCCCCGTGGGCTGGCCCGCCTACGCAGGCGTTTCGGATCGGGAACGCCGCCGATTCGGCCACGCCCACACCATGATCCTCGTCTCGGGCGCGAGCCCCCCTCGTGGGATCCACGGCCGCATTCCCGCACGGCCATCTCGCTGCCGAGCCGCATGCGGGACCCGCGGCAAGACTCATGCCCTTAGGGCGCAGGACTGCCCGACCCCGGTGCGCGGGACGCGTGGTCGCCGGTCCCGGCGACCGCGTCGGGGAAGCTACCTCCTCCCCCCCTTCATCTGCTTCGCCGCGATGCGGGCCATCGTCTCGAACATACGGTAGTTGAACTCCTCGACCATCGACCGGAACTCGGGCTCCTTCATCATCTCCGCGATCTGCTGGTCCATCAGGGCCGCGAGGTTCTCGTAGAAGGACTCGCCGAAGATCCGGTGGACGAGGACGCTCCCGTTGCCCCGATTTCGCCTGGTTCGAGCCATCGTCCCACTTGTACGGGAGGATCTCCCCCCTCTCAAGGACACGCGCGCGATGGGCAGGGACGGGCTCTGGACGTACGCCGGGCTCGGTCGTCACGGCCTCTCTTCGCTCGCCGGCAGGCGCCGACCGCGGTCCCGGGCCGCCGTGGCGCCGCGGGCCGGCACGGCCACCTGAGGTCGCGGCCTACGACGTCGCCCCTCTCCCCCGCTACGCGGAGAGCGGAGACGAGCGATTCTGCGAGATGCCTCGGGGGCCTACTTGCGTCCCGCCCACGCGGGCATCCTCGAGAGGTGCTCGCGCGCGGCCTTCTCGGCGTCCGGGCGCGCCATGTTCTGCATCCCCATGAAGTAGCCCTTGACCGTCCCCTCGAGGACGACCTCGTAGGGCTTGAGCTTGCCCGCGTCGTCGGCGCAGTAGCCGCAGTACATCTGTCCGGGCTTGGCCTCCGTGAGCGGCATCCCGCACGAGGAGCAGCTCTCGAGCTTCACCTGGGTGTAGAAGATGTACCCGTACCCGTCCGGGTCCTCGAGGCAGACCTCGCGGATCCCGTAGAACTGGGTCTTCGGGGCCGGGACCTTCAGCCCCTTGGCGGTGATCTTCTTGTGGTAGGCGTCGATGTCGGGGACCTGGATGTAGGTGTAGATCCCGACGCCCGGCCGGTTCGTCTCCAGCCTCTCCGCGAGGGTCTTCATGAACTTCCCCGCTTCGGCGTCCCCGCGGCACATCTTGTCGACCTGGTCCGGGGGCATCAGCGCCCCGATCATCACCGACTGGCGGTCGAGGAGGAGGCTCGCCCAGAGCGGGTTCTGGGGGTCGGGCCACGACTCCTTCAGCTCGAAGCCGAGCGTGTCCCGGTAGAAGGCCAGGCTCTTCTTGATGTCCTTCGTGGTGAGGGACACCGCGATCGGATACTGGTTCGACATCGCGTTCGACATGGAGGCTCCGCCTCTCTAACGAGCCGGGGGGGAGGGCATTCTCCCCGGCCCGCGCCGGCGGGCCAAGCCCTGGGAAGCGTGCGCGCCTCTTGCCTACCGGCTCGACCGCACCGCGACCTTGCGACGCGAGGCCTCGAGCGCGCGCCCGAGGTCGCGGCAGATGTCCTTCGGGCTCTCGAGGCCGATCGAGAGGCGGACTCCGCCGCGCTCGAAGCCGAGCGACTCGCCCTCGTAGGAGGAGTGCGTCATCGCGCCCGGCATCTCGAGGAGCGTCTTCGCGTGGCCGAGGGAGACGGCGAGGGTCACCGAGTAGGCCTCCGCGCCGATGGCGTCGGAGAAGCGGATGGGGTCGGCCTTCTTCTCGTCGAGGAGGAAGTAGATCATGTTCCCCGGCGCGAAGTCCCCGTCGAAGTCTCGCATCTGGCGCGCGGCGAGCTCGCGCTGCGGGAAGGAGGCGAGCCCGGGATAGACGACGCGGCGGACGAGGGGGTGGCCCTCGAGGAAGGAGGCGACCTTCCCCGCCGTGTACTGCTGGCGCTTCAGGCGCAGCGTCAGCGTCGGGAGGCCGTAGACGAGGATCGCCCACGCGCTCTTCGAGGAGAGGACCCCGCCGAAGTCCTTCCGGTAGAGGAGGAGGTCGCGGAGGAACTCCTCGGCCGCGATCACGGCGCCACCCATGTCGGTCCCGAAGCCCCCCAGGTTCTTCGTCAGGGAGTGGACGACGACGTCGGCGCCGAACTCGATCGGCCGCTGGCAGAAGGGGGTCGCGAAGGTGTTGTCGACGACGAGGATGACGGGGCGGTCCTCGGGCCGGCCGGCGTTCGCCCGCTCGATGGCCGCGCGGGTCGCCGCGAGGTCGATCAACTCGAGGTTGGGGTTCGCCGGCGTCTCGAGGTAGACGACCCGGGTCTTCGCGTCGATCGCGCGCTCGAGCCGCTCGGGCTGCTTCATGTCGACGCGGCGGACCTCGATCCCGAGGCGGGAGTACCAGTTCGCGAAGAGGGAGTGCGTGCAGCCGTAGAGGACGGTGTGCGCCACGACGGCGTCGCCCGTGCGGAGCACGCTCCCGAGCGCGGCCGAGATCGCGGCCATCCCCGTCGCGAAGGAGACGCACGCCTCCCCGCCTTCCAGCTCGGCGAGGGTACCCTCGAGGAGGCCGCGCGTCGGCTCGTTCAGGCGGTCGTAGACGTAGACGGGGGCCTCCCCCGTGTCCCCGCACGAGGCCGCCGAACTCCTCGAAGCCGCGGGCGCCCCGCTCGACCGAGTCGAGCCGATAGGTCGTCGAGGAGGAGAGGGGCGGGACGACGTGGTGGGTGAAGTCCCACTTCGCCGACCGCGGCGGACCGTGGACGAGCCAGGTGGCGACGGTGTGGTCGTGGATGCGGCGGCGGCCTCTCATGGGGGGGTTCCTTCGCGGGGCCTCGGAGGGCGACGGCCTCCCTTTTACATGCAAGAGGCGGGCCGGTGGGCGGTTCCCGCGACCCCTCCCCTCCCGTACGCTCGCGCCCACGCCCCCCTCCCCCATGCCCACGAGCCGCCGCCAGTTCCTCAAGGTCTCGGCCGCGACCGCGGCCGCCGCAGGCTGCGCTTCCCCCCGGAGAAAATTTCGATGGCCCGACGTTCCGGGCGCCCCGCGGATCGAGGGGCCCTACCGCCTGCCCGTCGAGTGGCACAAGGGCCGGATCGCCGATCTCCAGCGCCGCCTCGCCGCGAAGGGAATCGACGGGATGCTCTTCGAGGACCGCTGGAACGTCATCTACTTCACGGGCCTCTTCCACACCTCGACGGAGAGGACCTTCTCCCTCTTCGTCCCGACGACCGGGGAGCCGGTCTTCTTCGTCCCCGGCCTCGACCGCGACCTCGTCTCCTCCTGGTGGGTGAAGGACTTCGAGTGGTACTTCGACTTCCACCACTCCGGCCCCTTCGACCGGGTCGTCTGGTCCGCGGGCCCGAGGGCCGACCTCCGGAAGTGGATCCTCGAGGGGCTGAAGAAGCGGGGCTTCGGCGCCTCGCGGATCGCCGTCGAGAAGAAGATCCATCCCGACGACCTCGCGAAGTGGCAGGAGACGCTCCCCGGCGCGACCTTCGTCTCCGAGGAGAGGATCCCGATCGAGATGCGGCGGGTGAAGACGCCGGAGGAGATCGACCTCGGCCGCAAGGCGATCGCCCTGCACGACCGGATGCTCGAGTTCGCGCGGGGCCTGATCTTGGAGCACGGGACCGATCTCCACGACTACGACGTCGCGGTCGAGACCGAGCGCTTCGCCGTCGAGGCGCTCCTCCCCGCCGTGAACCCGAGCGGCCGGCCCCACGACGCCGTCGGCATCTCCCTCGGCTTCGGCTGCCGGGCGGGAGTCGCGACCGCCTACCCGCACCCGAACCAGTTCTACTACCACCGGATCGCGCCCGGGGACGCGATCCAGATCGCGGCCGTGATCCTGATCGGCGGCTGCGGCGGGGAGGGGTACCGGGCTCTCCAGACCGAGCCGGCCGACGAGCCGAGGCGGCGGATGTGGGAGACCCACACGGAGATGACCCTCCTCCAGGCCGAGGTCTCGAAGGCCGGCGTTCGCTGCAACGAGGTGGCCGAGCAGGTCCTCGCGGTCGCGCGGAGGGAGGCGATGGAGCGGTTCGTGTACCACCGCCCCGCGCACGGGCAGGGGTGGGAGGGGCACCAGGAGCCGTACATCGCGCTCGGCGACGAGACGGTCCTCGAGGAGGGGATGACCTTCTCGAACGAGCCCGGCCTCTACGACCCGGAGGGGGGCTACGGCTACAACCACAGCAACTGGCTGCGGATCGGGAAGGAGCGGGGGGAGCGGCTCAACCAGACCCCGCTCACGAAGGAGTGGTGCTGGCTGCGGCTGTAGGCGGCGGCGGCAGCCGGCCGGTCCGCGCGGGGGCGCGTGAATATTCCCCCACGGTGTAACCAAATTGCCGATCGCCGTCATTCAAGGGAGGAACCACGGGACCGCGAACGTCCTGAGCGGTGGCAGGAGGACGGAGCCTCCTGCGACCGACGGGAGCTCCCGGGAGGGTTCCAACAGGAAACGCAAGGGCGACGGAACGGTCGTTCCCGAAAGGAGGAGGTCTCTCACGATGCGCAACTCTGTCCGACTCTTGAGTCTTGTGTTTCAGGGGGTCGTCATCCTGGCGCCGTCCTCGTCGGGGCAGTTGTCGGATGCCGGTTCTCCGACCATCCCCCTATGGGCGGTCTACCCGGGACAGTGCGATTGGGATGTCATCGAGTTGGACTGGAGCGGGAACGTGGACGTGCAGCCGCCCGACGTCGGTTGCCTCGGCGCGGCGGAGGCGAATGCACAGACGAAGGCCGGAGGAATGCAGATCTGGGGTTCCAGCACCGCCGCCAACTTGTGTCCCTTCCCCTTCAACCCGACCGTCAGCAACACTGCATCCTCCGCCGGAGACGGGAACTACAAGATCGAGCTCGCGCTGGCGTCACCCGGATGCCTCCCCCGGTACGAGGGGAGGTGGAAACCGAAGGCGAGACTGTTCGCCCACTTGATCGACGCTCCCGCTGCCGCTCTCGCCGCGGGTCGCATGGAGGGAAAGGTGAAAGTGACCTCGGTGGTGGCCGGAGGGATGTCGGGCACCATCATCTCCGTGAATGCGGCGGGAGGTGTGGGGAGGGATTCCGGAGCAACGGGCCAGGTGTCCTGGACGCTCGGGAGTCATGGCGGCCCGATCACGTTTACCCCCAGCGCGGGGGAAGGCTCCTCCTCGGAGACGATTTCCGCCAATGACAGCGGTGAAGCCAACCTGGATGGCAGCGCGATCGTCACCTTCTCAGGAAACTGCCGTGTCGAAGCCTCGGCCAAGAGAGGGGGAGTCTCGCGAACCTGGATCAAGCAGCCCAGCCCCGGGCTGAAACTCGAGGGCCTCTGCAAAAACGTCCTCACCGGAGGCGACTGCAGCGGGAGAGTCTTCTTCCTCTACGGGTGGTCGGGCAAGTGAGACCGGAAGACCTGCCTCCGTCCCGAAGGCGTTCGGTCGCCCTCCTCCCTCCTTCCTGACCATGAACCTCGGTCGATGGATCGCGGCACTCGGTCTCGGAGGGGCAGTTGCCGCCGCCCTGTTCCTGACCTCGAATTCACCGGACCCGGCTGATCCGAACGACTCCCTGAGGACGCCGGAGCGTGTGCGGACCGGCTCGCCGGAACCGTCGGGTTTCCTCGAACCGCTCGCACAGGACCCCTCTCGACGTCAGGGGTCGGGTCCGGACGGCCATTCCGACGAAGGGTGCTGGGTCTCTGTGCTCGCACACCACGTCGCGGGCCTTCGCCCCGTCCCGGGTGCCCGACTACTGTGGGTGGTTGCCGGCGGGCCTCTCGATCGGCCGGCGGACGGTCCGGGTGACGCTGCGGGTTCGTCGATCACGGACGAGACGGGGAGGGCCCGGATCGATCGGATCCCCCGGGGAAGATGGAGTCTCCGGGTGGACGCCCCCGGACACCTCGGCAAGCTCGAACGGTTCCCGACCGGACCCCCACCGGGCATCGTGGAGATCGTACTCACACCGTTCGCCCGGATCGAAGGACGAGCGATCCGCGCGACGACGTCGCTGGGGGTGAGCGGCGCTCGGGTCCGGGTGCGCCTCCACTCCGACTTCGACCGGCCGTCAGTTTCCCTCCATCCCGGCGATGGAGCCCTGGAGGACGGACTTCACGCCGCGGCGGATTCTCTGGGCGCCTTCGCCCTGCCCCGCGTCCCGCCGGGAGTCGGCGCGACCGTGACGGCGGAGGCGGAGGACGGGGCCTACGCTGAGGCGGCGATCGATCCACTGTCGCCGGGTGAGACTCGGACCGTCCCGCTCTCGCTCGACGCCCCCACCCGAATCGTCGGCCGCCTCCCCTCCTCCCATCCCCCGGGGATTCCGGCCCTCGTCCGGCTCTGGGAGGTCTCCGCAGGAGGACGCGGCTTCTCAAGCGAGCGCGCCCGGTGGATCACGGACGGGAGTTCGTTCGAATTCCGGAGGGTTTCCGCCGGGCCGAAGCTCCTCGCCTACTGCGCGCAGACGGAATACGCGCTCTTCTTCGGCTTCGTGCCTACGGAAGCGGTCGCCTCGAGTACGGTGGACACGGGAGAGATCCCGATCGCGAACACCGACCTCCTCCTGACCGTGGTTCCGGAGGGCGACAGCCCCGTGATCCGGGACGTGCGGGTGCTGCTCCACCTCCTCGCGTCTGGCCCGCCTCGGAGGTCGTATCCCGTGACCGTCGTTCTGAGGAGCCACGTCGAGACCCTCCTGCGTGGCCTCCCGCACGGGGAGCTCCGCATCACCGCCTTCCTCGCCGACGAAGGTGGGAAGGAGCACGATCCGCTCTACGAGCCCGCCGAGCTGCGCCATCGACTCGCCACGTCCGGCGAGAGGTTGGTCATGCGATTGCCGAGGAAGCAGGCTCCACGAGAAGGAACCGTGGTGATCGCCTTGACGAAGCCCCCCGGCGTCGAGGCCGACCTGGTGGCGCCGCGCGCACTCCTCCTTTCCGGTGGGCGGCTCGCCCGCGCGCAACCCATGAGGGGGTCGGGGACGAATCCGATCGTGCTGCAGAGGTGCGCACCGGGTGTGTACAGGCTGGTGGTCGAAGCAAACGGGTACTGGGCCGACCAGGACGGGGTGGAGATCCGAGCGGGAGAAGAGACTCGTGCGAGCGTCGAGAACTGGCGTCCCGTCGAGCGCTGGATCCGGGGCAAGGTGAGAGCCGAGGACGGGACCCCCGTCGCCTCCGCCTCGGTTCGGGTGGAGGACTCCGCCACCGGGATCTGGCTTTGCCATCTGGAGTCCGGGGCGGACGGCTCCGTGGAGCTCCCGGTCGTCGGACCCCAGTCAGGGGTCCTCTTCGAAGCGAGGACCGTTTCCGGGAGGGGAGTGGGGCGAGCGAGCGTCGACTCCTTGCACGGCGAAGGGGAATTCGTGGTCATCGTCCGGGAGGAATCGCCGGCCCCTCCCTCCCCGCTCAGCCCCCCGGAGCCGAGGTGATCTCGAGTGGGGACGCTCTCCCAGGGACGGCCTGAGGAGCGGGCCGCGACGCGCGGTGCCCCGGCACGGGACTTCGCCGAGTGCAGTCCCGACGGCAGGGCCGCTTGGCGGAACCGTTACGCCGCCGCGAGCGCCATGACCTTCTCCTGCGCCTCCCTCGACGGGGCCATGCGCGGCAGTTCGCCGACGATCCGCCCGCCGCGGAAGACGAGGATGCGGTGGCTCATGCCGAGGACCTCGAGGAGGTCGGAGGAGGCGAGGAGGACCGCGGCTCCCTTCGAGACCAGGGAGGCGACGAGAGTGTAGAGCTCGGCCCGGGCGCCGACGTCGACGCCGCGCGTGGGCTCGTCGAGGAGGAGGATGCGGGCGCGCGTGAGGAGGGCGCGGGCGACGAGGGCCTTCTGCTGGTTGCCGCCCGAGAGATCGACGATCCGGCTCTCGAGGCTCGGGGCCCGCACGGCGAGATCGCGGGCGAGGGTGCCCACCTCCTCGGATTCCCGGCGGCGGCGGACGAAGCCGAAGGTCGAGAGCGCACGGAGGCTCGCCAGGCTCACGTTCTCGCGGACGGAACGGTCGGGGACGATCCCGAAGCGGGCCCGGTCCTCCGTCACGAGGCCGATCCCCTCGGCGAGGGCGTCGGCGGCCCGGGCGATCCGGACAGGCCGGCCGTCGAGGAGGATCCGCCCGCTCGCGGCAGGGGCGGCGCCGTAGATCGCCGCGAGCACGTCCGACCGACCGGCGCCGACGAGGCCGGCGAGGCCGAGGACCTCCCCCGCGCGGAGGCCGAAGGAGATCTCCTGGAACCTCCCCGGGGAGGAGAGGGACTCGACGCGGAGCGCCTCGCGCGGCTGGGGGGGAGGGAGGTCCGGGTACTCCTCCGAGAGTTCCCGCCCGACCATCGCGCGCACGATCCCCCGCGTGAGCGCCCGGGGATCGCCTTCGACCCGGAATCCCGCGACCGTCCGGCCGTCGCGCAGGACCACGACGCGGGAGCAGAGCTCGAGGACCTCCCCGAGGCGGTGGCTGATGTAGACGACGCCCACGCCTGCGGCCGCGAGCCGCCGGAGGACGGCGAAGAGCCGCTCGAGCTCGCGGGGCGTGAGCGCGGAGGAGGGTTCGTCGAGGACGAGCACCTTCGAGGAGACGAAGAGGGCCCGCCCGATCTCGACCATCTGGCGCTCGGCCACCGAGAGCCGTTCCACCGGGGCGTCGGGGTCGAGGGGGACGCCGATCTCCTCCCGGAAGAGGCGGGCGACCCGCTCCCTCTCCTCGCGGCGCCGGAGGAAGCCGAGGCGGGTCCGGGGCTCGGCGCCGAGGACGACGTTCTCGGCCACCGTGAGGGAGGGGACGAGGTTGAACTCCTGGTAGACCATGTTGACGCCGAGGCGCCGGACCTCGGCGGGCCCCGCGGCCGCGAGGGGCCGGTCTTCGAGGAGGATCTCCCCCGCGTCGCGGCGCTCGGCCCCGGCGAGGACCTTCATGAGGGTCGACTTCCCCGCGCCGTTCTCCCCGACGAGGCCGAGGAGCTCCCCCCGCCCTAGCTCGAGGTCCACGCCGGCCAGCGCCTGGACCCCCGGGTAGCGCTTGGAGATCCCCCGCATGGCGAGGAGGGGGGAGGAGGCCGGGCTCACGGACCGACGAAGCGGATGCCGCGGAATCGCGCGGGGGCCGCGCCGTGGGAGACCTCCGCGATCTGCATCGGGTTCCCCTTCCCGCACTGCGGGATCCCCCAGAGGACGAAGTGCCGGCGCGAGGCGATCGCGTCGCAGGAGGCCCAGAACTCGGGGGTCGTCCCCTGGTAGGTCGGATTCTTGAGCAGCCGGCCGATCTTGCCGCCCTTGATCTCCCAGCCGACCTCCGTCGTGAACTGGAAGTTGAGGCGCATCTGGTCGATCGACCAGGACTTCACCGTGTCGCAGAGGATCCCGTCCTCGGTGGAGGCGACGAGCGCGTCGAGGTCCCACGTCCCGGGCTCGAGGGAGATGTTCACCATCCGGATGATCGGGAAGGAGGCCCATCCGTGCGCGCGCGCGGCTCCCCGCGAGGCGTCCTCGCCGATGGCGCGGGCCGTCTCCCGGTTCGTCAGGTAGCCCGTCAACATCCCCTTCTCGACGAGCGGCCAGCGACCCGCCGGGACCCCCTCGTGGTCGAAGCCGAAGGTCGCGAGGCCGCCGGGGGAGACGGAGTCCGCGACGATCGTGACGAGGTCGGAGCCGTAGCGGAACCGGCCGAGCTTGTCGGGAGTGAGGAAGGAGCCGCCGGCGAGGTCGACCTCCGCGCCGAGGACCCGGTCGAGCTCGCAGGGGTGGCCGCACGACTCGTGGAGCTGGAGCGCGACCTGGGAGGAGCCGAGGATCAGGTCCCGCACGCCGGCGGGGCAGGGGGGCGCCTCGAGGAGGGCCACCGCCTCGTCCCGCGTCCGCTTGACGTGCGCCGGGAGGTCGAGGGCCTCGACGGCCTCGTACCCCCCCTGGACGAACTGCCCGCCGAACGACATCGGGTAGGAGCGCGTCTGGACGTCCCCGTGCCCGGCCGCCCGGGCGAGGAGGCCCGCCCCCGAGCGCACGAAGCGCTGCTCGAGGAAGGCCCCCTCCGAGTTCGCGTACCAGGAGTGCTCCCGGAGGAAGCTCATCGTGCAGGAGGCCGCGACGACCTCGGGCCTCGTCCGGAGGCCCGCGTCGCACCGGCGGAGCAGGTCGAGCTTCTCCTCGAGGGAGACGCCGAAGGGATCCCGCCCGCAGGGACCCTCCCAGCGCGCGACCTGCGGGGGGTTGGGGGCGAGCTCGATCCTCCGCTCGCCGCGGAGGCGCGAGAGGGCGTCGGCCGCCGCGACGGCCCGCCCGGCCGCCCCGA
This sequence comes from Planctomycetota bacterium, assembly GCA_022616055.1. GTDB lineage: Bacteria > Planctomycetota > UBA1135 > UBA1135 > JAKEFM01 > JAKEFM01. The sequence goes on from JAKEFM010000070.1 coordinate 17,155, forward strand.
CGACCGCCTCGCGCGTGGAGCGGGGGGAGGCCGCGAATCCCCAGGCTCCCTCCCGCAGGACCCGGACGGAGAAGCCCTCCGAGGCGGGGGACTCGAGGGTCGCGATCGCCCCGTTGCGCACGCCGAGGTTCTGCGCCTCCGAGCGCACGACCCGGACCTCGGCGTAGGAGGCCCCGCGGGCGCGCGCCTCGTCGAGGCCGCAGGCGGCGAGCTCCCGGGGTTCCATCAGAAGGTGGTCGAGCTCGTGAACGCGAAGTCCTCGACGGAGAGGGCCGGGACGACGAAGTCCCCGCCGAAGAAGGCCTGGGCGAGCTCGCGGCGGCCGCCGATCGCGACGACCCGGCCGAGGGCCTGGACGAGGCTCTCCGTGAAGCGGAGGTTGCGGATCGGGTAGGCGAGCGCTCCGTCCCGGACGCAGAAGGTCCCGCTCCGCGTCATCCCCGTCACCGTGAGCGTCCGGGGGTCGATCAGGTTCGCGTAGTGGATGCGCGAGACGAGGACCGCCTCCTTCGAGGCGCGGACCATCTCCTCGACCGTCTTGTCCCCGGAGCCGAGGACGAGGTGGGTGGGGAGCGGCCCCGCCTCGTTCGGCTGCGGGAGGGAGTGGCCCGTCGAGGTCGTGCCGTGGCGCGCCGCGCTCGCCCGGTCGTGGACGACCCCCCGCGCGATCCCCCCCTCGACGAGGGAGACGCGGCGGGCCGGCATTCCCTCGCCGTCGAACGGGGCCCCGATGTGGAGGGGATGGAAGAGGTCGTCCTCGATGGTGATCCGGGGGTCGAGGACGCGCTCCCCGAACCGCCCGACGAGGAAGGAGGCGCCCTCCTCGACCGACCGCGCCCCGAAGGCCTGGGTCGCGGCGAAGAAGAGGAGGTTCGCGACCGCCGGAGGCTCGAGGACGACGCGGATGCGGCGGGGCGGGAGGTCGCGCGGGACGCGCCCGAGCGCCCCCTTCTCGGCCGCGCGCGCGGCGACGGCGCGGGGGTCGAGCCGGGCGACGTCGTGGTGGGTCACCTCGCACCACCCCTCGGAGTCCTCCGAGAGCGCCGTCACGGCGAAGGAGGCGCGCGTGGAGGCGTGGTGGGCGGCGCACCCCCGGGAGTTGACGATCGTCGAGGAGACCGCCTCCGTCAGGAAGCGCCCGCTCGCCCGCAGGTTCCGCTCCCGCGCGACCTCCGCGGCCGTCGCGATCGCCGCCGCCTTCGCCGGGAAGGAGTGGGCCGCGGTGTCCTCCGCGAAGTCGTTCTTCGGAACGTAGGTGGCCGCGCCGGGGAGGGGGAGGAGATCCGGATCGGGCGGGCGCGCGCGGGCGGAGGCGAGCGCGCGCTGCGCCGCGGCCCGGACCGCCCCTTCCTCGGTGGAGCCCGCGCTCGCCTTCCCCTCCCTCCCCTCGGTCCGCACCCGGATCGCGAGGTCGAACTCCTCGACGCTCCCGTCCTGGGTCGGGAGCCCGTCCGCGAAGCGGACGTACTCGGTGCGGCGGGAGACGAGGAGGACCTCCGTCTCGTCGGCCTTCGCGGCCTCGAGCGCGCGATGGGCGAGCAGGGAGGCCTCGGCCTTCTCGAGCATGGTCCCGGGCGGGGCGGGGCGCGGATGATATCCGGCGCGGTCAGCGCGCCGAGCGCTCCCCGATGCGCCAGGACCCGTCCTCCTCGCGGAGGGTGAGCCACCCGCCGAGGTCGAGGAGGAGGTCGCGCCGGTCCCAGGCCTCCGGCCCGAGCGTCCGGGAGAGGATCGCGCGCAGGCTCCCGCGGTGGGCGACGACGAGGACGCTCCCCCGGATGGAGCCGGCCGACTCGAGTCCGTCGTACGCCGCGACGACCCGTCGCCGGAACTCCTCGAACTCCTCCCCGCCGGGATACCCCTGCGCGCGCTTCTCGACGCGCCAGACCCGGAAGAACTTCGGCTCGCGCGCGGCGATCTCGGGCTCCGTCAGCCCCTCCAGCCGGCCGAAGTCGATCTCGCGGAACCCCTCGACGACCTGCGGGGCGAGGCCGCGGCGCTCGAGGAGGATCCGCGCCGACTCCCGGGCCCGGGAGAGGGGCGAGGTGAACGCGACGTCAAAGGACAGGGAGGCGAGCTCCTCCCGTGTGCGACGGAGCTGGTCCCTCCCCTCCTCCGCGAGGGGGCTGTCCGTCCGGCCGAGGAACCGGACGCTCGAGCGTCCCTCCGTCTCCCCGTGGCGGACGAGGACGAGGCGGCGCATCCCCTACCGGAGGACGAAGTTCACGAGCCGGCCGGGGACGACGACCGTCTTCGCGATCGGCCGGCCGGCGGTCCACTCGCGGACGCGCTCGTCGGCGAGGGCCCGCGAGCGGATCTCCTCCTCCGCCGCGTCGGAGGGGACGACGAGGCGGGAGCGGACCTTCCCGTTCACCTGGAGGGCGATCTCGACCTCGCGCGACTTCGCGAGCGCGGGGTCGTAGGCCGGCCAGGCGCGGCGGAAGACGCTCCCCTTCTCCCCCATCGAGGACCAAAGCTCCTCGGCGAGGTGCGGGGCGAAGGGGGCGAGCATCCGGACGGCCAGGAGCGCCGCCTCCCGGAGCGCCGCGCGGTCGGCCGGGGCCTCGGCGGCCGGCGCCGCCTTCCCGATCCGGTCCGCGAGGGTGTGGAGCGTCGCGATCGCCGTGTTGAAGTGGAAGTCCCCCTCGAACGCCTCGCTGACCGACCGCAGCGCGGAGTGGGCCGCGCGGCGCAGATCGTCGAACGCCCCCTTCGCCCCCTTCGGGTCCCCTCCCGCCGGGACCGGGGCGAGGGAGCGGACGAGGTCGTGGAAGCGGGCGAGGAAGCGGTACTGGCCGACGACCGACGCGTCGTCCCACTCCGCCTCCTTCTCGGGGGGCCCGACGAAGAGCGTGTAGAGCCGCACGGCGTCCGCCCCGAATCGCTCGATCAGCGGCTCCGGGGGGACCGTGTTCCCCTTCGACTTCGACATCTTGTGGAGGGAGACGCGGAGTTCCGGGGGGGCCTCGAACCGCTCGTGCCGCGGCTCGGGACAGGTCCGCGTCCCTCCGGCGACGCGCGCCTCGAGGGAGGGGCCCGCAGGGAGCCAGCCGTGCTCGGGGCACTGGTAGGCGACCTTCGTGATCAGCCCCTGCGTGAAGAGGGCGCCGAAGGGCTCGTCGAACCCGACGTGCCCCAGGTCGTGGAGGACCTTCGTGAAGAAGCGCGCGTAGAGGAGGTGGAGGATCGCGTGCTCGACGCCGCCGATGTACTGGTCGACCGGCAGCCAGGCGTCGAGGAGGGCGCGGTCGAAGGGGCGCGCGGTGTCGCGGGGGGAGAGGTAGCGCAGGAAGTACCAGGAGGAGTCGACGAACGTGTCCATCGTGTCCGTCTCGCGCCGCGCCTTCCCGCCGCACTTCGGACAGGAGGTCTCCACGAACTCGGGCGAGCGCGCGAGCGGGCTCTCCCCCGTCGGCCGGAACTCGACGTCGGGCGGGAGGAGGATCGGGAGCGACTCCTCGGGGACGGGGACGATCCCGCACGCCGCGCAGGTGACGATCGGGATCGGCGCGCCCCAGTAGCGCTGGCGCGAGATCAGCCAGTCGCGCAGGCGGAAGGTCACTCTCCGGCGCCCGACCCCCTCCTTCTCGACGGCGTCGGCGATCCTCTCCCACCCCTCCGAGTTCGGGAGGCCGTCGAAGGGGCCGGAGTTCACCTGGCGCCCCTCCCCGACGTGGGCCTGCGCGAGACCGCCCGGGGGGATCCCGTCGGGGGGCTCGATGACGACCCGGACCGGGAGGGCGTGCGCCTTCGCGAACGCGAAGTCCCGCTCGTCGTGGGCCGGCACCCCCATCACGGCCCCCGTGCCGTACTCCGGGAGGACGTAGTTCACGACCCAGAGCGGGACGAGCTCGCCCGAGAGCGGGACCCGCACCTTGACCCCCGTGTCGATCCCCTCCTTCGGCGAATCGGCCGACGTCCGCTCGACGAAGTTCTGGCGCCGCGCCTTCCCCGCGAACGCCCGGATCGCGCCCGCGCGGGGGTTGCCGGCGCAGACGCGCTCGAGGATCGGGTGCTCGGGGGCCATCGCGACGAAGGTGACCCCGAAGACCGTGTCGGGGCGGGTCGTGAAGCAGCGCACGACCTCCTCCCCCGGGGAGATCCGGAAGTCGAGCTCGACCCCCTCGCTCCTCCCGATCCAGTTGCGCTGCATGGCGAGGACGCGCTCGGGCCAGCGGTCGAGAAGGCGGAGGTCGTCGAGGAGGCGCTGGGCGTAGGCGGTGATCCGGAAGAACCACTGCTCGAGGTCGCGCGGCTCGACCATCGTCCCGCACCGCTCGCACGCCCCGTCGAGGACCTGCTCGTTCGCGAGCACGGTCGCGCAGGACGGGCACCAGTTGACCGGCGCGCGCTTGCGGTAGGCGAGCCCGGCCCGGTAGAGCTGCAGGAACATCCACTGCGTCCAGCGGTAGTAGCCGGGATGGCAGGAGGCGATCTCGCGGCTCCAGTCGTAGCCGCACCCCCAGCGCTGGAGCTGCTCCTTCATCCGCGCGATGTTCGCGAGGGTCGAGAGGCGCGGGTGCTTCCCTCCCTGGATCGCCGCGTTCTCCGCGGGGAGGCCGAAGGCGTCCCACCCCATCGGCGAGAGGACCCGATCCCCCCGCATCAGGCGGTAGCGGACGAGGGCGTCGCCGAGGATGTAGTTGCGGCCGTGCCCGACGTGGAGGTGCCCCGAGGGATAGGGGAACATCATCAGGGCGTAGAACTTGCGCCCCGGCCCCTCGAGGCGGGCGCGGAACAGGTCCTCCCTCTCCCAGAGGGCCCGGGCGCGCGTCTCGATCTCGGCGAAGGGATAGAGAGGGCGGGCGGCCATGGAAGGGAGGCGGAGGATAGCGGCGGCCGTCGGGAGGAGCGACCGCGGCGCTTGGATCCGCCGAGGCGGGAGCGCTAGAATCCGCCCGACCGCGGGGGATTAGCTCAGCTGGAAGAGCGCTACAATGGCATTGTAGAGGTCAGGGGTTCGAGTCCCCTATCCTCCACCACGGTCTCCTCGCGCGGGTCCGACGGTCCCCCCTCCTCGCCGCGCCCCTCCCCCTCGGTACCTCTTAACCGCCGGCGCGCGCGCCGCCCGCTTCGCGGCGAAGGGCGCCCTCCAGTATCTTCCGGGGCCCCTCCGGCCGTCCGGGGGGCTCGACCTCGTGACGAGCGAACTCTTCGATCCCGACCGCCTGCGGACCCTCGAGAGGCTGAGGAGCGAGGGGGTCGACCCCTACCCGGCCCGCTCCCCCTCCCCCTCGCCGATCGCATCGGCTCGCGACCTCGCCGAGAAGGGAGAGGCGGAGGCGACGGTCGCGGGGCGGATCCTCGCGCATCGCCCCTTCGGGAAGCTCGCGTTCCTCGTGCTCCAGGACCGGACGGGGAGGATCCAGGTCGCCGTCCGGAAGGGGGAGGTCGGCGAGCGTGCGTGGGCGGTCTACGGACGGCTCGACCTGGGCGACCTCCTCGCCGCGAAGGGGAAGGTCGGGCGGACGAAGACCGGGGAGGTGACCCTCTTCGCCACGGAGGTCGTCCTCCTCGCGAAGGCGCTCCTCCCCCCTCCCGAGAAGTGGCACGGCCTCGCCGACGTCGAGCTGCGCACGCGCCTGCGCTACGTCGACCTCTGGGCGAGCGAGGGGGTCCGGGAGGTCTTCGAGAAGCGCGCGCGCCTGGTCCGCGCGATCCGCGCCTTCCTCGACGGGCGCGGGTACGTCGAGGTCGAGACGCCGACGTTCCACCCGATCGCCGGGGGCGCGAGCGCGCGCCCCTTCACGACCCACCACAACACGCTCGACCTCGACCTCTACCTCCGCATCGCCCTCGAGCTCCCCCTGAAGAAGCTCCTCGTCGGCGGCCTCGAGCGCGTCTACGAGATCGGCCGGGTCTTCCGCAACGAGGGGATCTCCCGCAAGCACAACCCCGAGTTCACGATGCTCGAGTCCTACGAGGCGTACGCGGACTACGAGGGGATCGCGCGGCTCGTCGAGGAGATGTTCGCGGAGGCCGCGCGCGCGGTCTCCGGAACGACGGAGGTCCCGTTCCGGGGGAGGACCTACGCCTTCGCTCCCCCGTTCCGGCGCGCGCGCTACGCCGACCTCCTGCGGGAGCACGCCGGGGTCGACCTCTTCGACGAGGGGGCGCTGCGGGCGAGGGCGCGGACCGCGGGCCTCCCGGAGGCGGGACGCCCCGCGGCGGTCGTCGCGAACGACCTCTTCGAGGCCCTCGTCGAGGAGCGGCTCGAGGGGCCCGTGTTCGTCCTCGACTACCCCGCGGAGATCTGCCCCCTCGCCAAGCGCAAGCCCGCCGACCCCCGTTTCGCGGAGCGCTTCGAGCTCTTCGTCGCCGGGATGGAGCTCGCCAACGCCTTCACGGAGCTGAACGACCCCGTCCTGCAGGAGGAGATCCTCCGGGGCCAGGTCGCCTCGCGGGACGAGGAGGCGCCGCGGGCGGTCGACACCGACTTCCTGCGGGCCCTCGCCTACGGGATGCCCCCCGCCGGGGGGCTCGGCGTCGGGATCGACCGGCTCGCGATGCTCCTCGCCGACGCGCCGACGATCCGCGACGTGATCCTCTTCCCCCTCATGCGGCCGGAGCGGGGATGAGCCGTGTACGCGGCGGCCCTGGCCCGGCGCTACCTCTTCGCCCGCTGGATCCACCTCGTCGGGATCCTCGGGATCGCCGTCGGGGTCCTCGCCCTCGTCGTCGTCCTGTCGGTGATGAACGGGTTCATCCAGGAGACGCGGCGCATGGCGCGGGGCTCTCTCGCCGACATCATCGTCACCCCCCGCCCGCGGGAGGGGGAGAGGATCGGCCCCTACGCCGACTACGAGAAGGTGCTCCGCTCGACGCCCGGGGTCGCCGGGTGCGCGCCGCGCTTCCTCCACGTCGCCCTCATCTCGGTCGGGCGGTCGACGAATTTCATGCGCACCTCGGCGGCCCTCGGCGCCCGCAACGCCGCCCAGCTGATCGGCCTCGACCCGGAGGCCGAGGCGGGCGTGACGAATCTCGCGGTCGCGCTGAGCAACCCCCCGCTCGACCGGACGCAGGGGGACTCCCGCGTCGCCGACCCCGCCCACCCCTTCGCGCCCCCCCTCGACGTCCTCTCCCCGGAGGACCGGGAGGCGCCCCCCCGCGCGGTCGTCGTCGGGGAGCAGCTCTACCGGAACCTCCGCCTGCACCGCGGGCAGACGATCGACCTCGCCACGGCGACCTGGACCGCCTCCGGCAACCGCGTGCGGCCGATCAATCGCCACTTCGCCGTCGCCGGGACGTTCCGCACGGGGGAGTACGAGTACGACCTCTCGACGATCCTCCTCCCGCGGGAGGTCCTCGCCCGCGAGTTCCTCGAGGGGGAGGAGGACTTCTCCGAGATCGTCGTGCGGCTGGAGGACCCCTCGCGCGGGGCGGAGGTCGTGCGGGAGATCGAGCGGCGCCTCGCGGCTGCGGAGCTCCCGGGGACCTTCGTCGAGGACGGCCTGGGGGGGCGCAGCGAGTTCCTCTACGTCGAGACCTGGGAGGAGCGCAAGCGCATCCTCCTCGGCGCGATCGACAACGAGAAGCGGATCATGGCCGTGATCCTCTTCTTCATCGTGATCGTGGCCGCCTTCCTCCTCTTCGCCCTCCTCTCGACGACGGTCAAGGAGAAGACGCGGGACATCGGGATCCTGATGGCGCTCGGGGCCGCCCGGGGCGGGATCCTCGGCGTCTTCCTCGCCCTCGGTCTCACGATCACGCTCCTCGGGGAGGCGCTCGGCCTGGCGGGCGGGCTCGCCGTGGCCCTCAACCTCCCGGCCATCGAGCAGTGGCTGAAGCACCACCTCGGCCTCGAGATCTTCCGGGCCGACATCTACATCTTCGACCGGCTCCCCTGCGAGGTCGACGTGACCGGCGTCGTCCTGATCCTCGCCTTCACCCTGACGGCCGGCTTCCTCGCCTCGCTGATCCCGGCGTGGATCGCCTCCCGCAAGCACCCCGTCGTCTCCCTGCGCTATGAGTGAGCCCCCGCTTCTCGAGGTCCGGGACCTCCGGAAGTCCTACCGCGTCGGGGGACGGGAGATCGAGGTCCTGCGCGGGATCGACCTCGCGCTCGCGCGGGGGGAGATGGCGGCCCTCCTCGGGGCCTCGGGCGCGGGCAAGTCGACGCTCCTCCACTGCCTGGGGCTCCTCGACGTCCCGAGCGCCGGCTCCGTGCGGCTGCGGGGGGTCGACGCCTCCTCCCTCTCCTTCGCGCAGCGCGCCCGGACCCGCAATCGCGAGATCGGCTTCGTCTTCCAGTTCTACCACCTCATCCCGGAGCTCGACGCCCTCGAGAACACCCTCCTCCCCCGCTGGATCGGCCCCGGGGCGGGACCGCGACGCTCCTCGTGGGAGGAGCGGGACCGGGCGGGGGCGCTCCTCGGCCGCCTCGGGCTCGGCGACCGCCTCCTGCACCGGCCCGCCCAGCTCTCGGGCGGGGAGCGCCAGCGCGTGGCGATCGCGCGGGCGCTCTTCGCGGAGCCGGAGATCGTGCTCTGCGACGAGCCGACCGGGAACCTCGACTCGAGGACCGGGAGCGAGATCGTCGATCTCCTCCTCGCGCTCAACCGCGAGAGCGGGAAGACCTTCGTGATCGCGACGCACAACCCGGAGCTCGCCCGCCGCTGTCCCCGGCGCGTGCGGATCGAGGACGGGAAGATTCTCGACGGGGCGCGGGTCGGAGGGGATCCTGGACCGGGCCATGCGGGCTGAAGCATTCCTCCTCGCGCTCGCCGCCGCGGGCTGCTCCGCGACGCGGAGCCTCGAGACCGGGGTCGCGGCCCCCGCCCGGCAGATCCGGGGGGACGCGCGCTCGACCTGGGAGATCCTCGCGGGGGGCCCGCGCTGGATCGCGCGCGACGTCGGGAGGGACTGGGCCGCCCTCCGGAGCACCTTCGCCCGCGCCGGCGAGGACCTCGGGAGGGACGCGAGGGAGACCCTCGGCCACGTCACGGGCTTCCCCGACTGGGTCGCCCGCGACAGCGCCCGGGATCTCCGCCGCCTCCGCTTCGGGCTCTCCGAGATGAGCGGGCGGTTCGAGGAGGACCTCGATCGCGGGGCGGCGATGGCGACGGGGGTTCCCCGCTGGCTCGCGACGGAGTGGGAGCAGGGGACCTCCGGGCTCGGCTGGCTCCTCGATCACGAGGCCGCCCGGGCCCGGCAGGACGCCCGGGGATTCCCGGGCGCGCTCGCCGACTTCTTCTGGACGGGGCTCTGGTAGCCCTTCAGCGCAGCCCCGGAGCGACTCCCTCCTCGGGCTCCCGGAGCGCGGCTGGACGGCCGAGCACCTCGCTCACGACGAACGCCTGGGACCACTCGTGGGGGTCCGTCGGGATGCGGATGAGCGCCGCCACCTCGACGGGGAGCGCGGCGGCCGCCGGAGTCGAGGGCTTCTCCTTCTCGATGGAGCTCACCGCCGCGGGGCGGTCGAGGGTCGTCACCTCCGAGGGCATGTCGAGGACGTAGACCGAGTCCCCGACCGTCTCGACCCGCCCCGGCTCGAGCGTCCCGACGGGCTCGGGCTCGGCCCCGGGGGCGTAGGGCGCCAGTTCCGTGAGGGGAACCGCCTCGGTCAGGGGCGCGGGCTTGGAGAGAGGCGCCCTCTCCAGCGAACGGGCCTTCGTCAGGGGCTCGGCCTTCCTCAGGGGCCGCGCCTCCGACAGGGGCCCCGCCTCCGTCAGAGGCCGGCGGTCCCAGACGGGCTTCCCCTCCTCCTCCACGTCCTCCTCGAGAGAGCGCGGCTGGGCGCGGGGCGGCGCCTTCGGGGCGGGCTTCTCCCCGGCCTGGGAGGGGGCTTCCCCCGCCGACCTCTGCTGCATCTCCTCGAGCCACTTCCCCCAGTCGAAGTCCCGGGGCCCGGCCGGCCCCTCCTCCTCCGGCTCCCCCCCGGGCCCGGTCGAGAAGGTCTCCTCCTCCCCCCGGGGACCCCGCTCCTTTCGCGCGGCGCGCTCGCGGGCCTCGGCCGCCTTCTTGAAGATCGGGAGGAGGACGCTCGAGGCGAGCACGACCACGAAGACGACGAGCTGGAAGTGGTCGCTGACCCACCGGACGAGACGCTGCAGCTCGTCGGGCACGGGGCGCTACCCTTTCTTCTCGACGGGGCCGGTTCCCCCGCCTCCGATCGACTCCCGCATCTTCGTGTCGGCCTGCACGTTCTGGAGCTTGTAGTAGTCGAAGACCCCGAGCCTCCCGGCGCGCAGAGCCTCCGCGAAGGCGCGGGGCACGTCGGCCTCGGCGAGCACGACCTTCGCCCGGTTCGCCATCACCTCGGCCCGCATCTCCTGCTCGGCGGCGACGGCCATCGCCCGTCGCTTCTCGGCCATCGCCTGGGCGACCCGCTTGTCCGCCTCCGCCTGGTCGGCCTGGAGCCGCGCGCCGATGTTGTGGCCGATGTCGACGTCGGCGATGTCGATCGAGACGATCTCGAAGGCCGTCCCGGCGTCGAGCCCCTTCGCGAGGACGTTCTTCGAGATCCGGTCGGGGTTCTCGAGGACCTCCTTGTGGGAGCCGCTCGAGCCGATCGCGGAGACGATCCCCTCCCCGACGCGGGCAATGATCGTCTCCTCCGTCGCCCCGCCGACGAGCCGGGCGATGTTCGTCCGCACCGTCACGCGGGCCTTCGCGAGGACCTGGATCCCGTCCTTCGCGACGGCCGCGACCTCCTCCTTCCCCTTCTTCGGGTCGGGGCAGTCGATCACCTTCGGGTTCACGGAGGTCTTCACGGCGTCGACGATGTCGCGTCCGGCGAGGTCGATCGCGCACCCCTGCTTGAAGTCCATGGCGATCCGGGCGCGGTCGGCCGCGATCAGCGCCGAGATCACCTTCATGACGTTGCCCCCCGCGAGGTAGTGCGCCTCGAGGTCGCGGGTCAGGATCCCGGGGAGGCCCGCCTGCACGGCCATGATCTTCGCGCGCAGGATCGTCGCCGGGTTCACCTTCCGGAACGACATCCCGACCATCTCGAAGAGGCCGATCCCCGCGTGGGTGAAGAGGGACTGGACCCAGAGGTTCGCGTAGCGGAGGAAGACGACGAGGAAGACGAACGCGACGAGGATCGCGCCGCCGATCAGGATCTCCGTCAGGGGGAAGCCGCGCCCCGGATCGGCGGCGCGGCGGCCGGCCTGGGCGAGGAGCGGGATCGCGGAGAGGGGGAGGTGCAAGGGGTTCATGGTCCTTTCGGTCGGGTCCCCCTCAGGCGGGGGAGGCGGCGCGCTCGCCGCCCGTCGGGACGACGACCACGCGGTTTCCGGAGAACTCGAGCACGCGGACGCGCGCGCCCGGATCGATGAACTCCCCGCGGGTGACGACGTCGACCCGCCGGCCATCGATCATGGCGACGCCGGCCGGCCGCAGCGAGGAGAGGGCGATCCCCTCCTTCCCTTCGAGCCCGAACCCCCGGGGGTCGGAGGCGGAGTGCTCCTCGCTCGCGAAGGAGGGCCCCGAGACGATCATCCGTCGCCCGAAGGGGGTGAGGGGGAAGATCCGGTAGGCGATGAAGAGCGTCGCGGGGACGAGGAGGACCGCGATCCCGAGGAACCACCAGCCGGCCTCGGGGCTCTCCTTGAACGCGAAGACGACCGACGCGATGACGGAGAGCGCCGAGAGGATCGCGAGCGTCCCGAGGGAGGGGAAGAAGACCTCGGCGACGAGGAGTCCCAGGCCGAGGAGGAGGAGGCCGATCGGGACGATCACGGGCGGGCCTTTCCCAGGGAGGGAGGCGGCATTCTAGGCAATTCCCTCGACGAGGACCCGGTTTCCCGAGACCTCGACGACCCGGATCCGGGCGCCACGGCCGACGAAGTCCCCCGTCGTCTGCGCGTCGAGGAGCCTTCCCGAGACCTCGACCTTCCCCGCCGGCCGGAGGTCGGTGACCGCGAGCCCCGCCGCGCCGACGAGCCCGACCGCGCCGGTCTCGAGGACGGCGGCCTCTCCCGTCCGGGGGGAGGGGGGGAGGAGGACGAGGCGGTTCAGGAACGGGACGTAGGGGAGGAAGCGGGCGACCCCCCAGATCCCGAACCCCGCGCCGACGAGCGAGAGGGCGAGCGTCCCCGTGTTCTCGCGCATGACGACCCAGTCGAACTGGTGGCGCGGGAGGGTGAAGTTCTGGAAGGAGAGGAGGAGCCCGGCGACGACGCACAGCGCCCCGAGGATGCCGAAGAGGAGGGAGCCGGGCAGCACGAAGAGCTCGACGGCGAGGAAGCCGAATCCGGCGAGGACGAGGAGGAGGTCGTACACGTCGGCGAGGCCCGCCAGGTAGTTCCCGAAGAGGAGGAGCCCGAAGGAGACGAGGGCGAGGATCCCCGGCGCGCCGAATCCGGGGATCTTCATCTCCATGTAGGCGAGGACGCAGCCGGCGATGAACAGGAGCGGGCCCACCATGCGCAGGAACCGCACGAGCCCCTCCGACCAGCTCGCCTGGAGCTCGACGACGGGCGCGCCCGCGAGGCCGAGGGCCTGGAGGAGCTCGGAGCGGTCGGAGACGATCCCGCTGATGAAGTCGAGGCGGAGCGCCTCCCGCGCCGTGAGGGAGAGGGGCTCCCCCTTCGCGCACAGCGTCTTCAGGACCCGCGCAGGGGCCCCCCGCGAGGCGCGGACGTCGTACTCCTCGCGGGTGAGGACCCGCCGCTCCCCCTCGACCTCGGCCTCGAGGAGCTCCACCTCCGCGTCGACCATCGCCTCGGCGAGGCGCGGATTGCGCCCGCCCGCCTCCGCCCAAGACCGGAAGTCCGCGCGCAGCGCGCTCACCAGCTTCGGGCGCACCCCCTCGTGGAGCGGGAGGATCCCCGTCGGCCCGACCTGGACCGGGGTGGCCGCCCCGATGATCGCCGTCTCCGTCGCGTAGATCTTCTGGCAGGAGAGGGCGATCAGGGAGCCGGCGGAGAGCGCGTGGTACGTGATGAAGGCGACCGTCGGCACGCCGTGAGGCGGCTCGTTCGGAGGACCGATCGCCCTCGCGATCTCCCACATGAGCTCCAACTCCCCGCCGTCCGTGTTGATCTCGAACACGAGGACCGGCGCCTTCGACTCCGCCGCCCAGGCGACGCCGCGGCGGATGAGGGAGAGCATCGTCGAGTCGAGCACCCCCTCGATGGGGACGACGTAGACGGGCGGCGAGGAGGAGGGCTCTCCCCCCTCCTGGACTTGAAGAGGGGGAGGGACGAGCCCTGCCAGGAAGGGGAGGAGGGGGATCATCGGGTCGGGAGCTCCGCCTGGTGCGCGGAGGGGCGGACGGCGGCCGTCGAGCCGGAGGCGGGGGGGGCCCGGAGCGGGCCCGGAATCCCCTTCCCTAGCCCCGAGGAGAGGCCATTCATCCGGACGATGGATTCGGGAGGGGGCGCCGACCCTTTCCCCCCCTCCCCTCCACCCGCCGCGAGGCCGTCGCTGGGCCGCAGGGGGAGAACAGGCGGGACGGAGTCCATGGCCGGGGGCGCGAGGCTAGCCGGAGGACCGGCCTCGGAGAAGGATCAGCCCCGCAGGGGGCTACCGAAGTCGAATTCCGCCCGGACCGCCTTGTCCCGGTCGGTCGGGGCGAGCTCGCCGAGGAGCTTCTGCGGCAGGCGCGCGAGGTACTTCCGCCGGCGCAGGAGGGCGCGCCGCGCCAGGGGGGAGAACGCCTCCGGGGCCCGCCACTCGAGTCCGGCCCCATGCGAGGCGTCCGTCGAGGCGAGCCCGACCGGCCGCCAGCCGAACACCTGCTCGGCCCGGCTGCGGAGCGCGAGGCGCGCGGCGAGGGAGACCTCGAGCAGGGGCGAGATGGAGGCGGGGACGGCGACGAGGTTCGCGAGGCAGCTCGCGTAGCGGGCGTCGCTCGCGGTGTCGGGCCAGACGGTGCGGACGGCGAACCGCGCCGGCGAGAGCCGCGGCGCGATCAGGCGCAGGAACAGCCGCGCGAGCGCGCGGTCGTCGAAGAGCTTGACGGCGACGGGGGCGAGGTTCGTCGGGTCGTCCCAGTCGGCCCGGAAGATCCGGGGGCCCCAGTCGAGGGCGGTCGTCCCGACGCCCTCGTCCCCCCGCGCGAGGCGGCACCAGGGATTGAGGACCGGCAGGAGGTAGAAGGCCTCCGGGTTCGCCCAGAGGGCCCCGTGCGAGACGAGGCCGCAGACGTCCCGGCGCGCGCGCCCGAGGGCGTGCTCGCCGATCGCCGAGGCGTCGACCCAGTTGCGGGTCCCCATCAGACCAAGTCTGTGTCCCCGAGGGTGTAGAACCAGCGGCGCCGGAGCCACTCCGCGTCGTGCCTAGCGTCGAAGGTGCGCCCCACCATGCTGTAATCGGTCGGCGCCACCCGGAAACCTTCGCGCTGGAACCAGCCGTACCAGGGGCTCGAGTCGGGGAAGACCGTCCCGAGGACGGCGGCCCCTTCCTGCCGCGCGCGCCCCAGTGCCCAGGCGAGGAGGGCCCGGGCGGCCTCCCCGTCCGCGAAGGGGACGACCCAGTCGCAGAGGACCCCCGCGTCCGGGGCGAGGAAGGGGGCGCGACGGAACACGGCGAGGCCCCTCCCCCCTCCTCCCGGATCCCGCGCGACCGCCATCCGGTATCCGAAGGACTCGGCGGCGGAGGCGTAGCGCCAGTCGAGATAGGTCGAGTCGCGGACGCTCGCCGCGGCGGACTCCGGCGCGACCCGCCCCCAAAGCGCGTCCGCCTCCGCGCCGAAGCGACGGACCTCCTCCACCGCCATCGCGGAAGGGGGAGGAGAGAGGGGAACGGGAGGCTCGCGGAGGAGCAGCGTCTCGGTCCTCACGACTTCGTAGCGCAGGAAGGCGGCCCCGATCCGCCAAGCGGCCGCCACGGGATAACCGTACATGACGACGTCCCGATCGGCCCCTCCGTGCGCCTCGAAGAAGGGCTCCGCCGTCCGGACCATGAGACCCCCGCCCCGGTGCGCCGGGTCGACCATCGAGTCGACGATCTGGCCGAAGACCGCCGGGCGGCCCTCGAGGAGGACGCGCACGGGGATGGAGGCGAAGTGCGAGACGATCTCCTCCCCGCGCAGGCCGACCCAGATCCGCGTGCCGGCGGGGTTCTCCCGGAACCGCCAGCGCCATTCCCGCTCGGTCCTCTGCGGGACGCCGGGACGCCCGAACACCCGGCCGAACAGCCGGAGGATCCCCTCCTCGTCCCCCGGCTGGTAGGGGCGGATCGCGAAGGGTTCCGTGCTCACGCGACGAGATCGTCCTCGGGGGTCGAGTCGCCGATCGTCGTGGACCCCTCGGCCCCCCCTCCGGACGCCGCCCGATCCCTACCGGCGACGAGCCTTCCGGGGAGCCGGCCTGCGGGGAGCGGCCTTTGCCCGTGCGACGCTCTTCTTCCGAGGCTTGGCGGACTTCGGCTCGGGACGGCGGGCGGCCGGCTTCGGGCTCTTCGAGGCTCCCCCGCGCGCCACGCCGGCCTTCGACGGCTCCGGCTTCACGGCCGCGGGCTTCTCCCCCCCCGGCGCCGGCTTCACCTGCGGCCGGCCGGGGGGAAACTTCGGCGGCGCAGCGCGGAGGACGGCGGCTCCCACCTTCGCCGCGGCAGCGGGCGGCTTCGGGATCGGGGGCGCGGGCTTTCCCGGAACCGCGGGCCTTCCAGGAACCGCGGGCTTTCCAGGAAGCGCGGGCTTTCCCGCAATCGCGGGAATCGGCGCCTTCCCCGTCACGGCGGGGGCGGCGGGCTTGGGCTTCTTCTTCGCGCGCGACTTCGACTTCGAGGACCCCGACCCCGTCGGCAGCTCGAGCGGCGGCGGCTCCATCCCCGGCGGGTAGACGAGCCGCCGCTCGATCTCCGCCTTCACCAGCACGAAGGTCAGCGTCTCGCGGAGGAAGGTCCGCAGCTTCTCGCGGTCGTCCCGTTTCCCGTCGCAGAAGAGGGGCGCCCCGAGGACGACCCGGCCCTCCTTGCGCAGGACGAGCAGGCCGCAGTCGTGGAGCCGCCGCGCGAGGTAGTCCTCGTACTCCCCCCCGTTCAGGGCGGGGTGGAAGATCACGGCCCCGTCCTCCCTCACCTCGAAGGAGGCCCGCCACGCGAACGCGTCCCCCTGCTTGTCGGGATCGAGGTAGATCGTCAGGCTCCCGGGGAACTCCTCCTCGTGGATGAGGAAGTCGACCCGGTTCACCGACTGCTCGGGCATCCGGACGGAGATCGAGAGCCCCTGGTCCTCCTTCCCCGAGAACTCCTTCAGGCGATCGGTCGCCCGGGCCTCCAGGACCTCGGCGCGCCTTTCCCGGTCGAGGGGGACGACGAGCCCCTCGAAGGCCACTGACCTCAAGGTCTTACGGACGCTCGCCTTCGAGGAACCCAAGCCGGTCGACTCCTGGAATCGGTCTGAATCGCTACGCTAGCTGGCGGGAGCGCATGGGAATCGAACCCACCAGGGAGGTTGATCGCCCCCCTCACCGGCTTTGAAGGCCGGGCGGCACACCAGCACCGATCCGCTCCCGGGTGGCGCGCGGCGTATTTACCGTTGTTCTGCCTTCGAGTCCATCGGGAGAGAATCCGCGCGGGGAGTCCGATTCGGGGCTCCCTCCCGGATTGACCCTCGCGGAGGAACGGGGGAGCGCGGGCTTTCCAGGGGGAATCCGCGTACCCCATTCCATTGGGCGGCAAGAGATTACACCTCGACGACCGTTCGGTCCGCCGCCTGCTCCCTCAGACCACGCGGAGCCTCGCCCTTCCCGCCGGCTCCACCCGGCCGATCCCCACTCCCGGAACTCCCTTCGCGGCGAAGGCGCGCTCCAGGAGGGTCGCCGCCTCCGGTCCCACGCAGATGAGCAGGCCCCCCGACGTCTCGGCGTCGAACAACAGGTCCGCCTTCCACCGGGGGACGGAGGGGGAGATCTCGACCAGGTCGGCGAGCGCCTCGCGACCACGCTTCGCCCCTCCCGAGAGGACCCCCTTGCGGGCGAGGGTCTCCGACTCGGGGAAGATCGGGACCCGCTCCGACTCGAAGACGAGGGAGACGCCGGAGGCGAGGGCGATGTTGCGGGAGTGGCCGAGGAGGCCGTACCCCGTGATGTCCGTGCAGGCGTGGGCGCCCGCCTCGTTCATCGCCGCCGCGGCCGCCGCGTTGAGCGTCGCCATCTGCCGCTGCGCCGCGGCGATCCCGTCGGGGGAGATCTGCTCGGTCTTGATCGCCGTCGAGGCGGCTCCCATCCCGAGGGGCTTCGTCAGGTAGAGGAGGTCCCCCGGGCGCGCCCCGGCGTTCGTCACGACCCGCCTCGGGTCGATGAGGCCGGTCACGGACATCCCGAAGAAGACGTGGTCGGAGCGGATCGTGTGCCCCCCCGCGAGGACCGCGCCCGCCTCCTGCACCTTGTCCGACCCGCCGCGCAGGATCTCCCCGATCACCTCCCGGTCGAACCCGTCGGGGAACCCCGCGATGTTGAGGACCGACAGCGGCTCCCCCCCCATCGCGTAGACGTCCGAGAGGGAGTTCGCCGCCGCGATCGCCCCGAACATGCGGGGGTCGTCGACGATCGGCGGGAAGAAGTCGACCGTCAGCACGAGCGCGCGGTTCTCGTCGAGACGGACGATCCCCGCGTCGTCGAACGTCTGGGGTCCGACGAGGAGGCGGGGGTCGTCCGCCGAGCCGAGCTGGCGCAGCACGTGCGCCAGGTCCCCGAGGGACATCTTCGCCGCTCAGCCCGCGCAGTCGCTGTAGGAGGTGAGTCGCTTCTTGCGTCCGAGCATGGAGTCCTATCCTACGACGCGAGGGAGGCGCGGATCGCCGCGAGGAGCGCCTCCTCGTCCCCCGGCAGGAGGGTGCGGGGATCGAGGACGACGGCGTCGTCGCGGACCCGGGCGTACACGGGCGGCTCCCCTTCCCGGAGGCGGGCGAGGAGGGCCTCGGCGGAGAGACGTCCCGACCGCAGCGCGACCACGCGGGTTGGCAGGGGAGCCTCGGGCGCCGAGCCGCTGCCGGCGCGGGAGGTGTCCTCCTCGACCCTCACCTCCAGCCCCTTCGCCCCGAGGCGGCCGATCTCCTCCGCGATGCGCTTCGCCGCCGCTGCGACCTCCCCGATCGGGGCGAGGAGCATGCGCAGGGTCGGGATGCGCGAGGCGGCCGACGGACCCTCGAGGTAGAGGCGGAGGGTCGCCTCGAGCGCGGCGAGCGTCCCCTTGTCGAGGCGGAGCGCCCGGAACAGGGGATTCGCCCGGCATCGCTCGACCGCCTCCTTCCGGCCCACCAGGATCCCGGCCTGCGGCCCTCCGAGGAGCTTGTCCCCGCTGAAGAAGACGAGGTCGCACCCGGCCCGGAGCGAGGCCTGGACGAGGGGCTCCTGCGCGAGGACGCCCCCTCCCTCCGCGAGGATCCTCCCCGAGCCGAGGTCGTGGAGGACGGGGATCCGCAGCTCCTTCCCGAGCGCGGCGAGATCCTCGATCCCGACCTCGTGGGCGAAGCCCTCGATCCGGAAGTTCGACCGGTGGACCTTGAGGAGGCAGCCGGTCCGCTCGGTCACGGCCCGGCGGTAGTCCTCGAGGTAGGTCCGGTTCGTCGTGCCGACCTCGACCAGGCGCGCGCCGCTGCGCGCCATCACGTCGGGCATCCGGAAGGCCCCGCCGATCTCGACCAGCTCCCCCCGCGAGAGGATCGCCTCCCGCCCCTCCGCGACCGTGTTCAGCGCGAGGAAGGTCGCCCCCGCGTTGTTGTTGACCGCGGTGGCGCCCTCCGCCCCGAGGAGCCGGGAGAGGATCTCGGCGACGGCGCTCTCCCGCCGGCCGCGCTTGCCCGTCTCCTCGTCGACCTCGAGGAGGCAGTAGCGCCCGAGCGCCTCGGCCGCGGCCGCCACGGCCTCCGCGGCGAGCGGCGCCCTCCCGAGGCCGGTGTGGAGCACGACCCCGGTCGCGTTGACGACCCGCCGGAGCCGCATCCCCCCGCTGCGCCGGAGCTCCGCGGCGGTCTCCTCCTCGACGCGCTCGGCGAGGCCGCCGCGGCCGTCCCCGCGACCGGCGCGCAGGTCCCCGCGCAGCCGCTCGAGGGCGGCGTCGAGGGCGTCGAGGACGAGCGGGCGGGGGTAGGACCCGAGGAGGGCGGCGAGCGCCGGACGGCGGAGCAGCTCGTCGACCTTGGGCACCCGCCGGAGGGGATTGCCGGTCGACGCCATGGCCCGAGTATGTTTCGACGCGCCCCCGGGGGGCAAGGTCCGGCGCCTTGCGCGCCCCTCCGAGGAGCCCTAGTTTCGACCGAATGCGCCGACCCTGGAGGATCCGGAAGGCCGAGCCCGCGCTCGTGTCGCGCCTCGCGGGGGACCTCGGGGTCTCCCCGCTCACGGCGCGGCTCCTCGTCCAGCGCGGCCTCGACTCGCCCGGCGCGGCGCGCCGCCACCTCCAGCCGGCGATCGAGGACCTCCACGACCCCTTCGGTCTCCCCGACATGGAGCGCGCCGCCTCGCGCGTGGCGCGCGCGCTGGAGGGGCGGGAGCGGATCCTGGTCCACGGCGACTACGACGTCGACGGGATGATCGGCGCCTCGCTCCTCGTCCAGTTCGGGCGGCTGTTCGGGGCCGACGTCGCGGCGCACATCCCCGACCGCGCGCGCGACGGCTTCTCGATCCGCGAGCCGGCGATCGAGCGGGTGCGGCGGGAGCGGATCGGCCTCGTCCTCACCGTCGACAACGGCACGGGCGCGGTCGAGGCGGTCGACCGGCTCGGGAAGGAGGGGGCCGACGTCGTCGTCACGGACCACCACCTGCCGGGGCCCCGGTGCGCGCCCGCCTACGCGCTCGTCAACCCGCGGCTCCCCGGGAGCCGCTACCCCTACCCCGGCCTGTGCGGGTCGGGGGTCGCCTTCAAGCTCGCGTGGGCCGTGGCCGAGCGGCTCTCCCCCGCGCGCAAGCGCTCCGCGCCCGTCCAGGAGTTCCTCCACGACGCGCTCGCCGCCGTGGCGATCGCGACGATCGCCGACCTCGCCCCGCTCGACGGGGAGAACCGGACCCTCGTGCGGTTCGGCCTCGCGGCGCTGCGCGCGACGACGAACCCGGGGCTGCGCGCCCTCCTCGAGTCCCTCGCCGGGCGCGCGCCGAGCGCGGAGGACGTGGCGTTCCGCATCGCGCCGAGGCTCAACGCGGCCGGGAGGCTCGGCCGCCAGGAGGTCGCCCTCGAGTGCCTGACGACCCCGAGCCACGAGCGGGCGGCCTCCTGCGTCCGGGAGCTCGAGCGGCTCAACGGGAAGCGCCAGCGCCTCGACCGGGCGGCGACGGAGGAGGCGCGCGCGCGCGTCCGCGCGGAGATCGACCTCGCGCGCGAGCCGGCGATCCTGCTGGCGAGCGAGACGTGGCATCCCGGCATCCTCGGCCTGGGGGCCGCGCGACTCGCCGAGGAGTTCCAGCGCCCCGTCGCGCTCGTCGCCCTGTCGGAGGGCCTCGGCCGAGCCTCGGTTCGCGCGCCCGAGGGGTTCCACCTCCCCTCGATCCTCGAAGCGTGCGCGGACCTCCTCGTCGAGTTCGGGGGGCACCCCCTGGCGGCCGGCTTCGAGATCCGGGCGGAGAACCTCGGGCCCCTCCGCCGTCGCCTCGCCGAGACCGTCCGCGCCCCCGCGCCCGCGCCCCTCGCGATCGACGCGGAGCTTCCCCTCCCCTCGCTGACCCCCGCGCTCTGCCGGGAGATCGGCCGGCTCGAGCCCTACGGCGCGGGGAACGAGGCTCCCCTCTTCGCCGCGGGCGGGGTCGAGGTCCTCGAGCCCGCGCGGCGCGCCCCCCGCGGGGAGTGGGTCCTCACCCTCCGGGAGAGGGACGCCATCGTGCGGGCCCGAACGCGCACCGCGGGCCTCGAGGGGGTCCCGGCCGGAGCCGAGGTCTCGATCGCCTACACGCCCCTGCGACCCCGCGAGGGGGGCGAGGGGGAGATCCGCCTGCGCGACCTCTCCGAAGAGCCCGCCCCGGCCTTCGTCGCGTGAGGCGAGGCGCGGCCCGCCCCCGGTGACCGGTCTCCTCGGCCAGCTCGTCGAGGTCTTCCTCCACCTCGACGACCACCTGAACGCGTGGGCGGAGCAGCTCGGGCCCTGGCTCTACGCCGTCCTCTTCGGGATCGTCTTCTGCGAGACGGGGCTCGTCGTCACCCCGTTCCTCCCCGGGGACTCCCTCCTCTTCGCCGTCGGCGCGCTCGCCTCGATCGAGGGCTCCCCGATCCGGCTCCCCCTCCTCCTCGTCCTCCTCAGCGTCGCCGCGATCGCCGGGGACTCCGCCAACTACGCGATCGGCCTGCGCCTCGGCCCGAAGGTCTTCCGGCGGACGGACTCCCGGTTCCTCAACCGCAACCACCTCCTGCGCACGCAGGCCTTCTACGAGAAGCACGGCGGCAAGACGATCGTGCTCGCCCGCTTCATCCCGATCGTGCGGACCTTCGCCCCGTTCGTCGCCGGGATCGGGCGGATGTCCTACCCGCGCTTCGCCTTCTTCAACGTCGCGGGGGGGATCGCCTGGGTCACGATCTTCCTCCTCGCCGGGCACCTCTTCGGGCAGACGCCCGTCGTCCAGCGCAACTTCCAGGTCGTCATCCTCGGGATCATCGTCGTCTCCGTCCTCCCCGTCCTCGTCGAGATGGTCCGCGCCCGGCGGGCGGCGCGCGTCCCTCCCCCCCCCTCGGCGTGAGCGCGGCCCGCGCGAAGCCCGTCCCCCGGAGGCCGATCATCGGGGTGGTCGGGGCCTCGCGCCCGTCGGCGGAGGAGGCCGCCCTCGCCGAGGCGGTCGGCCGCGCCGTCGGCCGCGCGGGAGCGATCCTCCTGTGCGGAGGCCTCGGGGGGGTGATGGAGGCGGCGTGCCGCGGGGCGAAGGAGGCCGGCGGCCTGATGGTCGGGATCCTCCCGACGGAGGACGCCGCGGACGCGAACCCCTTCGTCGACGTCCCCGTCGCGACGGGGATCGGCGAGGCGCGCAACGCGATCGTCGCGCGCGCCCCCGACGCGCTCGTCGCCGTCGGCGGGGGCTACGGCACCCTCTCCGAGATCGCCCTGGCGCTGAAGGGTGGGAAGCGGGTCGTCGGGCTGCGCGCGCCCGAGGTCGAGGGGATCCTCCCCGCGCGGACGGCGGAGGAGGCCGTCGCCTCGGCGCTGGGCGCGACCTGAAGCCGCGACACCCGGGGTGGGGGCTGGCGAACGCCCGCGCCATCGCTATTCTCCCCCTTTGCCGCAACCCCACGGTTGGCGAGAGCCCCTGAGAGGGGAGGGGACTCGCGACCGGGAGGCGCCCCCATGAGGACGATCGACGATCTCGTCGGGCACGTCCGTGCCCACCGTTGCTCCACCCATCCGATCTTCCGGCACTGGTCGGCCGTGAAGCCGGAGCCCGACGCGGTCGGGGCCCTCTTCCACCAGATCCAGAAGTTCTGCGCCTCCACCCGGCCCGGCGGGAATTTCCCCGAGGCGCTCAAGCGCCACGGGATGGTGAGCGAGAGCGGACTCCTGCAGGAGATCGTCGAGAGCGAGGAGAACCACGGCCCCGAGCTGGCGACGATGGCCGGGTACATCCTGAACCGGGCGGCGGGACGGACGGTCTGCCCCGACCTCCGCGACCAGGGGGCCGTCGAGGGAAAGCTGCGGGAGTGCTCCGACCGGCTCCTCGGGACCCTCCCCGGCTACGACCGGGAGAACGGCCTGACGGTCCAGGCGCGCAAGGCGATCGCGGTCTTCGCCGGGCGGGAGCGGACCGACCGGGAATCGACCTTCCGGAACCTCGGGACGGCGCTCGCGCTCGAGATGATCTCGAACCGCCACCTGATCCCCGGCGAGAAGCACTGCCTCGTCGACAGCGGGATCTACGGCGCCTCGATGGACGACCCGGAGATGCACTACCTCGTCGAGCACTGGGGCGAGGCCGGCGCCGAGCTGCAGCACGAGAAGAACGCCTTCGAGGCGGTCTCCTCCGTGCTGAACGAGGAAACCGAGCGCTGGATCCTCGAGGGGGCCGACGACTTCCTCGACTCGCTCGCGGGCCTGTGGGACGTGCTCGACTCCGCCCTCCTGCGGTCGGGCTTCGCCGGATCGGACACGCTCGTCCCCTCCGCGAGCCGCCGCCCCTCCGAGGCCGTCCGGACCTGACGCCGCCTCAGGCGAGGTCGATCTCGGCGAGCTGGGTCCACCAGCCGTGGCGCATGAAGTGCATGTCGAGCCACGGGTAGCAGGACTGCGCCGCGAGGACGTAGTCGCTCGGGCGGGAGATCCACCCCCACTCCCCGAACCGCGCGCACCAGGGGGACCATTCGGGGAAGATCGCGACCAGGGAGGTCGCCCCCTCCCGCCGCGCGCGCTCGAGCACCGCCTCGCGGAGGGTCGCCCCGACCTCCCCATCTCCGGGCGGGACGAGCCAGTCGGCGAGGAGACCGGCGCGGGGGGCGGGCCAATCGGCGAGCCGGAAGACGGCGTATCCGGCGAGGGCGCCGCCGGGCCCGTCCACCGCGAAACAGACGTAGGTGTGACGCGGGTGCTCGACGAAACGCCAGTTGAGGTAGCGCTCGTCGCGCACGACGGCGTATCCCCAGTCCTTCGAGCAGCGCGCGAAGAGCGTCGCGGCGCGCCCGTCGAAGGCGTCGATCTCCCTCGCCCCGGCCGGGGCCGCGGACACCGGCCGGAGGTCCCGGACGAGGAAGTTCTGCCGCCGGACGAGCTGGTAGTTGAGGAAGCGGCGGCCCATCCGCCAGGTCTCCGGGATCGCGAGCCCCCAGTACCCGGTGTCCCACTCCGGGGAGAGGAAGCGCTCGAAGAAGCGCTCCGCGGTCTTGACGTAGAGCCCCGGGCGCTTGAGGGCGCTCCTGTGCGCGGGATGCACGTAGGAGTCGACGATCTGGCCGAAGGAGCAATCCTTCCCCCCCATCCGAACGCGGTAGGGCTGGGCGGCGTAGTGGGCCGCCACGAGATCCCC
This sequence comes from Planctomycetota bacterium, assembly GCA_022616055.1. Lineage (GTDB taxonomy): Bacteria > Planctomycetota > UBA1135 > UBA1135 > JAKEFM01 > JAKEFM01. The sequence goes on from JAKEFM010000070.1 coordinate 40,974, forward strand.
GTCGAGGGCGAGGAGGACGCGGACCCCGCCGGGGTTGCGCGTGTACGCCCACTCCCATTCCGACATCGTCCGGGGGAGGAAGGCGGGATTCCCCTCGGAGAAGACGAGGTTGTGGGTCTCGAGGATCCTCCCCTCGTCCCCGGCGCGGTAGGGTCGGTACTCGTACTCCGTCATGCGAGGCGCGGGAAGTCGGCGAGGGTGGTGTACCAGTTCCGGTAGAGCCCGTTCGCGTCGAGGCGCCGCTGCGCGGGGAGCACCGCGAGGAAGTCGCGCGCAGGATGCAGGCGGAACCCGGCCTCCTGGAACGCGATCCACTCGGGCGCGGTGTCGGGGATCAGGATCGCGAGCGAGGCGCCGTCCGCGCGCGCGCGCCGCGCCCCCCACCTCCGGAGCGCGACGGCCGCGCCGTCCTCCCCCGCGGGCACGAGCCAGTCGCAGAGGAGCCCCTCCCGGCGCCCCTCGAATTCGGCGAGGCGGTAGACGGCGTAGCCGAGGAGCGCCCCGTCGGCCCTCCGGCGCGCGAGGCCCACGTCGTAGCGGTGCTCCGGATGGGCCGCGAACCGCCAGTTCAGGAACCTCGCGTCGCGGACGGCGAGGGCTCCCCATCCCGCGGCGGCGCGCTCGAAGAGGCGCCCGACCTCCTCGGGGAAGGACGCGGTCTCCTCGACCGCGACGTCCCCGACCTCCGCCTCGCCGGGCGACCCGGGATCGAGTCGCAGCACGCAGCTCTCGCGCACCATCTCCCAGTCGAGGACGGGATCGCCCCGCCGCTTCGCGTGACGCGTGGGGAGGCCGAGGTGGTAGCTGAAGCGCAGCACCCGGCGGGTCGGGAGCCCGTAGAGAACCGGATGGCGATCGGGGGGCGGGCCGCCGAAGTCCTGCGCGAAAGCCCGCATCGCGGCGAGGAAGGGCCGGTGACGACCGAGGCCCGCGGCGGCGCTCGGATCGCCGAACGAATCGTCCACGGCGACCCAGCGCTGGATCTTTCCCCCGACGAGGACGCGGAGGATGACGCCGGCGAAGTGCGCGAGGACGCGCCCCTCCGGATCGACCGCGAGCCGGATGCACGAGCCGTCGGGAGCGTCGAGGTACCGCCAGCGCCAGACCGCCTCGGAGGGAGCGCGCAGCGAGGGCTCCTCCTCGCGGGCGATGGCGCGGGCCATCCCCGCGAGGATGGAGTCCTCGTCGCCGGGGCGGTACGCGCGGATCTGGAATCCGGTGGTTTCTCCCATCGCCGCGCGCTCCGGCGCGGGGCGGCATTCTAGGAAGCCCCGATCCCCGCCCCCACCCCGCTCCTCCCCTCGCCTCGCGGCGGGCGCGCGGCTAGCGTGCGGCGCCGATGGCCGGCAAGCGCCTCTTCCTCCTCGACGGGACCGCGCTCGCGTACCGGGCCCACTTCGCCCTGTCGCGGTCGACGCGGCTCACCTCGAAGTCGGGCAAGCCGACCGGGGCGATCTACGGCTTCCTCCTCACGCTGCGGCGCCTCCTCGAGGAGGAGAAGCCCGAGTACCTCGCCGTGGCGCTCGACCCGCCGACGCCGACCTTCCGGCACGAGCGCTACCCCGAGTACAAGTCGACGCGGCAGAAGGCGCCCGAGGAATTGATCGCGCAGCTGCCGGTCCTGCGCGAGGTCCTCGACGCCTACCGCATCCCGGTCGTCGAGGTCGCCGGGTTCGAGGCCGACGACGTCATCGGGACGCTCGCGAAGCGCGCCGAGGCGAAGGGGTTCGAGGTCCTCCTCGTCAGCCGGGACAAGGACTTCTACCAGCTCGTCACCGAGAGGGTGCGCCTCTACGACCTCTTCGAGTCGGGGAAGCCCCCGGTCCTCGTCGGCCCCCCCCAGGTCGTCGAGCGCTTCGGCGTGCCGCCCGAGCGGGTCGTCGACGCCCTCGCGTTGATGGGGGACGCCTCGGACAACGTGCCGGGCGTGGCCGGGATCGGGGAGAAGACGGCGATCGACCTCCTGAAGAAGTTCGGGTCGGTCGACCAGATCCTCGCCCGCCTCGAGGAAGTCGAGAAGCCGAGGGTGCGCGAGGCGCTCCGGGCGGGGCTCGAGAGCCTGCGCCTCTCCCGCGAGCTCGTGACGATCGAGACCGGCGTCCTCCTCGACCTCCCCCTCGAGAGGCTCGAGGTCCGGGAGCCGGACGCGGAGCGGCTCACGGCGCTCTTCCACGAGCTCGACTTCCGCACCCTCCTCTCGACCGTCGTCGGGGACGCGGGGACCGACGAGCACCGCTGGACCGTCGTCGACTCGGAGGAGGCCTTCGCGAGGATGCTCGAGCGGCTGCGCGGGGCGAAGCGCCTCGCCGTGGACAGCGAGACGACGGGGCTCGACCCGATGCGCGCGGACCTGGTCGGCCTGTCCTTTTGTCCCGCCGAGCGGGAGGCGTGGTACCTCCCCCTGCGGCCGATCTGCCCGGCCGAGGGGGGGATCGAGGGGGCCCTCGCGCGCCTGGCGCCGATCCTCGAGGACCGCCGGATCGAGAAGGTCGGGCAGAACGCGAAGTACGACGCGCTCATGCTCCGCCGCGCGGGGATCGAGGTGGCGCCGATCGGCTTCGACACGATGGTCGCCGACTACTGCGTCGACCCCAGTCGCCGCGAGCACAACCTCGACGCCCTCGCCCTCGAGCACCTCCGCTACCGCAAGATCCCGACCTCCTCCCTCATCGGGAAGGGGAAGGCCGACACGATGCTCGCCGTCGATCCGCAGGAGGTCGGCCGGTACGCGTGCGAGGACGCCGACATCACGATGCGGCTCGTCCCCATCCTCGAGCGGGCGCTCGAGGGGGTCTCGGCGGTGCGCCTGTTCCGCGACGTCGAGATGCCGCTCGTGCCGGTCCTCGCCTCGATGGAGGAGCGGGGGGTGAAGGTCGACGCGGAGGGGCTGCGGGCGCTCTCGAGGGACTTCGAGCGGAGGTTGCGCGCGCTCGAGTCGGAGATCCAATGTCTCGCGGGGAGCGCCTTCAACGTGGCGAGCAACCCCCAGCTCGGCGAGATCCTCTTCGAGAAGCTCAGGGTCCACGAGAAGCACGGCGTGAAGCGGCCGCGCCGCACGAAGACCGGCTACGCGGTCGACGCGGACAGCCTCGAGCCCTACGCGGCCGAGCCCCTCGTCGCGAAGGTCCTCGAGCACCGCTCGATGGCGAAGCTGAAGAACACCTACCTCGACGCGCTCCCCGACCTCGTGAACCCGAGGACGGGCCGGATCCACACCTCCTACAACCAGACGGTGGCCGCGACGGGGCGCCTCTCCTCGAGCGACCCCAACCTCCAGAACATCCCGATCCGCACCGACCTCGGGAAGGCGATCCGCCGCGCGTTCGTCCCGGGGACCTCGGGCTGGAAGCTCCTCTCGGCCGACTACAGCCAGATCGAGCTGCGCCTCGTCGCCCACTTCTCGGGGGACGAGCGCCTGATCGCCGCCTTCGAGAAGGACCGGGACGTCCACCGGGAGACGGCCGCGGCGATCTTCCGGGGCGGGGACTCCGCCGCGGTCAGCCCGGAGGAGCGCTCGCGCGCGAAGGCGATCAACTTCGGGATCCTCTACGGGATGGGGCCCGCCCGCCTCGCGCGCGAGACGGGGATGTCCTTCGAGGAGGCGCAGACCTTCATCCGCGTCTACTTCGAGACCTTCCCCGCCGTCCGCGCCTTCCTCGACCGCACCCTCGCGGAGGCGAGGCGGAGGGGCTACGTCGAGACGATCCTCGGGCGCCGCCGCCCCCTCCCCGAGCTCGCCGCCGAGGACGAGCGCGTGGCGGCCCTCGCGCAGAACGTCGCCGTGAACACCCCCCTCCAGGGCTCGGCGGCCGACCTCATCAAGAAGGCGATGGTCGCGCTCGACGCGCGGCTGCGGCGGGAGGGCGGGAAGGCCGCCATGCTCCTCCAGGTCCACGACGAGCTCGTCTTCGAGGCGCCGCGGGGGGAGGTCGACCGCCTCTCCCGGCTCGTCCGCGAGGAGATGGAGGGGGTCGAGCGCCTGCGCGTCCCCCTCAAGGTCGACGTCGGCGTCGGGGAGAACTGGCTCGAGGCGCACTGAACCCGGACCTTTGAACGGGCCCGGCGAATGCCGAATAATGAGGGCGAGCCATGGCCGAGGCCCCTCCCAAGCCCGCCGTCCCCGCCGCCAAGCCCGCGCCGAAGGGGACCTACGCGGTCATCCCCGAGAAGTGCGTCGGCTGCGACGCCTGCGCCCGCGACTTCCCCGACCTCTTCGACATGGTCGAGCCGCCGGGAGGGGAGCGAAAGGCGGTCGTGAAGGCCACCCCGAAGGGGGTGGAGAAGTTGAACGCGCGGGCGGTCGTGAAGACCTGCCCGACGGACGCGATCACCTACAGCGCGGAGCTCCCCCCGGCGGTCGGGGGGAAGGAGGCGCTGCTGCAGGAGGCGGCGGACTGGCAGTCGAAGTGGGAGGCGCGCCGCTCCGAGCCGGACGACCCGGTCGAGACGGCCCGCCGCTACGGCCGCGACTTCACGGTCGAGGAGAAGGAGGGCTACCTCCTCCTCACGGTCCGGTTCCCCTCCCGCCTCCCTCCGTGGCGCGACGTCTTCCGCTACGGCCTCCCGGAGGCGATCCCCTACTACGCCACGAGGTGCGAGGTCTCCGGCAGCCGGCTCGTCGTGCGGGCCTGGCTCACCGACCCGAAGATCCGCACGGCGCTTTGCTTCGGCGCCAACTCCTTCCCGGACCGCTTCTCCGTCGCCCTCGACGCGGGCCGGGCGACCTTCGGCTACCGCGCCCACTACGACGCGAAGCAGGTGATGGAGGTCGTCGTCTTCACCGACGCGAAGGTCGCGCAGACCTTCACCTGGCCGGCGCACTACATCTTCGAGGCGTGCACGGGCTGCACCGTCTGCGCGCGCGTGTGCCCGACGAACGCGATCACCGGCGAGCAGAAGAAGATGCACTACATCGACCCGAAGCTGTGCATCAACTGCTCGGTCTGCGGCGTCTACTGCCCCTTCGACGCGATCAAGGACCCGCACGACGAGATCGTGAAGCGGATCATGCCGCGGGAGATCCCGAAGGCGAAGGTGATCGAGGAGCTGTGCACCGGCTGCGAGTTCTGCATCCACGTCTGCCCGTTCGACGCGCTCAAGCTCTCCCCCCTCCCCGGCGCCGATCCCCTCGACCCGGTGAAGATCGCCGAGGTGATCGAGAAGAACTGCGTCTCCTGCAAGCTCTGCGAGCAGGTCTGCATCAAGGGGGCGATCGTCGTCCCCCGCGCGCAGGAGTGGACGACGGAGATCGGCTGGTCGTTCCAGCCCGGGGCGGTCGAAGGGGTGCCCTGACCGCCGCCGGCTCGAGGAGCGCCGCCGGCCGGACGGCTCCCGGGCCGTGCCGCCGCCGCACCTCGTCCATCCCCCGTTCCGCCGCGAGCCGCCTCGCGTCGGGATCTCCCTCCTCCCCGAAGAGGGCGAGCTGCCGGGCCCCCGTCGCGTCGAGCAGGTTCTCGGCGTAGAGCCCGAGGAGGCGGACGCGCCGGGGCGCGAGGGCGGCGACGAGCTCGCCGGCGACGGCGTGGATCCGCGCCGCGAGCGCCGTCGGGACATCGAGGGTGCGCGAGCGCGTGACGGTGCGGAAGTCGGGATAGCGCACCTTGATCGCGACCGTGCGCGCGAGGAGGCCGCGGCCGCGGAGGTCGGCCGCGATCTCCTCGGCGTCCTCGAGGAGGACGCGGCGCAGCACGCTCGCGTCCGCGACGTCGCGCTCGAAGGTCCGCTCGGTCCCGTGCGACTTCTCCTCGCGATGGGCGAGGACCGGGCGGTCGTCCTTCCCGAAGGCGAGGTCGTGGAGCCAGCCACCGGCGGAGCCGAGGATCCGCTCGAGCTCCTCGCGCGACCGCTCCGCGAGGTCGCCGATGCGGCGAAGGCCGAGGCTCTCCAGCCGCTCGCCGAGCTTCTTCCCGACGCCGGAGATCCGCTCGACGGGGAGAGGCGCGAGGAAGGCGCGCTCCTCGCCTTCCCGCACGACGAGGAACCCGTCGGGCTTGTCGAGGTCCGAGGCGAGCTTCGCCAGGAGCTTGTTCGGCGCGACGCCGACCGAGGCGACGAGGCCGGTCTCGGCGAGGATCCGGGCCTTGAGCGCCCGTCCCACCCCCTCCGGGGGTCCGAGGAGCCGCTCCGTCCCCCGCAGGTCGAGGAACGCCTCGTCGAGGGAGAGGGGCTCCACGAGGGGGGTGGTGGAGCGCAGGATCGCGAGGATCCGCCGGCTGTCGGCCGTGTAGCGGTCGAAGTCCGGCTCCCTCCAGATCGCGTGGGGGCAGAGGCGGGCCGCCTGCGACGCCGGCATCGCCGAGCGCACGCCGAAGGCGCGCGCCTCGTAGGAGGCCGCGGCGACGACGCCCCGCCCCTGGGGCGAGCCGCCGACGATGACGGGCTTACCCCGGAGGCGGGGATCGTCTCGCTGTTCGACGGACGCGTAGAACGCGTCCATGTCGACGTGCAGGATCGAAGGCACGCCGCGGGCTCCCGGATCTTTCCGGGCGGGATTCTAATCGCGGAGGGCGACGAGGTGGTCGTCAGCAGTCGAGACCCGCCTCGGGCTCCACGTCTCCCTCCCCGGCGGTCGGCTCCGCGGGCGCCGGCGGCGGGGGGGCCGGACCTCCCCGCAAGGCGGCCTTCGCCGCGGCCGCGTCCGGGACGCGGAGGATCCCCCCCTTCGCGCAGATGCCCCGCGCGTCCGCGTCGAGTTCGGCCGCCGCGCGGTCGCCTACGCCGCGGACATGCCCGTCGCTCACCCAGATCCTCGGCCTCGGCCGCGTCGCCAGCCACCGGAGCGCGGGCCCGTCGATCACGTTCGCCCCCTTCCCGAGCGGAGGAACGACGAAGGAGTCGGCGACGCGGCGCCCCGCGCGCGCGAGGATCCGGACGACGCCCC
>JAKEFM010000071.1 GCA_022616055.1 Planctomycetota bacterium
CGGAGCACGGAACGATGACGACGAGCGCCCTCACCCGCGGCGAGTTCCTCGAGTTCTCCACCCTCGCGGCGGCCCTCGGGCTCGCGCCCGCGGCCGCGGGCGCCCAGACCGAGAAGCGCCGCGGCCACGTCGTCACGATCACCCACGGCCCCTCGGACCCGCACCGCGTGATGCTCGGCCTCCTCGTCGCGAGCCGGCTCCCCGAGGGGGAGAACCACCTCTGGTTCTCGATCGACGGGGGGATGCTCTGCAAGACGGGGGAGGCGGAGAAGGTCTCCTCGCCGATGTTCCCGAAGCAGGGGACGGCCGCCGACCTCCTCGCGGCGATCCGCGGGAAGGGGACCTCCGTCCACATCTGACCGGCGTGCGCCGATCACTTCGGCGTCACCGGCGCGGTCGCGCTGGACGGGCTGGATCAGAAAGGCCCCGACTGGATCGTCGAGAAGGCGGCGACCCACACCGTCCTCTGGTTCTGAGGAGGGAGGGGCTACCCCGTCGTGTACGCCCGGGCGAACACCCTCGCGAAATCCTCGATGGTCGTCCTCCCCAGGTTCTCGGCCGCGAGGGGCTGGGTCGGCTCGATCCTCCCCTCGTTGAGGGCGCGGTCCATCTCGACGATCAGGGCAGCGAAGGCCGGCTTCATTCCAGTGCCGACCATCGCGCGCTCGGCATCGGCGTAGGGGAGCTGGACGTACTTCAGGTCGGGCTTCCCGATCGCGTTGCCGAGGGCGGCCGTCGCCTCGTGGAACGTGATCGGTCTCGGCCCGGCGAACTCGAGGATCGTGCGGCCGCGGAAATCGAGCCGGTCGAGAAGGTCGGCCGCCTTCTCCCCGATGTCCCTCGTCGAGACCATCGGTAGCCGGAGATCGCCCCGCAGCGCCGAGCCGTTGACGCCGTGCTCCCGGATCGCCGGGATCGACCAGAGGAAGTTCTCCATGAAGAAGCTCGGCCGCAGGTGGAGGACGGAGAGCCCCGGCAGCCCCTCGAGCCTCTTCTCCTGGCGGTGGAGACCCTTGATCGGCCCGGTCCCCTCCGTCAGGTGCGCCCCGATGCTCGAGAGGTCGACGACGTGCGCCATCCGCGCCTTCTTGAGCGCGGCGACGATCGCCTCCCCGGCCCGGTCCTGCCATCGGCCGTAGTCCTCCGCGTCGTAGGCGGGGGGGATCATCGTGAAGACCGCCGTCGCCCCGCGGAACGCCTCGGCGAGGGCGTTCTCGTCGTCGAAGCGCGCGGCGGTCGTCCTCGCGCCCCTCGCGCGGAGGGCCTCGAGCTTCTTCGTCTCCCGGCCGAGCGCGCGCACGTCGTGCCCCCGCTCGAGCAGCTTCTCGGTGACCACGCGGCCGATCTGCCCCGTGGCGCCCATGATCGCGTACGTCCGCTTCGTCATGGTCCGCTCCCTTCGGTCGGGCCGCGGTGCCTCCCGGCGAATCGCCGCCCAACCGATTCGTAGGCGGCGGCAGTGTAGGAAACGCGCGGGCGGTCGGCCACGGCTCGCCGCAACGGTGAGACCGGATCGCGACCCTACGCGACGGCCTCTGCCTTCGCCTCGACGGGCGCGCCCCGACCCACGTGGGTCGCGCGCCCGATCTCCCGCCCC
>JAKEFM010000003.1 GCA_022616055.1 Planctomycetota bacterium
CCTCTCGCGGTGCGACCTCGTCGTCCTGGCGAAGGTCGAGGGCGCGGCGGAGGTGGGGGCTGCGACCGTCGGCCGGCTCAAGGTCGAGCGGGCGCTCGACGGAGGGTCGCCCGCTCCGAAGGTCTCCGTCCTCGCCCCGCGGGGCTCGCTGGGGGAGCCCGACGCCTCCCACCTCTACTTCCTCGACCGGAAGGGGGAGGAGCGCTACGGACTCGTCGGGCGAGTCGCCGCGACGGACCCCGACTTCGCCTCGAAGGTCCTCCTTGCGCAGGAGACGCTGCGGATCGCGGCCCTTCGCCTGCCGGCGGAGCGCCTCGCCCGCGCGCGGGAGATGCTCCACCGGCACCTCGCCGGCGAGGATCCCTACCTCCGGTCGAACGCGATCCTCGAGCTCGAGCGCTGGGCGAAGCGCTTCCCGCGCCGGCTCGGGAAGGAGGACCCCGGCCGGATCCGCGAGGTCGCGGGGGCCGCCCGCGATCCCATCCAGCGACGCCGCCTCGAGTCGCTCGCGCGCGCCGTCGAGGGGGCGGTCGGCTCGTAGCCGGCCCATTCCCCCGCCGCTCCCCCGTATCCTGCGGCCCGGAGGATCCCTCCCATGACCATCCCCCTCTTTCTCCTCCTGCTCCTCCCCTCGGCTCCCTCCGCCACCGGCGCGCCCCGGCGCAGGATCCCCCTGACGCTCGAGGACTGCCTCGTGCGGGCGCTGCGCTACGAGGCGAGCCTCCAGGCGCGGGGCCATCTGGCCTCCGCCGCGGAGGCGCGCATCGAGGAGGCGCACGGGATCTTCGACCCCGTCTCGAACACCCGGGGGAGCTGGACGGACGAGAAGACCCCTCAGCAGCCGGTCCAGGTCGGACCCCAGCTCTTCGACCAGGAGAGCGACCAGGTGAACATCTTCGCCAGCACCGGGATCACCCAGGCCCTCGCGACCGGCGGGACCTACGATCTCCTCTTCCAGGCGAGCCGCTTCCGCAGCCGGTTCACGACCGTGAACACGCTCGTCGTGCCCGCCGTCGTCGACGTCGACCACGTCGAGTTCTCCACGACGAACCTCAGCCTCTCGATCCGCCAGCCCCTCCTGCGGGGGGGATGGACCTCGATCGGTCTCGAGCCGGTCCGTCGGGCCGAGTTCGAGCGGGACGCGGCGGTCGCCGACCGCGCGGTGGCGGAGCAGACCCTCCTCTACGACGTCCACGTCGCCTACTGGAACCTCGTCTTCACGAGGGACGACAAGGAGGTGAAGCAGCTCTCCCTCGGCCTCGCCGAGCGGCTCCTCGAGATCAACCGCCGGAAGGTCGAGGTCGGGGCCTCGGCTCCCGTCGAGGTCTACCAGGCGGAGACGGAGATCGCGATGCGGAGGGAGGCGCTGATCACGTCCGACCACGCGATCCTCGCCGCGGAGGACCGGCTGAAGGCGCTCCTCTACCCGTTCGTCGAGCGCGGGGAGTGGGACTTCGAGATCGTCCCCTCGACGGAGCCTCCCCCCCCCTGGAGCGGTCCCCTCCCCTCCTGGGAGGACGTCTTCGAGAATGCCCGGGAATCGAGGCCCGATCTCGAGAAGGCCCGGGCGGAGGTCGCGCGCGCGGAGCTCGCCCTCCACACGGCGGAGAACGGCACGCTCCCGAGGCTCGACCTCGAGGGACAGATCGGGACCGCCGGCACCGACGACCGGATCCGCCGGACCTACGACGACACCTTCTCGGGGGACTTCCCCATCCACTCCGTGGGCCTCTTCCTCTCCTTCCCCTTCGGAAACGTCGGACCGCGGGCGAGGGAGGCGGCCGCGCGGGAGGACCTCGCCGCCGCCCGGGTGTCCCTGCGGGGGCTCGAGAACACGGTCGCCGAGGAGACGCGCGCCGCCGTCCGGCAGCTGCGCTTCCTCCAGGAGAAGCAGGAGGCCTCTCGCAAGAGCCGCGAGCTGGCGAAGCGCCAGCTCGACGCGGGGGAGGTCAAGTTCGACGCGGGGGCGGCGACGAACTACGAGGTCCTCGGCCTGCAGGAGGACCTCGCCGAGGCGATGACGAACGAGAAGCTGACGATCCTCACCCACGCGAAGGCGCTCGCGAATCTGGAGAAGGTGCAGGGGACGCTTCGGCCGTGAGCGGGGGGCGGGCGCGCACCCTGGCCCTCGCGCTCGCCGGATGCCTGCCCGCCCTCGCCCTCTACCGCCCCTCGACGCCCCCCTCCTTCCTCGGAGGCCCGGAGCTCGCCTATTTCGGGCTCCCCGACCTGCGGGGCCCGGACCACTGGCAGGTCCGCGTCCGGATGAATCCCGCCGTGGAGGGACCCTACTGGAGGCCCCTCGAGGGGGTCGCCCTCCTCGGGCTGAACAAGATCACGGGCGACCGGCCCGGTCCCCTCCTCGTCGCGAAGGCTCTCCTCCACGGCGCCGTCGCCACCCTCCTCGGCGCCCTGGCCCTGCGGCTCACGGGGGATCCTCGATTCGGGCTCGCGTCGGCGGCCCTGTTCGCCGTCCATCCGGTCGCGACGCAGGGCGCGGCGTGGCTCGTCTCCCTGAACGAGCAGTTCGTCTCCCTCGCGATCCTCGGGTCGATCCTCCTCTTCCTCCGGGGCCTCGCCACGGGCTCGTGGCCGTGCCGGGTCGGGGCTCCTCTCGCCTGCGGTGCAGGGCTCCTCTTCAAGGAGGTCGCCGCCGTCGCCCCCCTCCTCGCGATCGGAGCGGGGCTCACAGCTCGCGCCGGCGGACAGAGGCGTCTCCTGCGGGCCGCCTCCCCGATGCTGGCGGTCGTCGCCGCCTACGGGTTCGTCCGCCTCCTCACCCGCGGGGCCGGCCCGGATGTGGCGCGCTCGCTCGCTCCGGTTCAGTCCCTCGGCGAGGCCATGGCGGACATCCTCGTCCGCCCCTGGGTGGGGTTCCTCCTCCCGATCCAACCCGACGCCCTTGGCCCCTGGCCGCCGATCGTGCGATGGATCCCGGCCGCCCTTCTCCTCGGCGCGGGGCTGGTCGCCCTCCTGCACCGGCGCCCGTCCGGGAGGCTCGCGACGTTCGCGGCGGCCGTCGTTCCTCTCGCCGCCGTGACGGCGATCGGCAGGCTCCGCGCCCCGACGGGGGAGATCCTCTTCTGGAGGCTCTACCTCCCCTCGGCGGGTCTCGCTCTCCTCGAGGCGGCCCTCCTGGTCCCCATCGGCCCCGTGAGGGGGAAGGCCCTCTCGGCCGTCGCGCCCTCCCTCGCCGTCCTTCTCCTCGGGATCTCGGCGTCAGCCAACGCCGGCGCGTGGAGGGAGGCGCGGGCGACCTTCGCCCGGTTCCACGGGGAGCTTCGCGCGGCGAGACCTCCCTCCCTGGTGGAAGGGCGGGCTCTCCTCGTCCTCCAGTCGGCGCCGATCCTCGTGCGAGGCGTCCGGACGGGGGCAGACGACCCCCTCACCTGCGCGAGCGCGTGGTCCCCTCCGTTCGATGGCTCGGCCCTCCTTCGGGGAGGCGCCGCCGCGTTCCCGCTCCGGGTCCTCTCCCTGGACGGCAGCCGACCCCTCGACGCCGCCGAGCTGGGGCGGGTCTACGGAGCGGGCCTGCGCTGGTTCGCCTTTCGCTGGGACGGGGCGAGACGCCGGCTCGAGCCCGTGGGCCAGGGCCGCACGGGATAGGGCGCGGCCCCGTCACTTCTCGACGAACCGCCGGAACGCCGCAGTCGAGGCGACCGCCTCGGCGAGCGCCTGGGCGATGCGGCGGTGACCCTCAGGATCGGGATGGATCACGTCGCCGGGGATCATCGGGGGGGAGGCCGGGCGGGGAGGAAGTAGACGCGTGATGGTGAGCGCTTCCGGAGAGGGAAGGTCGTGGAAGAAGAACTGGCGGCTCCGGATGAGCCCCGGGGCTTCGGGAACGTGAGAGGCGGGGACGAAGGCGAACTCGATCCGCGAAGCGGGGAAGGGACCGGCGAGGAGGAGGGAGTGGACGCCGTCGCCGGCCTTCTCGTCCCCCTCGGCCCCGTCGTCGCGGAGGCGCAGGAGGTGGAGTCGCGGGCTCCCCGGCCCGTCCCGCACACCGGCGACGTCCCAGACCTCGTCCCTCGAGCCGCGCATCCGCAGGAGGAGGGCGGCCGAGGACCCCCCCGCTCGATCGCCGGCGGCCTCGAGGCCGACCTCCGGCCCTTCCTCGGCGGGGATCGCCCCCCCAGGGAAAAGGAGGTCGCGCACGGCCAGGAGCGGGGCGCCCTCCGACGCACGCCGGAACGCAGCGCGACCGTGTCCCGACGGGATGTTCTGGTCGACGAGGACGACGTCGGCGCCCGCTCCCCGTGCCCTCGCCGCCAGGGATCGGAGGTTCGCCTCCATCTTCTCGGAGGAGACTCGCCGGACGTCCATCCGAGGCGAGGAGTCGGCCGGGCGGGGAGGGCGGATCGCCGCGCGCTTCGCCGCGATCCAGCGGTAGAGGTAGGAGTCGGAGAGGAGCCGGCGCAGCCGCCAGCCGAGGAGGCTCTCGGGATTCGCCCGCCGGCTCGCGTGGAGGACCTCCTCGTCCTCGAAGAGGTCCGAATCGTTGAACCCGTAGGCGAGCACGACGACGTCGGGCCGCAGGGGGAGGGCGTCCTCGAGGACGAAGCGCGCCCGGAAGGTCGTGTGCTCGGGGGCGCCGAAGTTGAGCGCCTCGACTCGCCGCCCCGCGGCGCGGGACTCGAGAAGGCTCGCGAGGAGGGAGGCGTAGGCCTCCTCCTCCCGCACCATCCAGCCGAAGGTCGTCGAGTCTCCGAGGCAGGCGACGCGAAACGAGCCCGGCGGCTTGTCGGGGGAGGGGTCGGGCCCTCGGTAGCCGAGCCGATTGATGCGGACGGGAATCGAGGTCGCTCCCCCGAGGAGGTTGAAGTCGAGCCGGGAGCCGGGGACGAACCTGCGGCCGAGATCGGGATCGGGTCTCGTGAGGAGGTCCCAGTCGGGGGGGAGCGGGATGCCGCCGTACTTCGCCCGGCAGAGGATCTCTCCCGCCCCCAGGAGAAGCGCCGGCAGGAGGAGGCCGAGGGCCGCGGCGAGGCGCCTCCTGCGCCCCGGGACGGAGGGGCCCAAGTCAGGCGGCCGCGGTCCGCGACGGCTCGCCGCCCGGCGCCGGCGTCCGCTCGCGCTCGGGGGTGAAGAAGGCGCGGGCGAGCGCCTCGAGATCGGCGAGCGTCTCGATGTGGACCGCCGCCTCCCGGAAGCGCGCCCCGTCGCGGAAACCCTTGGCGAAGTCGCAGGAGAGCTTCCGCATCAGCCGGATCCCCGTGTACTCCCCGCGCAGGCGCGAGAGGTCGCGGGCGAGCCCGAGGAGGTGGTCGCGGACCTCCTCCGCGGCCGGTGGGGGAGGGGCCTCCCCGGTCCGGAGGACGGCGAGGATGTCCCGGAAGATCCAGGGGGTGCCGAGCGCGCCCCGCCCGATCACGATCCCGTCGCAGCCCGTCTCCCGGAACATGCGCAGCGCCTTCCCGGGGGAGTCGACGTCCCCGTTCCCGAGGACGGGGATCGGGACGGAGCGCTTCACCTCGGCGATGATCGAGAGGTCGGCCCGCCCCGAGTAGAGCTGCGCGCGCGTGCGGCCGTGGACGGTGACGGCCGCGGCGCCCGCGGAGGCGACCGCGCGCGCGACATCGGGGGCGTTGCGCCGCTCCTCGTCCCAGCCCGCGCGCATCTTGACCGTCACCGGGATCGAGACCGCCCGGGCCATCGCCTCGATGACGGCGGCCGCGTCGCGGGGATCCTTCATGAGGGAGCACCCGGCGCCGGAGCCGGCGATCTTCGGGACCGGGCAGCCCATGTTCACGTCGACGAGGTGGAAGCCCGCCCCCTCGATCGCGCGCGCCGCCTCCGCCATCTCCGCGGGGACGGTCCCGAAGACCTGGGCCGACAGGGGCTCCTCGAGGGGGCTGCGCTCGAGGAGGCTCCAGGTCTTGCCGTCGCGGAAGGAGAGGGCCTTCGCGCTCACCATCTCCGTCACGGTGAGCCCCGCTCCGAACCGGCGGCAGAGCATCCGGTAGGGGAGGTTCGTCGCCCCGGCCATCGGCGCGAGGGCGAGAGGAACCGGGACGGTGACGGGCCCGATCCGGAGCGGACCGGGCGCTGGGAGCGGGGAAACGAGGTCCAAGCCGGGGACTATAGTGGGCCGATGCGCGGACGGGCGATCCTCCTCGCGGTCTCTCTCGGCGCGGCGGGATGCGGCCGGCATGAGGCGGAGCCGAAGGCCGCGCCGCCGCCGCCGAAGCCGGAGGTCCCGCGGGAGTTCGCGGTCGTCCATCGCCACCCCCGCCTCTACGAGAGGGACACGGCCGACCTCTTCTCCGCCTGGACGGAGAAGATGTCCGGGTCGGCCGGAGCCGAGGTCCTCCCGTGGGCCCGGGAGCGCCTGGCGGAGGCGGGCGTGGCGGCCCTCCCGGCGATCCGGAACGCCTTCACCCTCGCCTACGGGAGGCCCGAGAACGCGCCGACCCTGTCGAACCTCTGCGAGGTCCTCGGCCTCATGCGTTCCCCGGAGGGCGTCGGGCCGCTGCGCGAGGCCCTCACGCATCCGAACGGAGGGGTGCGGGAGAGCGCGATGCGCTCGCTCGCCGCCATCGGCTCGCCCGAGGCGGTCGGGGATCTCGGGGTCGTCTTCGAGCAGGATCCCCTCCCCGCCCACCGTCGCGCCTGCCTCCGCGCGATGGCCGCGGCCCGGTCGCAGGACGCCGCGGGCTTCCTCCGCAGCGTCCTCGCGAACCCCGGCTTCCTCGAGTTCCACCGGGACGCGGTGGACCTCCTCGCCGCGTTCCCCGGACCCCTCGCCCGGCCGGGTTTCCGCGAGGCGCTGGCGCGGAGGGAGCGGGTGCTCCAGCTCGCCGCCGCGAAGGGCCTCGCCGTCCACGGCGACCCGGAGGCGATCGCGAAGCTCGAGGAGTTCGCCCGTTCGCCGGAGCCGGGGGAGCGGGTCGAGGCGGCCGCGGGGCTCGGCGCGGCCCGGCGCCTCGACCTCCTCGCGCCTCTCTCCCGCGACCAAATCTGGATGGTGCGCGCGGCCGTCGCCGCCGCCGTCGGGATCGCCACGGGGACGCCTCCGCAGCTCACCGCGCCCCGCCCGCCCTGGATGGCGCCTCCTCCCGCTCCCTGGCCCGAGGGGAAGGAGGCGGGCGTCGCGATCCTGCGATCGCTCCTCGGGGACGGGGAGCCGGGCGTCCGGACCGAGGCGTGTCGCCGACTCTGCGCTCTGGGGGAGCGCGACGCCCTGAAGCGCTACCTCGACGCCCTGAACTCCCCCGACGCGACGCAGGTGCGGGAGGCGCTGGAGGTCCTCGTCGAGCCGTCCATCCGTGGGGTCGAGGCGATCCCGGCGATCCTCGCGCGGCTCGGGACGACGCAGGGGGCGCAGCGGCGCCCGTACCTCCAGGCGCTGGGCCACCTGCGGGATCCGCGAGGGGCGGAGGTGCTCGCGAAGGACATGCGCGAGGCGATCGCCGTCCGGACGGACGAGGGGACCCTCGCCGACTACGCCGCCCTCATGCTCTCGAACCTCGGGGAGGCGGCGATCCCCTACATCCAGGCGGCTCTCGCCCTGGGCCAGGACCCGGACCTGCGGCGGCGAGCCGCGAGGGCGGCCACGTTCATGCCGGTCCCGGCGGCGGGGGACCTCCTCCTCGAGGTCGCGACGCGGATCGGGGAGGACCCGACCCTGCGCGCGATCGCGATCCGGGCGGCCCCGCGTGTCGCCGGCCCGAGGGCGGCGGCCCCCCTCAAGCGCGCCCTCTACGCCGAGCCGGACCCCGCCATCCGGAACTACCTCAACTGCGTCCTTCACGATTTCTTCTGACGGGAGGGACGAAGGGGCGCCACTCCTCCGCGTCGGCGCCGAAGCGCCTCGTCTTGCGGGGGCCCGCGGCCGTCGGGTCGGGCGGCACCTCCGCGGCCGTTACGGGAAGGGGAGAGTCGAGCCCCCCGTAGCGGCGCCGCCCGTTGCGGGTCTCGTAGCCGGTCCCGGTCTCGTCCATCCAGAAGGCGGCGTTGCCGGTGCGGCCGTACTCGAGCGGCCAGGCGAGGATCACGTAGCCCGCGGCGGGAGCCGAGGCCGCGCCCTCGGGCCGGGGGCGCTGGGTCAGGCGGAAGAGATAGCCCTCCGCCTCGAGGATCCCCTCCGCCGGCGCCCGCGCGCCGCGGAGCCGGGGGACGTCGAGCGCCCCGATCGAGTCGGGCGGGCCGCCCTCCGCGCTCGCCCGCGCCTTCGCGGCGGCGGCGATCTCCGAGAGGACCTTGACCGCGGCCGCCTCCTTCCGGGCCAGGCTCTTCCCCCTCCAGCGGGGGTAGGAGACGGCCCCGAGGAGGAGGAGAATCGAGGCGGTGAGCAGCGCCTCGATCCTCGTCAAGCCGGCCGCGCGGCGGCGCCTGGGATCTCCCCGCATGGACGGGCTGGGGCCGGGATTGTAGGGGAGGGGGAGGATGGAGCGAGAGCCGCCTTCCCGGTTCGACCCCTCCGCGCTCGCCGCCTCCCGGCGCGGAGGCGGGGCCGAGGCGTCGGAGGTCGTCGCGCGCCTCAGGCGCGCGGGCCACGAGGCCCACCTCGCCGGCGGAGCCGTCCGCGACCTCCTCCTCGGCCGCGAGCCCGGGGACTTCGACGTCGCCACCTCCGCCCGCCCCGAGGAGGTCGCCCTCCTCTTCCCGAAGACCGTCCCGGTCGGCGTCGCGTTCGGGACGATCGCCGTGGTCGGGGAGAAGGAGACGGTGCAGGTCACGACCTTCCGGACGGACGGGAGGTACGTCGACGCCCGCCACCCCGAGAGCGTCGCCTTCGGGGACGCGCGCGGGGACGCGCTGCGGCGGGACTTCACCGTGAACGGCCTCTTCGGGGACCCCGAGAGCGGGGAGGTCCTCGACTTCGTGGAGGGGCTCGCCGACCTCCGCGCCCGGAGGATCCGCGCGATCGGCGAGCCGCTCGAGCGGTTCCGGGAGGACGCGCTGCGGATCGTGCGCCTGCCCCGCTTCGCGGCGGAGCTCGACTTCGGGCTCGATCCGGCGACGGAGGAGGCGGCGAGGGCGAGCGCCCCCCTCCTCACCCGGATCAGCGCCGAGCGGCTGCGCGACGAGATCGTGAAGGTCCTCACCTCCCCGGCCCCGGGTCGCGGGCTGCGGCTCCTCGATCGCCTCGGGATCCTCCCGGTCCTCCTCTCCGAGGTCGCCGCGATGAAGGGGGTCGCCCAGCCCCCGCAGTTCCATCCGGAGGGGGACGTCTTCGAGCACACCTGCCTCGTCCTCGACCACCTCGAGCCCCGCACGGTCGTCCTGGCCCTCGCCGCCCTCCTCCACGACGTCGGCAAGCCTCCGACGTATCGCGAGGCGGAGCGGATCCGCTTCGACGGACACGCGAAGCTCGGGGGGGAGATGGCCGCGCGGATCCTCCGGCGCCTCCGGTTCTCGAACCGGCAGGTCGAGGCGGTCGCGCGCCTCGTGGCGGACCACCTCCGGATGCCCGACGTTCCCAAGATGCGCGAGGGGCGGCGCCGCCTCTTCCTCCGGCGCCCGGACTTCGAGGACCTCCTCGCGCTCCACCGGGCCGACTGCCTCGGCTGCCACGGGGACCTCGACGTCCACCGCGGGGTGAGCGAGGCGCGCGCCCGGCTCCGGGAGGAGGAGCTGCGTCCGCCCCGCCTGCTCACGGGGGCGGACCTCCTCGCCCTCGGGTACCGTCCCGGTCCGCGGATGGGGGAGATGCTCCGCGCCCTCGAGGTCGCCCAGCTGGAGGGGGAGGTCCCGGACCGCGAGGCGGCGCTCGCCTGGGTGCGCGCGGCCTACCCTCTCAAGGGCACGGAGGGGGGCGGCCGATAGGGCGACCCATGTCGGGTCGCCAGGGCACCTTCGAGTCGTTTCGATCGCAGCGCGGTCCCCGCGGCGCCCGCCGTGGGCGCGAGGGACGCCCGACGCCGGCCAAGGCGGAGCTCCTGAAGCTCCTCGAGTCGGCCGAGAAGCAGGACCTCCTCGATCGCCAGCTCAAGCGGGAGATGGAGGAGTTCTTCGAGGACTCGGCGCGCCTGGCGGCGCAGGCGCTGCGCAAGCTCACCGACGCCGAGCGCAAGCGGATCGAGCAGAAGGTCGTCGGGGAGCTGCGCGAGTTCCTGGAGGAAGCGCGCCGCCGCTCGGGCGACCTCGCGGCTCGGTTGAAGGCGCACGAGGACCGCCGGCGCGGCAACGGGGGCGGAGAGGAGCGCGCCAAGGGATCCGAGGGACGGCCGGGCAACGGGGGGGGGACCTCCCCGGAGCCGACCAAGGCCGGACGCTCCGGGCTCCCCTGATCGCGTCCCCACGCCTTCAGGTCGGGGGATACCGCCGGGCGAGCGCTCGCGCGAGGGGATAGAGGAGGAGGAGCCCCAGCGCCGGCGCGAGGTAGCCGCTCGCGACGGCGATCGAAGCGTCGAGCAGGATCGTCCCCCCGAGGAGGCGGCCCACGACCCGCTCGACCGCGCCTCTTGTCCAATCGCGGATCCGGACGAGAGGCCGCGCGAGGAGCGCGGCGAAGGCCGCTGCCGCCACCGCGCCTTCCAGGGAGCGAAGGGAGAGGGCGGGAAGGAGGAGGCTCGAGGGGGCCGCCAGGGCGAGGATCCTCGCCGCCCCGGCCCGCACGACTGTGTCCTCCATCCGCGCCAGATGAGAGACGAGGAACACGTAGAGGCCGTAGGCCGCCGCGGGGAGGAGGAGGGCTGCGCCGTAGGAGGGGGGGGCGGAGCAGGCGGCGCCGAGGAGCAGGTTGAGAGCGCGGCAGGCGCCGAGAATCGGGGGCCCCGTCCAGGCGGATCGCTTCGCGGCGAAGTCGTAGGCGAGGACGAGGAGGGAGAGGGTTCCGGCCACGCGCAGGACCTCCGGCCCCGCGCAGGCCGCCAGGAGGACGGAGGCGGCGAGGCCGGCGAGGCCGATGGCGAGCGCGAGGCGGGGGGGAAAGGCCCCGGAGGGGATCGGCCGGTCCGGACGGGCTCGCGCGTCGATCCGCCGGTCGGCGAAGTCGTTGAGCGCCATCCCCGCGTGGTAGACGCACAGCGAGGCGGCGGCTCCCAGCGCCAGGGTGCCGGCCCGGAAGGATCCTCCCGCCGCGAGGCCCGCGCAGGACCCCGCCACCACGTCGGCGAAGGCCGAGGGAGCGAGGGAGATCCGGAGGAGCCGCGCGAGCGCCTGCGCCACCCCTCTACAGGAACAACTTGTCGATGTCGTTCCAGGTGACGAACAGGACGAGGCCCCCGATGACGACCAGCCCCGCCACCTGGGCGATCGTGAGCGCCCGCTCGCTCAGGGGGGAGCCCTTCACCTTCTCGATGGCGAGGAAGAGGAGGTGCCCCCCGTCGAGGAGGGGGATCGGGAGGAGGTTGATCAGCGCGAGGTTGACGCTGAGGACGCCGAGGAAGAAGAGGAACTTCGCGAAGGAGATCTGGGTGAACCGGTAGGAGAAGCTCACGATCGAGACGATCCCCGAGAGGTTCGTCGCGGACATCTCGCGCCGCACCATGCGCCGGATGGCGAGGGCGAAGTTCTGGACCTCCCCGAACGTCGCCCTCCACCCTAGGGCGCAGGCCGAGGCGAGACCCGAGGCGCGCACGACGTGCGTCGCCGGACGCGGCTGGAGGCCGTACTCGGGCTCCGTGCGGCGCACCGGCTCGATCCGGATCGGGTCGAGCCGCCTCCCGTCCCGCTCGACCTCGAGGCGGATCGGGTTCGATCCGGCGCGGGAGATCGCCGCGAAGATCTCCTCCCAGCGCTCGACCGGCTTGCCGTCGATCGAGGCGATCCGGTCGCCCGGCTGGATCCCGGCCCGCTCCGCGGGGAGCCCCGGGATCGGGACGACCCGGGTTCCGTCGCTCCCGAGCGCGAGAGCCTCGATGAGGCGAGCACGCGCGCGGGGGGTCGGCGCCGGCTGCTCGACCGTGTAGCGCCCGCCTCCCTCCCGCTCGAAGGCGAGGACGAGGGACGGGTCGGTCGAGGCGCGCGCGGCCCTCCGGTCCGGGTCCCCGGGGATCTTTCGGCCGTCGATCTCGAGGAGGCGATCCCCCTCGCGGATGGGGGCGTCGCGGAGGGGCTCGCGGACCGCCCGGACCCTCGCCAGGAAGGGGGCGATCCCGACCTGGAAGCCCTTTGTCTCGCGCTTCCGCGGCTGGACCTCGATCTCGAGGGTCGACGGGGGAACGCCGTCCTTCCCGTCGCGGAGCACCCGCAGGCGCAGCGGCTCGCCTCCGCGGGTCGCTCGCGCGAGCTCGTCGAGGAGCCCGGAGAGGACCCCTTCCCCCGCGACGTCGTTGAGGGAGACGAGCCGGTCCCCGGACCGAAGCCCCGCGAGGAACGCCGGGCTCCCGTCCTCGACGTCGATCCGGTGCTCCCGGTCGGCGGCGTGATTCACCTGGATCACGCGGAAGCCCTGCTCGGGATCCCATTCGGGGTAGACCTCGACGTCCTTCTCGACCTCGACCCCCTCCTCTCCCCCGGGCACCCGCACGCGCATCCGCAGCGGCCGCCCCTCGCCGGAGTCCGCGAGGGCGACGACCGCGCGGATCTGCTCGAAGGAATAGATCGGGGTCTCGTTGATCGAGAGGATGCGGGTCCCGGGGTCGATCCCGGCCCGCCAGGCCGGCCCGCCGGGGGCGGTCTCCCCGACGAGGGGCTCGAGGAAGGGGACCCCCGCGGCGAAGAGGATCGGGAAGAGGACCAGGGTGAGGAGGGCGTTGAAGGCGATCCCGGCGAGGAAGATCGCGGCGCGCCACCGCGCCTTCTTCGAGGCGAGCTCGTCGGGAGCCCTCGTCCCCTCGCCTCCCGGCGACTCCCCGGCGAGCTTCACGTACCCGCCGAGGGGGACCGCCGAGACGCGGTAGTCCGTCGGGCCCCGCTTCCAGCCGAGGAGCCTCGGCCCGAAGCCGAGGGAGAAGGTCTCGACGCGCACCCCCGCGAGCCTCGCCACGACGTAGTGCCCGAACTCGTGGAAGAGGATCAGGAAGCTCACCCCGAAGAGGACCTCGAGGAAGCCGAGGCTGAAGACGACCTCGAAGATCGAGCGCAGGGCGCTCACCGCGTCCACCGCGCGGCGCGCTCCCGCGCCCAGGCGTCGGCGGCGAAGACGCCCCGGAGGGTCGGCTCGAAGGAGGGGCGGGGGGCGTCGAGGGCGGCGCGGACGCACGCGACGATGTCGGGGAAGGCGATCTCGCGCGCGAGGAACCGGTGGACGGCGACCTCGTCGGCGGCGTTGAGGATCGCGCCGGAGGGGCCCCCCTCCCGGACGCAGCGGTACCCGAGGGCGACGGAGGGGAACCGCGCGGGCTCGAGCGCCTCGAACGAGAGGCGCGCGAAGCGGGTCGGGTCGAAGGCGCTCAACCCGTTTTCGGGGCGCTCGGGGTAGGCGAGGGCGTAGTGGATGGGGATGCGCATGTCGGGGAGACCGAGCTGGGCGAGGATCGAGCCGTCGCGGAACTCGACCATCGAGTGGACGAGGGACTGGGGGTGGAGGAGGACCTCGATCCGTTCCGGGGGGAGCGCGAAGAGGTGGTGGGCCTCGATCACCTCGAAGGCCTTGTTCATCATCGTCGCGGAGTCGACGGTGATCCGGGGGCCCATGGACCAGGTGGGGTGGCGCAGCGCCTCCTCCGGCGTGACGGAGGCGAAGGATTCGAGCGGCGTGTCCCGGAAGGCGCCCCCCGAGGCCGTGAGATAGACGCGCCGGACCTCCCCGATCCTCTCCCCCCGGAGGCACTGGAAGATGGCGTTCGGCTCGGAGTCGACCGGGAGGATCTCCGCGCCGGAGGCGCGCGCCAGGGGCATCAGGACCTCGCCGGCCGCGACGAGGGACTCCTTGTTCGCGAGGGCGATCCGGCTCCCCCGCTCGACGAGGGCGTGGGTCGAGGGGAGGGCGGCGGCCCCGCTGATCGCCTGCACCGCGACGTCGAACCGGGTCTCCGCGGCGAGCCGCACGGCGGCGTCGGGGCCCTCGAGGAGGCGGCAGGAGGCGGCGATCTCGCGGCGGACCGCGGCGGCCGACGGCGCCTCCTCGATCGCGACGGCCTCCGGGCGGAACCGGCGGACCTGCTCGAGGAGCTTCGGGGCGCTTCGCCGGGCCGCCAGCGCGACGACACGGAAGGCCCCCGGGCTCCCCTCCACGATCCGCAGGGTGCTCTCGCCGACGGACCCGGTCGACCCGAGGAGGAGGATCGACTTCAAGGGAGGAACCCGCGGTGAGCCGGGGGCGGGACCGCGGAGGGGTGGGGGGCGCGGGGATTCACGGATCGCGAAGCGCGCAAGATAGCACAGGGACGGAGCGCTTCTCTCCCTCCTCGCGCCGCGTTTCCTCCGCCCCCCCACGTGGATATAAGGGGCCGCCGGGATGTGGAACGACGAGCCGGTCTTCTGCCCGAAATGCGCAGGGCGGCTCCGCTCCCGCCGGGTCGAGGGGCGCGTGCGCCCCTCGTGCGCCTCCTGCACCTACGTGTTTTTCCGCATGCCAGCCTCCGCCTCGGCCGCCGTCGTGCTCGATCGCGGGGCGGTCCTCCTCGTCAAGCGCAGGAACGAGCCCTACCGCGGCGCCTGGACCTTCCCCGCCGGCTACCAGGAGGTGGGGGAGACCCCCGCGGAGACCGCCATCCGCGAGGCGCGGGAGGAGACGGGGATCAGGGTCGCCGTGACCCGGCTCCTCGACGTCCTCTACACGAGGGACGACCCGAGGAAGCCGGGGAACCTCGCCGCCTTCCTCTGCCGGCCGAGGGGAGGGAGGCTGCGGGCCGGCGACGACGCCGAGGAGGTCGCCTACTTCCCCCTCCGCGCGGTGCCCCGGGAGATCGGGTTCCGGAACAACCGGATCCTCCTCGAGAGGGTCCGCCGCGAGTTCGAGGCGGGGAACGGCCGGAGGCGCACCCGGTGACGGGACGACCCCTCACCTACCGCGACGCCGGCGTCGACATCGAGAGGAAGGTCCGCGCCACCCGCGCGGCGCTCGGGGCGATCCGGCAGACCTTCACCCCGAACGTCCTCTCGGACATCGGGCTGTTCGGGGGGCTCTTCCGCGTCGACCCCTCCTGGAAGGAGCCGGTCCTCGTCGCGACGACCGACGGCGTGGGGACCAAGCTCAAGGTCGCCCTCCTCGCCGGGCGGCACGACACGGTGGGGATCGACCTCGTGAACCACTGCGTGAACGACGCCCTCGTCCAGGGGGCGCGGCCCCTCTTCTTCCTCGACTACATCGGGATGGGGAGGGTGGAGGAGGGGGTGATCCGCTCGCTCCTCGAGGGGTGCGCCGCCGCCTGCCGGGCGAACGGCTGCGCCCTGATCGGCGGGGAGACGGCCGAGCTCCCCGAGCTCTACCCGGCGGGGGAGTACGACCTCGTCGGATTCCTCGTCGGGGTGGTCGAGCGCGCGAGGATCGTCGACGGCTCTGGCGTCCGGGCGGGCGACCGGCTCCTCGGGGTCCCCTCGAGCGGCCTCCACACGAACGGCTACTCCCTCGCCCGCAAGATCGTCTTCGACCGCCTCGGGCTCTCGGTCTCCTCCAGGGTGGATCGGCTCGGGACGACGGTGGGGGAGGCGCTCCTCCGCACCCACCTCTCCTACCTCCCCGCCGTGGGGCCCCTCCTCGACGCCGGGGTCCCGATCCGGGGGATGGCCCACATCACGGGCGGGGGCCTCCTCGACAACCTCCCGCGCATCCTCCCGAAGGGGCTGCGCGCGCGCGTCCTGAAGGGCTCCTGGCCGATCCCGGAGCTCTTCGCATGGCTCGTCTCGGCCGGGGACGTTCCGGAGGAGGAACGCTACCGGGTCTTCAACATGGGGATCGGTCTCGTCCTCGTCCTCCCGCCGGAGGCGCTCCCCCGCGCCCGCTCGATCCTGCGGGAGGGCGGCTTCGAGTCCCACGAGATCGGCGAGATCGTCCCGGGAGAGGGAGGGGTCGAGCTCCTCCAGCCGTGATATCCCATCCGCCTGCGCCCCGGCACGGGGTTAGCATCCGGCCAGGCGAAGGCCCCGGAGACCCTCGATGATCCTTCTCGCCCTGTTCCTCCCCCTCCTCTGCGCCCAGGCTCCGGCGAGCGCGCCAACCCCTCCCAAGCAGGTCTGGTCAGCGGACGAGCGGACGAAGGTCGCCGACCTGATCCGGAAGCTGGACGAGGCGCGGCAGAAGGAGAAGGGGGAGAAGGAGGCGAGGGAGAACCTGGTCAAGGGGCTGGACGCCATGGGCAAGAAGTACAAGGCGGACCCCCTCTCCTTCGTCGGCGACCTCCAGGAGGTCCTCGAGGAGATCCCGAAGTACAAGAGCCACGCCTCGCACCCGGCGATCGGCAAGGAGGCGCTCCACAGGCCCGAGGGCGAACCCAGGGCGGGGGGGTTCCAGTTCATCCTTCGGCTGCCGAAGGGGTACGACGCCAAGCGCCCCTGGCCCTTCCTCCTCGTGATCCCTCCGGTGGGGGAGAAGCCCGACGCCTACCTGCGCTCGGCGTGGAAGGACGAGGGCCTCCTCGCCACGACGATCCTCGCCGCGCCGGAGATGCCGGCGAAGGTCGCCGAGTGGCGCCAGCTCGAGGGGGGGGTCACCGCCGCGATGAAGACGTTCGGCGAGGCCCTCTCCCAGTTCAACGTGGACCGGGACCGCGTCGTCGTCGCGGGCGGGAAGGATGGGGGGGCGTTCGCGATCACCCTCGCCTCCTACTACCCGGACCGGTTCGCCGGGGCGGTCTCCCGTCTCGGGGGCGGGGAAGGGGCCGCGCTCGTGAACCTCGGGAACGTCCCGACCTACTTCACGGGGGGGAGCGACGTGACGAAGAAAGTCTCCGACGCGGCGAAGGAGCTGCGGCGCGACAGCGTGAAGGTCGCCGAGGCGGACGAACTCGCCGAGATCGCGAAGTGGATCGGGGAGCGCGCCCGCAATCCCGTCCCGGCCGAGGTGGTCTTCTCCCCGGTCCAGGCGTTCACGCGCAACGCCTACTGGTTCAAGATCGAGAACTTCGAGATCGCCACCGACTACTTCGGGACCCCCGTCAACGAGCGGCCCCTCCTCTCCGCGAAGATCGCCCGGGGCACGAACACGGCGGAGTTCGAGGCGCGCGGGATCACCGACTTCTGGATCTTCCTCTCCGACGCCCTCCTCGACCTCGACAAGCCGATCAAGGTGGTGGTGAACGGGAAGCCCTGGGAGGGGAGCTACAAGCGGGAGCTCGAGAAGTTCCTCGAGTCGCGGCGGCTGCGCGCCGACCCCCGGATGACCTTCGTCGCCTGGCACGTGAGCTCCGTCCCGAAGGCCGGGAACGGGAACACCCCCCCCAAGGTCGCCGGGCCGCCGGAAAACCCTCCCACGCGCCCTGGGCGCTGACGCGGGCATCCCCCCCCGCGTGACCCAGGGCACGGAGCGGCCTGCCTCCCCTCCCCCGCGGGCCGGGGCCGTCCTCCTCGCCGCCGGCTTCGCCGGCTTCGCCGGGATGTCGGTCGAGCTTGCCGCGGTCCGGCTCCTCGCGCCGCACTTCGGGGCGACGGTCTTCGTCTGGACGAACGTGATCGGCGTCGTCCTCGCCGCCCTCGCCGCGGGGACCTTCGTCGGGGGGACGCTCGCCGACCGCCGGGAGCCGGGCCGCCTCCTGCGAGGCAGTCTCGCCGTGGCCGGCCTCCTGTGCCTCCTCGCCCCGTTCCTCGCGCGCCCCCTCGGCGAACTCCTCATCCCTGCCGAGGCGGGCCTGCGCCTGGAGGACTCCCTCCCCGTCGTCACGGGAGGCTCCCTCGCCGTCTCCCTCGCCCTCTTCGCGCCCCCCCTCTTCTTCCTCGGGGCCCTCTCGCCGGTCGCCGTCCGGACGATCGCCGCGACCGGCACCGGCGTCGGCCGGGCGGCGGGATCGGTCTTCGCCCTCTCGACGGTCGGCTCCCTCCTCGGCACCTTCGGGACGACCCACCTCCTCGTCCCCCTGGCGGGCGTGCGGAACACATTCTTCCTCTCGGGAGGGATCCTCCTCCTCGCCTCCCTCCTCGTCGCCCCCCGCCGCGCCGCGGCGTTCGCCCCGCTTCTCGGCCTCCCGGTCCTCGCCGCGCTGACCGGTGGGGGCGGGGCCGCTCGGGCGCTCGCGGCGGGGGAGGAGAGGCTCTGGGCGGCGGACACCCCCTACCAGTACGTCGAGCTCGTCCGCCAGGGACCGAGGCGCATCCTCCGGGTGAACGAGGGCCTCGACTCCTTCCAGTCCCTCCTCGTCGACGGGACCCCCTGGACCGAGGCCTACTACGACCTCCTCCCGCTCGCTCCCCTCCTCGCGGAGGTGGGGGAGGGGGAGCCGCTGCGTGTCCTCGTCGTCGGCCTCGGCGGGGGGACGGTGAGCCGGCTCTACCACGCCCTCTTCGCCTCGAACCGCGACCTCTCGATCGAGGGGATCGAGATCGATCCCGGCCTCATCGAGTCGGCCCGCGCCCGCTTCGACCTCACGGCGGACCTCCATCCCCGCCTTCGGATCCACGGAGGCGTCGACGGGCGGGTCGCGCTCCGCGCGCTGCGCGGCCCCTACGACGTCATCGTGCTGGACGCCTACGCGCAGCAGCTCCACATCCCGCCTCACCTCGCTTCCCTCGAGGCCTTCGAGGCGGCCCGCGAGCGCCTCGCGCCGGGCGGCATCCTGGCGGCGAACGTCGACGGCTTCGGCTTCGAGGACCCCGTGGTCGCCGCCATCGGCGGGACCCTCGCCGCCGCCTTCCCGACCGTCGAGGCGGTCCGGGTGCGGGACACCCGCAACGTCGTCATCTTCGCCCGGAAGGAGGGGCCGCTCGACTGGGAGGGCGCGCGCCGTCGGGCTTCCGATCCGGAACTCCTCCAGCGCGCCGGGTACGCCGCCTGCCCGCCCGTCCGCCGCATCTACCCTCCCGCGCCGGAGGGGGACCGGCTCCGGGATTCCGCCTCCCGGCTCGACCTCCTCCTGATCCGCTCGCTCTGGCGCGCGGCGCTCCGCACGTGAGGTTCCCCGCCTCGATCCTCCTCTCCCTGCTCGGTGGGACGCAGGAGGAGGCCGCGAGGCTCGCGGCGGAGGTCTTCGCCCTCGAGCGGTCCGACCCCTCGCGCGCGCTCGCCGCTCTCGATCGCGCTCTCGCGCTCGCGCCGTCCGACCCCGAGGTGAAGAAGGCGGCGCTGTACCTGCGCCTGCGGCTGCGCGACCTCGAAGGAGCCGAGGAGGTCGGGCGATCCTTCCTGGCCGGGCGGACCCCGGACCCGCTCCCCTGGATCTGGCTCGGAAACGTCGCCTTCTGGCGGCGGGACCTCGAGGCGGCCGATGCGCGCTACCGGGAGGCGCTGCAGCGGGCGGGAGAAGGCCCGGCGGCCGAGGACGCGAGGGCGAAGCTCGCCCAGGTCGCGGAGGAGCGGGCCTATCGGGATCGCGCGGGAGCGATCGCGCGGAGGTCCCTCGCGCTCGGCGCGGGCGCGCTCCTCTTCCTCCTCGGTGGGTGCGCGGCGCTCCTGCGGTTCGCGCGCGCGGGATCGTCCCGGCCGGGACGGGCGAGACCTCCGGGTTAGGCGAGTCGACCGCGGGCCGGAAGCATCCCACCCGGCGAGCCCCCATCACGTGGGAGCCGGGGCGCTCACCAGGTCGAGGAGCCACCGGGCGCGAACCGGGCTCCCCGCGACCCCGGGGTAGGCGTCCCGGAGGCGGGGAGGGGAGAGGTCGAAACCCTCGATGGGGGAGCCGTCGAATCGGAGCAGGACCCCTCCGGCCTCGCGCAGGATGAGGGCCGCCGCGGCCAGATCGTGGCAGCGCGCCGTCTCGTCGAGACCGGCGTCGAAGGCGTCGCTCGCGACGGCGAGGAGGTGGAGGACCGCCGAGCCGAGGCGCCGGAACTTCCCGACCTGACCCAGGAAGCGGGGGAGATAGGGCCGCATCCCGCGCCGCGACTGGAGACCCACGATCGGCGAGGGAGCGGGGGGGCGATCCTGAAGGTGGAGGCGTCGGGCCCCCTTCCACGCCCCGCCTCCCCGCTCCGCCCGGTAGGCGACCCGCTCGAGTGCGGAGAAGGCGGCCGTCGCGACGGGGGCGCGCTCGTGGAGGAGGGCGATCGAGACGGCGAAGAGGGGAAGGCCCGCGGCGAAGTTCCCCGTCCCGTCGATTGGGTCGACGACCCAGGTGAAGGGTCGCTCCGGGGCGAGGAAGCCACTCTCCTCCCCGTAGAGCCCGTGGTCGGGGTACTTCGCGGCGATCTCGGCGAAGATCCGCCTCTCGACGGCGAGGTCGGCGTCGGTGACCGGGTCGTCGGGCGATCCCTT
The DNA here is from genome assembly GCA_022616055.1 of Planctomycetota bacterium. Classification (GTDB taxonomy): domain Bacteria; phylum Planctomycetota; class UBA1135; order UBA1135; family JAKEFM01; genus JAKEFM01. Next base: position 20,174 of record JAKEFM010000003.1, read on the forward strand.
CGGCCTCGCGAGGGAGGGCCGCAGGCCGGCGAGGATCGCCTTCCCCTCCCGCCCGGCGAGCCTCGCGGCGAATCGGGAGGCGTCCCGGAGGAAGGCGCGGGAAGGGAGGGGGGTCAATTCGCCGCGCAGTCTACGCGGGCGGGACCCTCGATCGGCGGGGGGCGATCAGCAGCAGAGGCAGCGCGCGGTCGCAAGAGGGAGGACCTCGCTCTCGCGGGTCCGGGGCTCGTCCGCGAGCTTCCGGATATCGACGGTCCACTCCTCGCCGGACGGACGCGCGATCCACTCGAAGGCGCCGGTCCACTCGAGCTCGAAGGGCGCCCGCAGGAGGGAGGGCTCGCCGTGGGTCCGGACGGCGAGGGTCGACCCGACGGACAGCGCGCGGAACACCCGGGAGAGGACGGCCGGCCGTTCCCACGCCGGGATCTCCCGGAGATCGAGGCGTCCCCACTGCGGCTCGCCCGCGATCGGGGCCTGCGGGACTCCCACGGCCTCGATCCACCGGACGGCCCGCTCCAGCTCTCGCCGGTCCCCCGGCGTGAGCATGCGGAAAGCGGTCGGGAAGAGGACGCGGTGCTCCGCCTCCATGTGCTTGCGCAGGAGCGAGACGAGGGCGCCGCTCGCGTACCTCACCCTGGCGGGGTCGGCGGTCCGCACGGCCCCGGCGATCGTCGCGAGGAGGCTCCGGGCCGTTGCGTGATCCTGCCGGAGGATGTCGATCGGCCCCTTCGGGATCCGGCGGAGGAGGATGGGGAAGAGGGCCTTCTCCTCCAGGTCGAAGTGCAGGGGAAGGTCTCGCTCCAGGAGCCGGACGACCTCCCGCAGCCGTTCCGGGAAGACGTCTCCCGGCTCACGGAGGAGGGAACCGAGTTCCTCGACGAGAGGACCGAACTCCAGGTCCTCCGATTCGATCCGATGCACCGTGTCTCTCGCCGTCATGGTTGCCTCCGGAGGGTTCGCGGGGAGGGAGCCCCCCGGGTGCATCAATCCGCGCGCCGGGCCGGGCGGGGCGGGACTCCACATCCGGGGCGGCGGGTCCGCCCGAAAAAAAGCGCCGGGCGCGGAAAGGTTTCTCCTCCGGCGGCGGTCGGGGGCGGTTGCCGGCCCCCCCGGCGACCGATATGAGGGCGGGATGACGGGGCCGACACGGTTCCTCTGGATCCGGCACGGCGAGGTCGATCCGGCCTGGGGAGCCCGCGTCTACGGCGATCTCGACGTCCCCCTCTCGGACCGCGGTCGGGCCCAGGCGAAGGAGGTCGCCGGTTGGCTCTCGGGAACCCGCCTGGACGCGGTCGTCTCGACCGACCTCGCCCGGTCGCGGTTCGGGGCCGAGGCGATCGCCTCCGCCCACGGCCTTCCGGTCACGCTCGAGCGCGACCTTCGCGAGCTCGACCGCGGGGCCTGGCGCGGGCTGACCTGGGAGGAGGTCGAGGGGAAGTTCCCCGGCGGGAGGCGGCGCTTCCTCGAGGACCCCGACTGGCGCGAGCACGGGGGGGAGAGCCTGAACCAGGTGGGGGGGAGGATCGTCCCGGCGGTGGGGCGGCTGGCGGCCCGCCACGCGGGGGGGACGATCGCGGTCGTTGGGCACCTCTGGCCGATCCGGATCGCGATCGCCTCGGCGCTGCGCCTTCCCCTCTCCCGCGTGATCCACCTCCAGGTCGAGCCGGGGACGATCGGGGTCGTCGACCTCCACGACCGGGGCGGCGTCCTCCTCGGCCTGAACCTCCGGCAGCCGCCCCCCGCGATTCCCTCCGAGTCGCCTCCCTAGGAGACCTCGGCGCGGGCCGAGGCGCGGCGCTTCATCAGGACGACCCAGTGTCCCTCGACGACCGCCTCGCCCCGCTGGTTTCGCACCGTCGTCCCGAAGACGACGACGCCGCGGCGAGGGGAGGTCGCCTCGCGCTTCTCCGCGACGGTGAGCTCGAGGTGGATCGTGTCCCCGAAGAGGACCGGGTCCTTGTACCGGATCACCATCTCGAGGAGGGCGAGGGTCGTCCCGTCGAACAGTCCCGTCTGGTTCCCGAGGCCGGAGGCGATCGAGTTGACGAGCATCCCGTGGGCGATCCGGCGCCGGAAGGGAGTGCGCTTCGCGAATTCCTCGTCGGTGTGGAGCGGGTTCCAGTCGCCGGAGAGCCCGGCGAAGGCGACGACATCGGCCTCGGTGATCGTCCTCCCGGGCGAGAGGAAGCGCTCCCCGATCTCGAACTCGTCGAAGTGCTTGCCCCGCGGGTCCGCGGGAGGGAGGGGGGAGGCCAAGGGGCGGGGAGGGGCGGGCAGGTGAGATTCTACCCCTGGGGTCCTCAGGAGAGGTCGACCCAGACGGACTTCGTCTCCGTGTAGTGCTCGAGGGCGATCTTCCCGAGCTCCCGGCCGAACCCCGACTCCTTGAACCCGCCGAAGGGGAGGGAGGGGTCGTAGAGGTTGTAGGCGTTCACCCAGACCGTCCCCGCCTTGAGAGCGCGCGCGGCGCGCATCGCCTTCTTCACGTCGCGCGTCCAGACGGCGGCCGCGAGGCCGTAGATCGTCGCGTTCGCGGTCGAGACGCCGTCGTCGAAGTCCTTGAAGGAGATCGTCGAGAGGACGGGGCCGAAGATCTCCTCGCGGGCGATCCGCATCTCCGGCTGCACGCGGTCGAAGATCGTCGGCTGGACGTAGAAGCCCTTCCCCTGGCCGACGCTCGCGCGCGCGCCCCCCGAGACGACCTTCGCCCCCTCCTTCTTCCCCGACTCGATGTAGGAGAGGACGCTCTCGAGCTGCCCCTTCGAGGCGACGGGACCCATCCGGGTCTTCTTGTCCCGCGGGTCTCCGACGGTGAGGGAGCCCGCCTTCTGGACGAGCTTCTCGACGAGGGCGTCGTGGACCGACTCCTCGACGAGGAGGCGGGAGCCCGCCGCGCAGACCTCCCCCTTGTTGTAGAAGATCCCCGTGAGCGCCCCCTTCGCGGCGGCGTCGAGGTCGGCGTCCGCGAAGACGACGTTGGGGGACTTCCCCCCGAGCTCGAGGGTGACGCGCTTCAGCGACGCGGCCGCCTCGCGGGCGATCCCCTTCCCGACCTCCGTCGAGCCGGTGAAGGCGATCTTGCTCACCGCGGGGTGCCGGACGAGGGCCATCCCGGCCTTTCCGCCGGGCCCGGGGACGACGTTGAAGACGCCGGGGGGGAGCCCCGCTTCCTGCGCGATCTCGGCGAACTTGAGGGCGGTGAGGGGGGTCTGGGACGCCGGCTTGAGGACGAAGGTGTTCCCCATCGCGAGCGCCGGGGCGATCTTCCAGGCGGAGAGGAGGAAGGGGAAGTTCCACGGGACGATCGCGCCGACGACGCCGACGGGCTCGCGGAGCGTGAAGGTGAAGGCGTTGCCGCGCGAGGGGAGCGTCTCGCCCCCGGCCTTCGTCACCCAGCCGGCGTAGTAGCGGAAGACCTCCGCCGCCATCGGGATCTCGATCTTCCCGGAGTCGAAGAGGGTCTTCCCCGTGCAGGCGGTCTCGAGCTCCGCCATCTCCTCGAGGTGCTTGCCGGAGATGAGGTCCCCGAGCTTCCAGAGGAGCGCCGCCCGCTCCGTCGGCGCCATCGCGGGCCAGGGGCCCCGGTCGAACGCCTTTCGGGCGGCGAGGCAGGCGGCGTCGACGTCGCGCTCGTCGCCGGCGGCGATCGGCCCGATCGGCTCCTCGTTCGCCGGGTTGACGATCGTGTAGGTCGCCCCGGAACGGGGCTCGCGGAACTCTCCGTCGACGAAAACGGCGGCTTCTTTCATAGGGGGGGTCGCAGGGGGACGGGCGGGATTCTACCGGGAGCGGCCCCGGCGGAAGGCGAACTCGATGCGCCGGCTCTCCCCGGGGCCGAGTGAAAGGGCCTGCGACTGCTCCCCGAGCGTCTCGTGCCAGGCGAAGATCTCGAGCTCGCCGGGCGGCAGGTCGGGAAGGTCGAACGCCCCTGCCTCGCCCGTCACCGCGAAGAACGGGGTCGAGAGGACCGCGATCCAGGCGCCCGTCCAGGTGTGGACGTTGTCCTCGATCCGGATTCCGACTTCCTCCTGGTCGAACCTCCGCACGACCTCCTCGTCCGGCTTGGGGAGAGTCAGGTTGAACCCGAGGTTCTTCCGCGGAGCGCACTTCAGGTTGAACCCGCAGGTCGACCGATTCCGGACCGCCACCGGCTGCCCGGCCCGCAACGCGAGGACGTGGGGACGGAGCAATCCTCCCCGGACCTCGAGCGGCACAGGCGCTGCGGGACTCGAGAACTTATGGCCGGCGAGCGCGGGCGAGGTCGCGCGGACGAAGACGACCGCGTCCCGGACGGTCCCATTCGGATTCACGATCAGGTCCTCGCGGGCGATCGCCTTCCCGGCGTTCTCCGCGGCGCAGCTCGGACAGGAGGCGAAGTCGATCAGCCCCGGCCTCGGCGGGTCGCCGAGGACCTTGACGAGTCCGGAGAGCCGCGCGCCCGCGGAATTCCGAGCCGAGTTCGCCGCAGGGCAGAGGGCCGGCGCGAGGACCACGATCGCAAACACGGCCAGCGAGCCGGGTAGCATGCGTGCACCTCCCTCGGGATCGTTGCGCCGGAGGAAGGCGGCCAGGGCAGGGGCGGGAATCCACCGGATTTCCACGGGCGTCCGGCGGTGTTTTCCACAAAGGGCTCAACTCACCGCCAACCATCTCGGAGCGCGGGGCTTGCGGCCGACCCGCGCCGGACCGTTCGCACAACATAATCATCCTTATCGGACGTTGTGCGGATCGCTCTTCGGGGAGCGAGAACGGGCAGGAAGGCCCTCAGTCGGAGCCGCGAAGCCCCGCCGGAAGGAGCTCGCTCACGCGCAGGTCGCGCGGCGTTCCCGCCTCCGGGGAGAGCGTCCCGGCGAGGAGGTCGCCCTCGCGCAGGTGCGGCGCCAGGGCGAGGTCGACGCGGGCGTGGATCGGGTCCGCCGAGGACCCGTCGGCCGGATCGACGACGAGTTCCCCGGCGCCGGAGGCCGGGGCGAGCCGGACGAGGAAGCGGCTCGAGGCGGCAGGCGGTCGCCGGGCGGAGGAGGCATTGACGGCCCGGAAGGCGAAGGCTCGGCGAAGGTCGGAATCGAGGGTGCGCAGGGCGGGCTCGCAGCGGCCGAAGGCGTCGATCCCCTGCTCGGCCCTCCCCCACCGGAGGAACTCCTCGACGGCGGCGAGGGTCTGGAGGGCCTCCTGCTGGGCGGGGGGGCCGGGGGCGGGATGGAGCACGTCGAGGGCGAAGCGCCGCAGGTGCTCGGGCTCGAGACGCTCGAGGAGGTCGAGGGGCGGGACGATCCGCTCGGAGAGGTAGCGGCCGAAGGAGCGAAGTCCCGCCTCCCGGGCCGAAGGCACGGGGGAGGCCCCGCGGGAGCGTTCCCAGAGGTGCTCCTCGATGAGGGGCGCCAGGTTTCCGGCGGTCCCCTCGAGGGCGGGGTCGGGGGGCTCCTCCGCCTCGGGCTCCCCCTCGAGGTCGAGGTCGCGCTCGAGCCGATCGAACAGTTCCTCCAGGTTCTCGCCCCGCGCCCGGCCGCGTTCGAACGCCTCGACGGCGGCACAGGCATCCCGGGGGCGTTCGTCGTCTCGGCGACGGACGGCGGGGGTCGCGCCGGGCTCGGAGACCTCCCGGCGGGTCTCCTCCCACAGCGCCCACAGCGCGGTGCGCGCCCGGTCGAGGTCGACGCGGGTCTCGAACGCGAGCCGGTCGAGAAGCGGCCCGATCACCATCCCCGGCCGCCCGGCCTCGGCGAACATCCGCCGGAGGTCCTCGACACCAAGCCCGGCGAGGCCGTCGGCACCGAGGAGCGCGCGGAGCTCCGCCTCCGGCCCGTCCCCCCCGCCAGGCGGCACGGGCCAGAGGAGCCGCTCGATCTCGCGCTGGGAGAGCCGCGCCGTCGGATCGGCCGCGTGCGCGCGGGCAAGGTCCGCCCCGAGGGCGTCGCGCAGCTCCTTGCTCCGGAAGCAGGCGACGGCCCCCGAGAGGAGGAACTCCTCCCCCTCGAGCCCGGAGGTGCCGGGGATCGGGAAGAGCCGCCCGACGAGGGTGTCGCCGACCTCGACGAGCGCCTGCGCCTGGTCCTCGCGGAGGGCGATCGTGCGGCCCCGCAGGAGGTCGGTCACCGTCATCCCGGACCCCGGCGCGAGGGACTCGATCTCGAAGACCCCGAAGACGTTCTCCGCCATTCCCTCGAGCATGTCGCGCAGGTGGACGGGGAGGTCCTCCGCCGAGCGCCGAAGGAAGGTGAGGTAGGGGACCTCGCCGTAGCGCGCGCTCGGCCGCTCGAAGAGGAACCATTCGAGGAAGCGCGCCTCCGCGACCCCCGACGGCGCGCTCGGAGCGCCGAAGTACTCCATCCGGGCGGGGGCGACCTCCTCGGAGAGGTCCTCGTCCTGCTCGAGGAAGGAGCGCAGGCTGCGGAGGCAGTTCTCGAGGAGGTCGCGCGCGGCGAATTTCATCGGCCGCAATTCTCGGACGGGCGCAGGGCCGATTCAAAGGCCCGGGGGGCTCGGCTCAGATCGCGAAGCGGTCCCCCTCGGCCGCGAGCCAGGCCGGGCCCTTGAATTCCGCCCGGACGCGCCCGAGGAGGTCGACGCCGTCGCACTCGGGATAGAAGTGCGTGAGGAGGAGGCGCCGCACGCCCGCCCCCTGCGCGAGCCGCCCCGCCTGGGTCGGTGTGAGGTGACCCTCGACCGCCGCCTCCTCGGGGAAGGAGCACTCGCAGAGGAAGAGGCCGACCCCGCGGACCAGGGCGGCGACGTCGGGGTGCTCGGGGGTGTCCCCGCTGTAGGCGAAGGAGGCGCCCCCTTCGAACTCGAATCGGTAGGCGAGGGCGTGGTCGGTGTGGTGGGTCTTCGCGACGCGCAGGAGGCATCCCTGCAGGGCGTGCTCCCCCGGGCCCACCTCGCGCACGCTCGCCCCCGGGTCGCGGACCCATCCGCCGAACATCCCCTCCGCCGCCTTCAGGAGTCGCGCGGTCCCCGCGGGGCCGACGATCTCGAGGGGACCCGCGCCGGAGAGCCGCGGGTTGCGTCGCGCGAAGAGGATGGCGAGGAGGTCGAGGCAGTGGTCGGGGTGGAAGTGCGTGACGAAGATCCGCCGGATCTCCTCGAGCGCGAGGCCGCAGGGGGCGAGCCGACGGATGGTTCCCGGGCCTGGATCGACGAGGAAGACCTCCCCCGCGGCCACGCGGAGCGCGTAGCCCGCCGGCCCCCGCCGGGGGTGCGGGAGGATCGAACCGGTGCCGAGGACGAGAAGCTCGACGCTCAACGGGACGAGCGCCCGCCCCGATCCCCGAACCCGTCGGGGTGCGCGCGGTGCCAGGCCCAGGCCGTCCCGACGATCTCCTCGAGGCGCGGGAACCGCGGGGCCCATCCGAGCGTCGCGCGCGTCCGGGCGCCGTCGGCGACGAGGATCGCCGGGTCTCCGGGTCGTCGCGCGCGCACCTCGACCCGGAGGGAGGCCCCCGTCGATTTCTGGCAGGCCTCGATCACCTCCCGAACGGAGTGGCCGGTTCCGGTCCCGAGATTGAGGGGGGCGCAGGCGCCTCCCGCGTCGAGGTGGCGCAGCGCGAGGATGTGGGCCTCGGCGAGGTCGTCCACGTGGATGTAGTCCCGCACGCAGGTGCCGTCGGGGGTCGGGTAGTCCGTCCCGTAGATCTCGACGAGGGGCTCCTTCCCGAGGGCCGCCTGGAGGACGCGCGGGATCAGGTGGGACTCGGGCGCGTGGTCCTCCCCGAGGTCCCCCTCCGGGGAGGCCCCTGCCGCGTTGAAGTAGCGGAGCGCGATCCAGCGCAGGCCGTAGGCGCGGGAGTACTCCCCCATCGCCCGCTCCGCCGCCGCCTTCGTCGAGGCGTAGGGGTTGATCGGCGCCACCGGATGGGTCTCGTCGATCGGCGTGCGGATTGGGTCTCCGTAGAGGGAGCAGGTCGAGGAGAAGACGAGCCGGTCGCACCCTCCCTCCCGCATCGCGTCGAGGAGGACGAGGGTGTTCCCGAGGTTGTTGCGCCAGTACTTGGCCGGATCGCTGACCGATTCGCCGACGAGGCAGGAGGCGGCGAAGTGGATCACGGCCCGCGGCTTCCTCTCGAGGAAGAGGCGCCGCAGACCCTCCCGGTCCCCGAGGTCGCCGCGCACGAACGGTCCCCTCACCGCCGCCGCGTGGCCCTCGGAGAGGTCGTCGAGGACGACGGTCTCGAACCCCTGGGCGCGGAGGCGCCGCACCGTGTGGCTCCCGATGTAGCCCGCCCCGCCCGTGACGAGGATCACCGCGCTCCTCCCTCCCGCGCGGGGGGCCGCGGAGCGCCCCGCGCCTCGAGCCACGCCCGGGCCCGCCGCGCCGCCTCCCGCCGCGGGGCGGGATCGGGTGAAGAGGGATCCCCGAGGAAGAAGGCGCGCTCGGCGATCGACTCGACCGCCCGGCAGGCCGCCTCGGCGAGGGGGGATTCCCCCGCCTCCATCGCCGCGACGAGATCGGGAAGCGCCTCCTCGACGCGCCACCGGCCGAGCCCCTCGCAGGTGGCGGCGCGGACGCGCAGATCGGGGTCGGACCGCAGGAGCGCGGGGAGGACCCGGGCCGCTAGCGCCCGGGAGCGCGCCCCGGCCTCCCGGGCCGCGAGGGCCCGCACCGAAGGATCCGCGTCCCGCAGCGCCTCCTGGAGGACCCGCGCGAGGCCCGGCACCTCGGCGCCGCACAGCGCCGAGAGCGCCTCCGCGCGCCGCTCGGGGGAAGGATCGCCGCGGAGCACCGCGAGGACGTCGTCCGCGGAGGCGGTCCGGCGGCCGCTGCGCAGCTCCTCCCGGATCTCCTCGAGGGCGAGGTCGATCTCCGCGCGCGGGACCCGCGCGAGGAACTCCGGGCTCGCCTCGGCGGCCGTGCGCTCGAGGAGCGCGAGGGCGCGCTCGAGGCGGCCCGCCCTCCGGTAGAGGCCCGCCAGCTCGTAGAGGACGGCGGCGTCGAGTCGGCCGGTCCGAAGGAGCGCCTCGACTTCGGCGGCGGCCTCCTCCGGACGCCCCGCGGCGAGGATCGCCTGCGCGAGCCGGATCCGGGCGCGGACGTTCGAGGGATCGCGCTCGAGGGCGCCCCGGAGGAGGGCGACCGCCTCCTCCGGCCTCCCCTCGTCGAGCGCGCGCCCGGCGAGCCAGAGCGCGGCGCGGGCGCCCTCCCCGTCCCTCCGGAGGAGATCCTCCGCCTCCCGCCGCGCCCCATCCCGATCCCCCGCGGACTCGAGGGCCCGCACGAGGAGGTACCTCGCCTCGAGGAAGCCCGGATCGAGGCAGAGCGCCGTCCGCAGCCGGGCGATCGCGGCCGGCAGCCGGCCCTGCTCGAGGTCGATCGAGCCGAGCCCGAGGTGGGGATGCGGGAACCGCGGGTCGGCCGCGATCGAGGCCTCGAACTCGAACGCCGCCTCCTCGAGCCGGCCCGCCCGCGCGAGCGCGCGGCCGCGGAGGTAGGCGCCCGCGGCGTCCCCGCGCTGCGGCACCGGGTAGCGCTCGACCACCTCGACCGGGGCGAGCCCCGAGGAGAAGAGGGCGTCCTGCTCCACCTCGAGGCGCTCGGCGCGCGCGCGCGTCCCCTCCTCCCCCGCCGCCGGCGCGCGGGGAGAGGCGGGGGAAGCGCAGGCGGCCGCCAGGAGCCAGAGGGGGAGCGGGGAAGGGAGCGCCCAGGACCGATCCATCGCGCTCATTTACGGCGGGCGCGCGTCCTCGATCAAGCGCGGGGACCAGCGCGCCGCGCGTTGCCCCGTCTCCTCCCCGCCGCTACTGTCCCGCCGCATGAGCGAGATCTACCTCGGCGGCGGCGTCGAGGGATTGCCTCGGGCGAGGGCGGGGAAGGTCCGGGACCTCTACGAGGCCGACGGGACGCTCCTCCTCGTCGCGACGGACCGGCTCTCCGCGTTCGACCACGTCCTGCGCGAGGGGATCCCGGGCAAGGGGAAGATCCTGACGCGCCTCTCGGCCTTCTGGTTCGCGCGCACGGCCGACGTGGTCCCGAACCACCTCCTCGGGACCGACGTCGATTCGGTCCCCGGCCTCCCCCCCGCGGCCCGCGAGCGCCTGCGCGGGCGCACGATGGTCGTCCGCAAGGCGGAGGTCCTCCCGTTCGAGTTCGTCGTCCGGGGCTACCTCACCGGCTCGGGACTCGCCTCCTACCGGGAGACGGGGGAGGTCTGCGGCGTGCGCCTCCCTCCCGGGCTCGGCGAGGCGAGCGCGCTCCCCGCCCCCATCCTGACGCCGACGACGAAGTCGACGAAGGACGTCCCGGTCACCTTCGAGGAGGTCGAGCGGGCGATCGGCTCGCCCCTCGCGCGCCGCGCGAGGGAGGCCGCGCTCGCCGTCTACCGGAGCGCGTCGGTCCACGCGCGGGAGCGGGGGATCCTGCTGGCCGACACGAAGTTCGAGTTCGGCGTCGCCGGCGGGGAGCTTCTCCTCGTCGACGAGTGCCTGACGCCCGATTCCTCGAGGTTCTGGCCGGCGGCGGGGTACACCCCCGGGAAGCCGCAGCCCTCCTTCGACAAGCAGGTCGTGCGCGACTACCTCCTGAAGACGGGCTGGGACCGGCGCTCGCCTCCCCCGCCGCTGCCGCCGGAGGTGGTCGCGCGGACCGCCTCCCTCTACGCCGAGATCTGCGAGCGCCTGACCGGATCCTGCGCGTGAGCGGATCCCCCTCTCCCACCGTCGCCGTCCTGCTCGGCTCGGACTCCGATCTGCCGAAGCTCCAGGGATGCTTCGAGGCCCTGGAATCGCTCGGGATCGCCTACGAGGTCCGCCTCCTCTCGGCCCACCGCTCTCCCGAGGCCCTCGAGGAATTCGTCGCGCAGGCACCTTCCCGAGGAACGCGCGTCTTCCTCTGCGCGGCGGGGGGCGCCGCCCACCTCGCAGGGACGGTCGCCGCGCGCACGGTCCTTCCCGTGATCGGGATCCCCGTCGAGGGGCCCCCCCTCGGCGGTCTCGACGCCCTCCTCTCGACCGTCCAGATGCCGGGCGGAGTCCCCGTCGCGACGGTCGGCGTCGGCGGCGGAGGGCCGAAGAACGCGGGGTTGCTCGCCGCGCGGATGCTCGCCCTCGCGGACGAGGACCTCGCCCGGCGCCTGACGGAGGAGCGCTCGAGGATGGCCTCCGCCGTCCTCGAGAAGGATCGGGCCATCCGGGAGAAGCGCGGCCGCGGGCGCTGAATCTCCCTTGCTCCCCCCGACGCTCGCCTGGGAGGGGGAAGTCCCGGGCCGGGTGCGGCTCCTCGACCAGACGCTTCTCCCGGGCGAGATCGCCCTCCTCGAGATCCGGACCGCCTCGGGGATGGCGGACGCGATCCGCCGCCTCGCGATCCGGGGCGCGCCCGCGATCGGCGTGGCCGGCGCCTTTGGGCTGGTTCTCGGTCTCCAGGAAGAGGACGTCCCCGACGCCGCCGCGCTCCTCGCCCTCGGGCGCCGCACGGCCTCGTTCCTTCGCGCCACCCGGCCGACGGCGGTCTCCCTGGTCCGGGGCCTCGACCGCACGCTCGCCCGGGTGGAGCGCGAGTCGGCGGCCGGAGCCGCTCCCGACGCGCTCCGGCGCGCCGCCCTCGCGGAGGCCCGGGCGATCCTCGAGGAGGACCGGGAGGCCTGCCGGCGGATCGCGGAGGAGGGGTCCTCGCTCCTGAGGGACGGACAGGGTGTCCTCACCCACTGCAACACAGGCGCGCTCGCGACGACCGGGATCGGGACGGCCCTCGGGATCGTCCTGCATGCCCACGAGCGAGGGATGCGCCTGCGGGTCTTCGTCGGGGAGACGCGCCCCCTCCTCCAGGGCTCCCGCCTCACCGCCCTCGAGCTGCGGGCCGCGGGCGTGGAGGTGACCCTCCTCCCCGACTCCGCGGCCGGGAGCCTGCTCCGCTCCGGGAGGATCGGGGTCGTCCTCGTAGGGGCCGACCGGATCGCGCGCAACGGCGACGTCGCGAACAAGATCGGCACCTATCCCCTCGCGCTCCTCGCGCGCGAGCACGACGTCCCCTTCCACGTCGCCGCCCCGATCGAGACGATCGACCCGCGGATCGCCGCCGGCTCCGCGATCCCGGTCGAGGAGCGGGGCGAGGAGGAGGTCCTCTCCCTCGGCGGGAGGAGGGTCGCGCCCGAGGGGGTAAAGGTTTTCAATCCGGCGTTCGATGTAACGCCCGCGCGACTGGTGACCGGGATCGTGACGGAGGCGGGGCGGATCCCCGCTCCGGACGAGGGGAGGGTAGTCGAGTTCCTCCACCGGTGCGGTCGCGCGAGGGAATAGGGGCGCCGGCCCTCTCGGGAAGGGGAGGGCTCCGCGGAGCGATCCGCCGGGGCGAGGCCGGCCCTTCGAACACGAGGGAAACGACGATGGGACGTCCCCGCAAGCGGATGAAGAAGGAAGCCGAGACTCCGAACCCGGAGTCGACGCTCCTCCTCGATCAGGACTCGGAGCCGACCGAGGCCGAGGCGGAGGTCCAGTCCGAGGAGACCCTCGAGTTCATCCGGGCGATCGACGAGTACCGCCGGATGAAGAACCGCCCCTTCCCGACCTGGACGGAGGTCTTCGGGATCCTCCGCTCCCTCGGATACCGCAAGGGGCCGGCGGCGGACTAGGAGGCGTCCTTCCCCGCCCGTCCGAGGGCGGCGCCATAGCCGGCGTAGATCGGGAACCGGCGGCAGAGGTCCCGGACCTTCTCGCCGAGGTCCCGGCGGACCGCCTCGTCGTCGCGGGCGCGGAGGCGTCCGTCGATGAGCCCGGCGATCTCGGCCATCTCCCCCTCCCCCATCCCCCGGGTCGTCAGCGCGGGGGTGCCGAGCCGCAGGCCGCTCGTCTCCCGCGGCGAGCGCTCGTCGAACGGGATCAGGTTCTTGTTGACCGTGATCCCGATCGCGCCGAGCGCGTCCTCCGCCTCCCGGCCGCTCATCCCGGCGGGGCGCAGGTCGAGGAGGAATAGGTGGGTGTCGGTCCCCCCCGAGACGATCCGGTGGCCGCGCTCCGCGAGCGCCGCCGCCAGGACCGCGGCGTTGCGCACGACGGCGGCCTGGTAGCGGCGGAAGGGCTCCCCGGCCGCCTCGAGGAACGCGACCGCCTTCGCCGCGATCACGTGCATCAGGGGCCCCCCCTGGATGCCGGGAAAGACCGCCGAGTCGAGCTTCTTGCCGATGTCGGCCCGGCACAGGACGGCGCCCCCCCGCGGGCCGCGCAGGGTCTTGTGCGTCGTGAAGGTGACGACGTCGGAGACGGGGACGGGGCTCTCGTGCACGCCGGCCGCCACGAGCCCCGCGATGTGGGCCATGTCGACCATGAGTCGAGCGCCGACTTCCGTCGCGATCTCGGCGAAGGCTCCGAAATCGAGCCGCCGCGGATAGGCGCTCGCCCCCGCGAGGATCACGCGGGGCTTCCCCTCCCGGGCGAGGCGCCGCACCTCCGCCATGTCGATCGTCTCGCTCACCCGGGAGACGCCGTAGTGGACGATCTTGTAGGTCCGCCCCGCGAAGTTCTTCGGGTGCCCGTGCGAGAGGTGTCCGCCGTGGGCGAGGTCGAGGGAGAGGATCGTCTCCCCCGGCTCGGCGATCGCCATCAGCGCCCCCATGTTCGCCTGGGTCCCCGAGTGGGGCTGGACGTTGACGTGCTCTCCGCCGAAGAGGGCCCGGGCGCGATCCCGGGCGAGGGTCTCGACGCGGTCGGCGGGCCCGCATCCCCCGTAGTAGCGGGCGCCCGGGTACCCCTCCGCGTACTTGTTCGTGAGGAGCGAGCCGGTCGCCGCGAGGACGGCGGGGCCGACGTGGTTCTCCGAGGCGATGAGCTCGAGTCCCTCCTCCTCGCGCCGCCACTCCTCCGTCAGGGCCTCGTGGACCTCCGGGTCGAGCCGGGCGAGGGCCCGGAGGGGATCCCAGGCGTTGGGAGAGGAGGGGGCGGGGGCGCCCATGATCACCGCTTCGCCGGAGCCGGCGTCCGGAACCAGGGCTCCTCGGGAGGGCGGACCCGCGGGAGGGGGGGAACCGCGATCCGCAGGTCGTCGACGGCACGCCGGTCCGCCTCCCGCTTCTCCTTCTCCAGGCTTTCGGCACCCGCCGGCGGCGCGAGGAGCGCGCCGACCGAGCCGACGGCGACGAGGACGGCGAAGAGGAGGCAGGTCCGCGCGACCAGCTTCTCGCGGGGGCTCAAGGGGGGGGCGAGAGGCGGCGCACTCTAGCGGGGCGGGGAGGCATTTCAACGCGCCCGGTGACCCCTCCGCCGCGCCCCGCTAATAATCGCTCGATCCCCGACCCCGGAGCCCCTCGCCCGTGCGCCTCCCCCGTCCTGCCGGCCCGATCCTCTCCTCCTTCCTCCTCCTCGGGGCCCCCTCGTGCTCGAAGGGGGGGAACGGGCCCCGCCTGGAGTTCGAGGCGACCTTCCACGACTTCGGGACCCTCGCGACCGAGGACAAGGGCGCCCACGTCTACCGGGGGTGGAATACCGGGGGCGCCGAGCTGGTGATCCGGACGGCCCGCGCCTCCTGCGGGTGCGCCGTGCCCGATCTCGTCGCGATCGGGAAGGACGGGCTCGAGCGGCGCGGGGCGACGGAGCGCACCGGGGACGTCCTGCGCCTCGCGCCCGGGGAGACCCTCGAGGTGAGGCTCGCCGTCGATCCCAGGGTCGGGGCGGCCTCCGGGGTGCCGGAGATCCACGGGAACGTCCTCCTCGAGACGAGCGAGGTCGGCCGGCCCTACCTCCGGCTCGAGTTCCACGTCCGGTTCGACGTGCCCGTCAACGTGACCCCCCCGAGCATCGACGTCGAGGCCGTCGGCCGCCGGGAGAGGGTCGTGAAGGAGATCCTCCTCGTTCCGACGCTCGGGCGGACCTTCGACATCTCCCCGCCCGACTCGCTCCCTCCCGGCGTGACGGCGGACCTGCGGCTCGAGGAGCGGCCCGGGAAGGGCGGGGCGACGCTGCGGACCTACCGGCTCCGCGTGACGCTCGGGCCGGGGCTCCCGGAGGGGTTCCTGTCGACCGTCCTCCTCCTCCCCACCGGCTACCGGGAGGGGCACCGGATCGAGATCCCGCTGCGCGCCCGGGTCGTCGGCGACCTCCTCCTCCACCCCGCCGGCTTCGAGCTGGGGATCGTCCGTCCGTCCTCGGCCGACGACCCGACCCCCTCGCCCGGTCGCAGGGTCGCGGTCCGCTACACCCCCGCCGGGAAGACGCTGCGCCTCGGCGAGCCTCGGGTCGAGGGGGACGAGTCGGCCCACCTCAAGGCAAGCCTCCGCGAGATCGAGGTCGGGCGGAGGTTCGAGGTCCTCCTCGAGCCCGGCCCCGGGATCGCCGCCCCTGTGTTCAAGGGCTCCGTCGTGATCCCGACGGACGATCCGGAGAACCCGGAGATCAAGATCCCCTACCGCGGCTTCGCGCGGGAGGGGTGAGAGGGCTTTCCCGCGCGTGCGGGGAGGCGCCAGAGTTCCCTCGTCTCCTCGCGGGTCTCGAGGGACCGGTGGCGAGGTCCACAGGGCGGGGCGCGAGCTCCCGATCCGGCTGCACGCCTGTATCCAAGGGTTCGCCTGCCGCATAGGCTTGCTCCCGCTTCCTGCACGGAGTCCAGGTCGGTTCGATGTAGGCCGGGCCCGCCCTTCGATCGCCCGAGGAGGAACTCGCGCATGCGCGAGGAGCAGAGCGGCCGGCGATGAGGAGGTAGTCCATGAGGATCTGGAATGCCGTCGCCTCCGCCTTCGTGGGGCTCGCCTCGCTCGCAAGCCTGGCATCGACGGGCCCGAACCCCGCCCCCGCGTTCCGGCCTCCCCACACCGGAAACGGATCGCCTCCGGACCCCAGCGCCTCCCAGGTCCGACGCGAACCTGCGATTCCCCCGTCGGCCTCACGGGACACGCGCCCCGCGCTAGCGGAATTGCGCGGCCGATTCCTTCTCCCCGAGGGGGCTGGGCCCGCCGCGGGAGCCCGCGTACGACTCCACGGCTGGCCCGGAAACGACGAGCTCGTCATGCGCTACGGACTCCCGAAAGACTGGAAGGACCTCGACGCGGAGACGGACTCCGAGGGGAGGTTCTCGTTCCGGTTCGATCCGCCGCGCGCCTACCAGTTCACGCTGGACGCGAAGCACCCCGGCCATGCGGAGGCCAGCTGGCGCTGGGGAGATCTGCCGCCGGGCGAGGTCGTCGACATAGGGGAGATTCCCCTTGTCCGGACGGGCTCGATCGCCGGCCGCGTCGTGAATCGGGAGGGGAAGCCGGCGGGCGGGGACTGGCATGTCTACGCCGACACGGCGTACCGACAGCCGGGGGAAGGCGGTGACACCACGACGGTGCGGGGCCCGGCGGATCCGGTGACGGGCGAGTTCCGGCTCGAGGACCTGCCCGCCGGTCCCGCGGAACTGAAGGCATTCTCTCGGATCGCGAACTGGATCGACGGCCCGACGGTGAACGTGGAGATCGGCAAGGAGGCGCGGGCCGACATCGTCTATGAGGGTCCCGACAACAGCCGTCGGATCACCGTCGTCGCCTTCACGGGACTCTTCCACATCTTCTCGCACGAGGTCCGCTCGATCACGCTCCTCGGGTCTCTCCGGGGCCCGATCGTCGCGACGGAGATCGAGGGCTCTTCCCAGAGCTGGAGCTTCGACGACCTCGAGCCGGGGACGTACACGATCGAGATCCGGGATCCGCGCTTCAAGCCCTGGGTCCGCGAGGGCGTGTCCCCCGGCGAGTCCGTGGACGCCCAGTTGGTGGGAAGCGCGGCCTTCTCTCTAACGGTAGTGGACGGCGCAGGCGCTCCCGTTCACGACTACCGGCTCAAGCTCCGCTACCGGTTCTCCGACCGATCCGGCTCGTCGCAGGAGTTCGAACTGCGGAGTCGCGGCCAGCCCGAGCCCGAGGGGGGCCTCTATTCAGGCATCGTCCCCGGGGACTGCACCGTCGTCGTCGAGGCCCCCGGCCAGGCGGTCGCGGAGGTTCCCGTCGATCGCCTGAAGTCGGACGAGACCCGCATCGTCAACGTGCGCCTCGAGGCGGGAACGACGGTCGCGGGGGTCGTCGTGCTGGCCGACGGCAAGACACCGTTGGGGAGCGTGAAGGTCCGGCTCTGCCCCTGGGAAGCCTCCCCCTCCGAGGGCGTCCGAGTCGTAGACCACGGTTCGGAGAGCGGACCGGAGACGCAGACGGACGCCTCGGGGCGGTTCGAATTCCGGAACGTGTCGGACGGCCGCTATCGGATCGTCGCCGAGGTGAATCCCCTCGTCACGGAGGAGCGAGTGGTCGGCGTCGACGCGTCGCGATCGCCGGATCCCATCCGGATCCTGCTCCCTGGCTTCGGCTCCCTGAGGGGAAGGGTCCTCGGTCCCCCGGGCGCGCGGTTCGGCGGCTTCCAGGTGAGCGCGCGCCCGGACGAGGACCACCCGGACGAGCCGTTCTACTGGCACGAGCACGAGCCGCCGGTCGCCGAGGTCGCCGCCGACGGCTCCTTCCGCGTGGGGCCGGTCCCCGCCGGCCGCGTCCGCGTCTCCGCCCGCCTAGGGCAGGCCTTACTTCCCGAGGGCTTCAACTCGAGGTGGGGAACGGAAGGCGCGACCCTCGAGCTCGGCCGCGTCGAGGTCCGCGAGGGTCCGGACACGGAGGCCGAATTCGACCTGCGCGAACGCTTCCCGGGCTTCCTCCTCGTGACGGCGACCGTCGACGGCCAGCCGGCGCCAGGACTGGTCGTCGAGCTGGCCGGCCACCTCGGAGAGACGGGAGGCCAGCTCGGCGCAGACGGGACGGCGCGCTTGGGTCCCCTGTTCGCGGGGGAGTGGATTCCCTGGGTCCGGCCCATCGAGGGAGGGTGGATCGCGTCGTCGGCTCCGGTCGAGGTGCCCCCCGCCGGCGAGGCGAGCGTGCGGATCGACGTGAAGCTCGTCGAGGGATCTCTCCTTGTGCTCGACGCGGAGTCGGGCAAGCCCCTGGCGAACCGATACGTCGACATGCTCTTCACCCGGGAGCTGGGCAGAGGCCGGGCCGTGCGCTGGCCCAACAGGGCCAAGACGGACGGAAAGGGAATCGTGACCTTCCGTCTCCCCCCGGGCACCCACGGCCTCGCCGACGGAGGTGACGGGAAGGGCTTCTTCGTTCCCGGCGCGGGTCCTGTCGAGGTCCGATGGCCTCCCCCCGGCGGGCCCCCGCTCGAAGTCAGGATCCGAAAGGCGACGGCGATCCAACGGCCGGGGAGGTAGGTCCTCAGGGTCGTCGTCAGGGACGATCCCCGCGCCGCCCCCCGCCTCCCGCTCGCGATCCGCGCCATGCCTGGCCCGCGCCGGCGCGTCGCCCTCCACGATGGAAGCGAGATCCGCTTCAGACGTACTTGCGCGTCCTCGCGAAGGCCTCGCGGAGCGGGAGGCGCGGCCTGCGCGCGACGAAGAGGCGGAGGCGGCGCTCGTACGGCATCGCCAGGGGATGGTCGTGCTGCCCCACCTCTTCGACCTCGCCGAACTCCTCCAGGTGGCCCTCCCGCTCTCCCCCCACGATGAGGACCACCTCGAGCGGACGGTCCGGCAGTCCCCAGAGGAAGTAGTTGTTGTGTCCGCTGCACACGGGCGGGAGCGGGAACTCGCGCGAGAAGTACTCGAGCGCGCCCGCCTCCCCGTAGTTCTGGACGTAAACCACGCAGCGCGCGCTCTCCTCCTCGGGCAGGGCTGCGTAGACCCGCGAGACGGCCTGCGCCAGCTCGCGCCAGCCGAAGCAGTCGGCGGAGTGCTGGGGCAACGCCCCCGCTTCGTGGCGCTCGTCGCGGGGCGGCTCGATGCCGACGCCGCGCGCGTAGGCGAGGAAGCGCTCGGGGGAGAGGACCGGAAGCGCGAACGGCACGGTCGCGAGGCCGGCCGCCGCGAGCGTGCCTCCGTAGGCGAGGGCGACGGCACTTCGCGCGCGCGTCGTGAGCCGGCGCTCGACCGCCACGGCCCCGCCGGCGAACAGGAGCGAGTACAGGGGCGCCAGGTAGTAGGACTTCGCCTGGAGAGCCATCATCCCTCCCGTCGTCACGAGCGCCGCGATCCCGAGTCCTCGGTACGGCCGCATCGAGGGCGCCGCGAGGAGGGCCGCGAGCCCGACGAGGGCGAGTCCCGCACCGAGCGGGTTCGCGTTGAGGAACTGCCCCTGGAGGAACTCGAGCGGGGTCACCGGGGCGTTCTTGAGCGCGGCGGCGTTGCGCAGGAACTCGAGCGTCGGCCAGCCGTGGCGGGCCTGCCACGCGAGGTGGGGCGCGACCACCAGGGCCGCGAGCGCGAGCGCGCCGAGGAACCCGCGGCTGGCGAAGCGCGCGCGGAGAGGCGTCGCGAGCGCCCCCGCGAGGAGCGCGAGCACGAAGAAGGCGACGCTGTGCTTGGTGAGCATTCCGACGCCGGCGAGGAGGCCGATCGCGAGCCATGCGCGCTCCCCCGCACCGCGCGCGAGCCGCGCGAGGAGAAACGCGAGCCCCGTCCAGACGAGCGGCTCGAATGCGTTCATCGAATAGACCGCGCAGATCCCCCGATTCACGGGTGCGGCCGCGACCGCCAGGGCGGACAGCGCCTGCGCGCGGCGTCCGCCGCCGAGCTCGCGCGCGAGAGCCGCCCCGAGCACGACGAGCGCCCCGCCCGCGAGGGCGGGGATCCACCGCAGCGCCAGGAGGCCCTCCCCGAAGAGCGCGCGGTCGAGGGCGAGGATCGCGATCGAGACCGGCGGGTGATCGACGTAGCCCCAGGCGAGCCTGCGGGCGCACGCGAGGTAGTAGAACTCGTCGCGGAAGACCCCGTACGCCGTCGCGACCGCGACGAGGTGCAGCGCGACGACGGCGGCCGCGACCCACCCCGCGCCGCGCGAGAGGGTTGGCCGAGCCGCGGCGGCCTCGGCCGGGAAAGGAGGCGGCTCGCCGATCGCGCTCACCCCTTCCCGTGGCGGGTGCCGTCGATCCTCGGGGTCCGCCGTGCGTTCATCGGTCGCGCAGCGCCTTCACGTCGGTCCGAAGGGCCTCCAGCCTCTCCTCGATGCGCCTCAGGTGGCCCGACACATCAGTATCCAATTTGGCTTCCGCCTCGCGCGGAGCGACGCGATCGAGATCCGCGCGCAGCACGTAGCCGGGCGGGGTCGTGCTCCACGGCTCCCGGCGATCCATCAGGCCCTTCCCGAGCAGGAACAGCCGCTCCGTGTCGTCCGGGTTGAACGCGTCGACGGAGAGCTCGAGCCCGTCCGGCATCGTCTGGAACCGGAACTCCGCGCCCCAGGCGCGCGTCAACATGTACAGGTGCAGGACATGCTCCGACACCATCGTGTAGCTCATCATCGTGACCGTCCGCAGGGCGATCGCGAGCGTGTCGCGCTGCACTTCCACGGGGCGCGCTCGGAGGGAACCGTTGTGGATCACGTAGAGCGTCGCGTCGACGTCGTCCCAGCTCATCCCCGCACGGTCCGCCGACAGGTATCCGTCGAACACGTTCTGCGGAATGAAGAGGGGTCGGACCACCGCCCCGTCGACGTGGAGCTCGTCCCTCCGACCGTGGGTGAACCGCACGGGCGGGTACACCACCGGTATCGCGGCCGATGCGGCCAGCACGTCCCGGAATAGCTCCAGAGCTTCCGGGCCGCCGCGCGACGCGATCGCGCCGAGATCCCAGACGCAGAAGTGCCCGACGTCGAGATTGGTCGAGCCGACCCAGCACCGCCGGCCCTCGGCGTGTCGCGCGGCGACGGCCTGCAACAGCGACTCGTCGACGGCCCGCGCGATCGAGGCGCGGAGCGGGGAATTGTCCGCGAGCGACTCGTCCCACAGCACGGAGGGCATCAACCCCTTCTCGCGGTGCAGGTCGCCGGGCTGGATGCGCCGGAACAGCTCCTCGAGCCGGTCGTCGAACGCGGGGCCCGCGAAGGCGAACGGCGCCATCAGGGCTCCCACGCTGACCCCGGTCACGCACCGGAAGTCCGGACGGTCGCCCCGGGCCGTCCAGGCCGTGAGGATGCCCGCGCCGAACGCGCCGTTCACGCCTCCCGAGCTGAGCACCAGCATGTCGAAATCGCGGCGTCCGTCGGCCGGCACGGGGAGGCGCGCGAACTGCGCGACGGCGTCGTCGAACGAGGCCTGGAACGCTTCGCTGGGGTACCCGTCGACCGCGCGCACATCCGCGAACGCAGGAAGGGGTTCGACTTGGCCCGGATGGTCCGGGAGCGTGGCGAACCGCGTCGGCCAGCCGCACCCTCCCCCGGCGAGGCCCGCCGCCAGCGCCACGGTGAACCTGTTGGACGCCGCCATGCGGAGAGCGACGGGTCTTCGATCGACGGCCTCGAGCGCCCGCTTCGCCTCGCTCGGGAGCGTGGGGCGCTCCTCCGGCGAGTGCGGATGGGCCGCGGCCGACTCCTCCGCGAGAAACAGCTTGTAGATCGGTCGTGACATCGCATGCCTCTCTCTGGAGGTTATCCGGGCGACGACGCTCATCGACCACGCTCCATGTCCTGCAGCGCTCCGACCTTACTTGGCCGGGCCGTGAAGCGCGAAGACGGCCCGCGGCGCCGATTCGAGACGAGGGTCGCCGTCGGGGATGAGAGCGGGTCGGAGGGGACATCCTGCGGTCGTCTTCGCGGACGGCGGGCCTCCGTCTCAATCTATCCCCTCTGTCTCCAGCCCCGCGACGAGTCGATCCTCGGACGGGGCGTCCCACCCGGGCTCAGGTCGCACCGAGCCGGTGGGTCCCCATGGCGTCCTTGCGGGGGGGGGCCAGCCTCTCCTCCTCGAACCTCCCGGCGAGCGGCGCGCCCGCACCCCCTTCCGCGCCCGCGCTCCGGAGGTTGCCGCGCGCCGCGCCCGCCGGCCGGGAGGTGGGCTCCGCCCGCCGGCCACCCAGGGTTCCAGGGGGCGTAGAAACGGCCGGCACGCGCGGGAGGCTCCGGCGGACTCGGATGCCGCGCGTCGCGGCCGTTCTCGGGGTGTCTCGAGGGGCGGGCGACCGCCCCGGTCCACCCTGCCGGACCTCCGGTTCGGGCTGGAGGGTCAGGGACCGAAGACCTTCCGCTCCGGGTCGTAGCGGAGCCCTTCGCGCTCCTTCTCCCACCACTCCCGCAGCGCCGCGAGCGCCTGTTTGGCCGCCGGGCCGTCCGGGTCGGAGAGGCGGGCCGCCTTCTCCTCGCGCGCGCGCAGGCAGCGGTTCGCCGCCTCGAGGCGAACCAGTCTCGCCTCTCCCCTCTCGGCGAGGTCGAGGAGGGGAGGGATCCCGGCGGTGGATCCGAGATCGAGGAGCGCCGCCGCGATCCGGAGCCTCACCCACTCGTCGTCGATCCCCCGGTCGAGGGCGGCGCGCAGCGAGGGGACGGCCGAATCGTCGCCGAGCGCCCCGAGCGCCTCGGCCGCCTTCTCGACGACCCCCGGCTCAGGATCCGCGAGGGCCTTCGCGAGGGCGGGGACCGCCTCGCGCGCGCCCCGCTTCGCCAACTCCTCGGCCGCGTGAGCGCGGACGTTCGCGTGCTCGTCGCCAAGCTGGTGGAGGAGTTCCGCCACGCTCGTTCCGAGGCCGTGCTCGGGCTCCCCGTGGGGGTGGCCGTGGTCGATCCCCTCGGCCCGCTCCCCCCCGGGAAGGACGAGGAGGAGGAGACCCACGGCCGCGGCGGTGCACCCGATCGCCCCGCCGGAGCGGGAGAGACGGGACGCCCCTCTCCGAGCCGCTCGTGCGGCGGCCGCGAGGAGGAGCGCCGCCGCGAAGCAGACCATGATCGTCGGTCCGCTCGGACGGTCGTAGGAGACGAGGAGTCCGGCTCCGCTCACGAGGGCGCCGACGGTCCACCCGACCGCCAGGCGCGCCCCGATCCCCCCGGCGAGGAGGGCCGCGAAGACCGCCGGGGCGATCAGGTAGCAGAAGACGAGGAGCACCCCCGCGATCTGGACGCTGCTCGTGATGACGACCGCGAAGGTGAGATAGAAGACGAAGTCCCAGACGCGGACGCGGAGGCCGCGGCGATAGGCCTCCTCCGGATCGAGGGAGATCAGGAGGAAGCGGCGGCGAAGCGCGAAGTGGAGGGCCCCGATCGCGGCGTAGAGGGCCGCGGTCTTGCCGACCTGCGCCGGGGTCACCCAGACGATGCTCCCGGCGAGGAGGTTCTTCAGGTGCTCCGCACCGTGGGGCGAGCGCGCGGCGAGGAGGATCGCGGCGGCGCTCGCGACCGCGTAGGTGAGGCCGATCACCGCCTCCTGCGGCACGCGCTCGGTCCGGGTCCGCGTGAGGGCGAAGACGGCCGCCCCCCCCACCGCGAACAGGAGCGACCAGAGGTAGGCGGGTAGTCCGGTGGGGTCGTCTCCACGCAGGAACGCGACCGACCCGCCGAGGGCCGCGATCTGCGCGAGCGCGATGTCGACGAAGATGACCTTCCGCGCGAGCACGTGGATCCCGAGGTAGACGTGGATCCCCGTGAGGACGAGGCAGGCGAGGAAGGGGAGGGCGAGGATCTCGAGACGGTTCATCCGGGGGCGGCCAGAGCTCCCGCGACCTCCTCGACCACCTTCCCGTGGAAGGTGACGACGTCGCGCTCCCCTCCGAACCCGCCGACCTCGAGGGGGAGGACGAGGACGGAGACCCCCGTCTTCTCCTTCAGGTAGTCGGTCGAGCGGCGCTCGACGAAGGGGCGCGTGACGAGGAAGGGGATCTTCCCCCTCTCGAGGAGCTCGCGGACCTCCTCGCGGTGCTTCGCGGAGGGCTCGATCCCGGGCTTCGGCTCCACGTTCGCCGCGACCGTGAGCCCGAACCGCCGGGCGAAGTAGGACCAGTCGCGGTGGTAGGTGACGACCGACTTCCCGGCGTGGGGCGCCATCCTCGCCAGCCAGCCGCCGAGGGACTCGCGGAGGGGCTTCCCCGTCGCGCCCGGAAGGGCGAGGGCCTCCTCCAGCCGGCCCGACTCGGCGAGACGGACGAGGCGGTCCCCCCCCACTTCCGCGAGGAGGGCCGGTCCGAAGAACGCCTCTTCCAGCCGTCGCCGGAACGCCTTGCGGCGCTCCTCGAAGTACCGGGCCTCGGCCGGCGCGGCGCGGGCAAGGGCGGAGGCGATCGTGTCCGCCACCGGAAGCGCGTTCAGTGGGTCCGTGAGGTAGTGCGGATTCCCGAACGGGTGGACGTCCCCCTCGGCGCGGCTCGCTCCCGCGGCCGGGACCTCGAGGACCGAGATCCCGGCGGAGCAGTCGACGAAGCCGCTCCCCCCTCGGACGATCCGGGGGTTCCGGGCCCCCTCCGTGATCGGCCCGAGCCATCCGACCTCGTAGTCGAGGCCGTTCACGAGGAGGAGGTCCGCGTCGCGCAGGGTCGCGATGAAGGAGGGCTTGGGGTCGAGGAAGTGAGGGTCCTGCCGGGGCGCACAGAGCGCCTCGACCGTGACGCGGTCCCCGCCGACCTCCTCGCAGATCGCCTTGAGACTCGGCAGGGTCGCGACGACGCGGACCGGCGAGGCCGCGCTCGTGGCGGGGAGGAAGGAGACCAGGAGAGTCGAGATGAGGGTTTTCATCGGGATCCCTTAGAACTTGTGCGCCGCATGGGTGCCGATCAGGAACTCGAGCTGGAGGACGAAGGAGGAGACGAGGCGGTCGTCGAGGTGGGCGGCCCGGTCGAGCCCGTACTCGAACCGCAGTTTCGAGAACTCCGTCGGGTACCAGGTGAGGGCGAGAGCGCCGCGAGCGCGTCGGTCCCTAAGGGGATCGTCCGACCGCGCAAGCCCTCCGTCCCCGTTCGCGTAGTCGACCCGCCCCCCCGCGGTCCATCGGTCGAAGAAGCCCCAGACGACCTGCGAGTAGCCTCCGAAGTCGTCCAGGGTCTCGTCGGGGGCCCCGGTCGACGGGTCGGCCGCCGCCTCGAGGTCGCGCCAGGCGGCCTCCGTCTGCCAGGAGACGAAGGGGAATCCCCGCCTCGCCTCGATCGGCTTCCAGCGCAGGTAGAGGTCGGCGCCGTAGATCGCCGTCCTCTCGTGCGGACCCGTCGCGTTGTCCCCGAACATCGCCGAGACCCCGCCGAGGAGGGTCGTCGTCTCGGAGAGGTCGGTCGAGGCGGAGAGGCGCAGCGTCGTGGCCAGGTCTCGCACCCCCTCGACGTCCTCGTCCAGGAGGGAGTGCCCCCCGAGGGTCTGCGTGGGGTCGGTCGGGTCGTCCGTGGGCTCGAAGGAGAAGCTCCTCCCGTTCTCCCCGTCGGCCTGCTGCAGGCTCGCGAGTCCCTCGAGGAAGAAGGAGGTCGGCGCGATCCAGGAGAGTTCTAGCCCGGGATTGCGGAAACCGTCCGGGCCGAAGAAGCGCGGCAGGAAGAGGGGGATGGTCGAGAACTCCCACGCGTGGGCATGCATGGAGTTGTGCCGCCCGAAGTGGGTGAACCACTCGCCCGCGAGGAGGCGCAGGTTCCCCGGCAGCGCCCGGGTCTTCCCGTAGGCTTCCTCGAGCTCTAGCCCAGTCTCCCCCTCCTCGACCGACATCACCGGGATCACGGTGAGGTCGAAGTAGGGGTCGACCGCGTTCTCGAAGACGAACTCGAGGTTCGTGATCTTGAACCCTCGGGGGACCGGGTCGTGGCCGCCGAAGAGCCCGGGATCCTCCCTGGAGAAGGCGGCGGCGTCGAAGAGGAGGTCGACGGAGATCCTCGGGTTGAGGAGGGAGGAGGCCTGCGGGGCGGCGGGGCCCGCCCCCGGGGCCTCGGAGGGCTTTGCGAGAAGGCGGTCGAGGGCTTCGTCGAGGCCCGACCGGGGGGCGGTCTCGGGTGTCCGCTGCGCCCCGAGCTCCCGCTCGAGGCGGCGGATGCGCTCCTCCGCGGCGCGAAGGCGCTCCTCGACCGTGGGCTCCTGCCCCTGCGCCCGCGAGAGCGGGGCGAGGAGGAGGCCTGCGGCGAGGCTCTGAAGGCGGAAACGGTCCATGCGTGCGCGCTCCTTGAGAGGGAAGGCCGTGCCGCCCATGGACGGAGGGCGGGCAGGGAAGGGGACGACGCGGAGCGGGCTAGGCCGCGGGAGGAGCGCGCGCGTCGGCGAGCCGGACGCCGCATCCGGCGGTGGGCGGCTCGGAGAGGGGCGGAGCGGCGGGCGAGTCGAGGGCGGGACCGGCGAGGAGGAGGGGCGCGACGAGCACGGGGCCCGCGTTCGCGCGGTACCAGCGACAGACCGGGCAGGTCCCTTCGAGGTGGACGTCGGGGGCGCCCGAGGAGCCGGCAGGGGCGAGCCGCGGATCGTGCGGGATCGCGTCCGCGTGGCGCGGCTCGGCGCCGAGGAGTCCGTGGGTCGAAGGGGCGCCGAGGAGGGCGAGGAGATAGAGCGCGAGGAGGAGGAGCGCCCCGGAGCCTCCGAGCCGGCGCATGACGGGGGGATTCTTCGGTCGGCCTGGTTCCGGGGTCAAGCCTTGGGGGCGTGGCGGACCCGGAGGAAGCGGCGCTTGCCGACGTTGAGCAGGACCCCTCCCTCGGGGAGGGTCAGCTCCCCCTCGATCGAGTCGACGACGGCCCCGTCGACCCGGACCCCCCTCCCCGCGACGAGGCGGCGCGCCTCCGAGGTCGAGGGGGCGCACTTCGTCCGGACGAGCAGGTCGACGATCCCGATCCGCGCCTGCGGGAGGGAGACCTCGGGGATCTCGGAGGGGACCCCTCCCTCCCGGAAGACCCGGTCGAACTCCTCCTCCGCCCCCCTCGCGACCTCCGCGCCGTGGAACCCCGCCACGATCTCGCGGGCGAGCCGCGCCTTCGCCTTCCGCGGGTTCTCGCCGGGGGCGAGGAGCACCTTCACCTCCTCGTCGGGGAGGTCCGTGAGGAGGGAGAACCACGAGGGGAGGAGACGGTCGGGGATCGACATCACCTTGCCGAACACCTCGCGAGGGGGCTCGAGGACCCCGATGAAGTTCCCGTAGGTCTTCGACATCTTGCGCCCGTCGGTCCCCTCGAGGATGGGCGTCGTCAGGCAGACCTGCGGCTCCTGTCCCTCCTCGGCCTGGAGGTCGCGGCCGACCAGGAGATTGAAGAGTTGCTCGGTCGCCCCGAGCTCGACGTCCGCGCGGACCTTGACGGAGTCGTAGCCCTGCATCAGGGGATAGAGGAGCTCGTGGATCCCCACGGCGTCTCCCTTCTTCATCCGCTGCGCGAAGTAGTCGCGCTCGATCATCCGGGCGACCGTCCCGCGCGCGGCGAGCCGGATCGTGTCCGCAAAGGTCATCGCGCGGAACCAGTCGCCGTTGCGGACGACCTCCGCCTTGCCGAGATCGACGACCTTCCCCGCCTGCTCGCGGTAGCGCTCGAGGTTGCGGTCGATCTCCTCCGTCGTGAGGGCGGGGCGCTGCTTCTGCCGGCCCGTCGGGTCCCCCACCATCGCCGTCCCGTCCCCGATGATCAGGACCGCCTGGTGACCGAGGTCCTGGAACGCGCGGAGCTTCCGGAGGACGACGCCGTGGCCGAGGTGGACCTCGGGGCCCGTCGGGTCCCAGCCGAGCTTGACGCGCAGGCGCCGGCCGGAGGCGAGCCGGCGGCGCAGTTCCTCACCCGTGACGAGGTCGACCGTCCCCCGCCGGAGGATCTCGAAGGGGTCGGCTCGGTCCTTCACCGCGGGGCGGGAGCGCTCGCCACGGACTCGAGGCGCGCGCGCCAGATCTCGGGATCGGGGGGGAGGTCGTCCCGGCGCAGCAGGATCCGCAGCGCCGCCGCGGCGCCGCGCTGCCGCCTCGGATCGGCCCCGGAGAGCGCGACCGCGCAGGCGGCGACCGCCTCCTCCCTCTGCGCGTCGGTCACGAAGGCCGCGGCGAGGAGGACGTGACGGTCGAACCGGGGCGAGGGGGAGGAGAGGGCGAGGCGCAGGGACTCGAGGGGCCGCTCCGCGACCCCTCGGTACCCCGGCGGGCAGACCCGGATCCGGCAGGGCCGGAACCGCACGCGCTGGAGCGGCAGGGCCCCCCCTCCCGCCACGAAGGCCGCTGGACGCAGCTCCGCGGAGATCTCGACCTCCCGCAGCGCGTAGGCCGCCCCGGGCGGGGTCGGGATCTCCTGGAGGACGCTCGCCTCTCCGCCGGCGGCGACGTCGAGGGGGCCGATCGTGAAGGGCCGGGTTTCCCGCTCCCGGAGGTCGGTCCCGTCGACCCGCCGCTCGACGGAGGAGATGTCGAAGATCCCCGCCCCACCCCGCCCTCCCTCGCCGCCGGGGATGGCGATGGGGACGGGTCCGTCGTTCCGCACGCGGAGCGCCAGCCTCATCGGCTCGCCCGCCTCGACGACCTCGCTCGCCGGCTCGAGGCGCGCGCCCGACTCCAGGCGCGCCCTCCACTCCTCCCCTTCGAGGAGGGCGGCGAGCCCCCGGATGGTCGGGGCTAGCTCGGCGGGCGCTTCTCCCTCCTGGAGACGCTCCACGCGGTCGCGGGCCGCCTCGAGGTCCCCTTCCCGCAGGAAGCGGGCGGCCTCGTCGATCGCCCGCCGGACGAGCGCCTCGCGGACCGCTTCCTCGGAGGAGGGAGCGGGAGGCGGCGAAGGGGGGCGGGCTCCCGCCCGGTCGCTCCGGCAGGCGAGCGCTCCGAGGAGGAGGAGGGCCGACCCGCGCCGCACGCGGGAGGGCCTAGGCCGGGGTAGCGCCCGGGACGTTCGGCTCGTCGGGGTCCGCAGGGGCGGGCTCGACCGGGGCCCCCTCGGCCGCGGCGGGGGCCTCCGCGGACTCGTCCTTCCCGGGGGTCTGCTTCGCGGCCTCGGCGGCCGCCTTCTGGGCGGCGCGCGCCTTCTTGCGCTCCGCCTTCTCCCGCTCGCGCCGGTCGATCTCCTCGTTCTCCGCGAAGTCCGCGTGGACGAAGGAGAGCCCGATCTTGCGCTCGTCCCGGTCGAGGCGGATCACCCGGACCTCGACCTTGTAGCCGACCTTCACGACCTCCTCGGGGGTGGCGATCTTGCGGTCGGAGAGCTCGGAGATGTGGAGGAGCCCCTCGAGGTCCTCCTCGAGCCGGACGAACGCGCCGAAGGAGGTGATCTTCGTCACCGTCCCGGTGACGAGGTCCCCGACGTGGTAGTTCGCGGGGATCTGGTCCTGCCAGGGGTCGGGGAGGAGCTGCTTCATCCCGAGCGAGATCCGCTTCTTGTCCGCGTCGAGGGCGAGCACGACGCACTTCACCGTGTCCCCCTTCTTCAGCACCTCGGAGGGGTGGGTGACCTTCTTCGTCCAGGACATGTCGGAGATGTGGAGGAGGCCGTCGATCCCCTCCTCGATCTCGACGAACGCCCCGTAGTTCGTGAGGTTGCGGACCTTCCCCTCGAGGACCGTCCCCGGCCCATAGCGCCCCTCGACGCCGATCCAGGGGTTCTGCTCGGCCTGCTTCATGCCGAGCGAGATCTCCTGCTTGTCCTTGTTGATGTCGAGGACGACGACCTCGACGGGGTCGCCCGCCTTGACGATCTCGCTCGGGTGGTTGACGCGGCGCGTCCAGGACATCTCCGAGACGTGGACGAGCCCCTCGACGCCGTCCTCGAGCTTCACGAACGCGCCGTAGGACATCAGGTTGACGACCGAGCCCTTGTGCCGGGAGCCGGCGGGGTACTTCGTCTCGATGTCCTCCCACGGGGAGCGGGACTTCTGCTTCAGGCCGAGCGCGATCCGCTCGCGCTCCTTGTCGATCCGCAGCACGCGGACCTCGATCTCCTCCCCCTCCTTCACGATCTCGGAGGGGTGGCCGATCCGGCCCCAGGACATGTCCGTGACGTGGAGCAGGCCGTCGATCCCGCCGAGGTCGACGAAGGCGCCGAACTCCGCGATGTTCTTGACGATCCCGCGGCGCATCTGCCCCTCGGCGACCTCCGTCAGGAGCTTCTCCTTCGCCTCCGCGCGCTGGCGCTCGAGGAGCCGGCGGCGGGAGACGACGATGTTCATCCGCTCGGGGTCGATCTTGATGATCTCGGCCTCGACCTCCCGCCCGATGAACTCCCCGACGTCCTGGATCCGGCGCGTGTTCACCTGCGAGGCGGGGAGGAAGACCGGGACGTGGTCGACGTCGACGAGGAGGCCTCCCTTGATCTTCCGCTGCACGGTCCCCTTGATCGTGTCCCCCTCGTGGTAGGTCTTGACGACCCGCTCCCAGGCGCGCAGGCGGTCCGCCCGCCGCTTGCTGACCATCGCGGTGTTCGTCTCGTCGTTCATCCCCTCGTAGAGGATCTCGAAGGTCTCCCCCACCGCGGGCGCCGGGCCGTCCCGGAACTCCTCGGCCGGCACGGTCCCCTCGGCCTTCCCGCCGAAGTCGACGACCGCCCCCTCCGGGGTCACCTCGATCACGCGGGCCGAGACGATCGCCCCCGTGGCGACGTCCTTCACCGTGTCCTCGAGGGTCTTCGTGAGGCTCTCGACCGGGAGGGTGAGGGCGGCGCCCGCCCGCCGCGCCAGCTCCTCCTCGGGGAGATCGAACTTCCGGACCAGCTCCCGACCGCGCATGTTCGCCCTCAGCGTCCTTTCCGGGACCGTCCCTGCGAGGAGGATCCCCGTTTCACCGGTCTTGGCGCCGCGGTCGCCGTCCGCCGGCGGCGCTCCACCTCGTCGAGCACCCGCTGGACGACCGCCCAGGCCGGCGTCTCCGTCGTGTCGATCGCGATCGCGTCCTCCGCCCTCCGCAGGGGGGAAGTCTTCCGGGACGAGTCGGAGCGGTCCCGCACCGCCATCTCCTCCTCGACCTCGTCGAGCGCGACCGCCTCTCCCTCGGCGAGGAAGTCGCTCGTCCGGCGGCGCGCCCGCTCGGAGAGGGAGGCGTCGAGGTAGAACTTCGCGGACGCCTCGGGGAACACGACCGTCGTCGTGTCCCGCCCCTCGGCGACGACCCCGCGGGCGCGCTTGGCGATCGCCCGCTGGAGGGCGACCATCTTGCGGCGCACCGCCGGCAGCGCCGAGGCCTGGGAGACCCTGGAGGTCACCTTGCCGGAGCGGATCTCGCGCGTCACGTCCTCGCCGTTCAGCGAAATGCGTCCTTCCTCTTCCAGGTCGATCTCGATCTCGTCCAGGGCCCGGCGCACCGCCGGGCCGTCCCGAAGGTCGACGCCCCGGCGGACGAAGTGGAGCGTCACGGCGCGGTACATCGCCCCCGTGTCGAGGTAGACGTAGCCGAGTCGAGAGGCGACTTCGCGGGCCACCGTGCTCTTGCCCGCGCCGGAGGGCCCGTCGATCGCGACCACTTCGGTCCGGGGAGGGGGGCCCATGGCTTCGCGTCGGGGTCCTGCCACGCTACCCGGAGCGGCCTGGCCGTTCGGGAGGGGAAGGAGCATAGGAGAATCCGCGCCCCCGTCAAGGCGCGCGGGGGAGGAGGACCTCCCCGGGCCTTCCCTCCCCGTCGGTCGCCCGCAGCTGCCCGCCGATCTCGGCCGCGCCCCCCCCCCCGTCGCCCCAGGCGGGGAGGACCAGCAGAGTCACCTCCCCCACCCTCCGCAGGCTCGGGGCGTGGGCGTGCCCGCAGATCACGAGGGTGCATCCCTTCCCGGCCGCGGCGCCCTCGGCGGCCTCGAGGACGATCGACTTCGTCTCCGGGAGCTTCGCCGCCACCGCTGCCGTGCTCTTGGCCCGGAGCCCCCCGGCCAGCGCCCCCGCGATCGACCCCGGGACGAGCCGGGCGAGGGCCCGGACGGGCCCCGAGCGGACGACCTTTCTGTACCTCTGGTAGGCGAGGTCCCGGGTGCAGAGCGTGTCCCCGTGGACCAGCAGGGCCCGGCGGCCCGCAACCTGCGTCACCATCTCCTCCCCCCGCATCCGGACCCCGGTCCGTCTCTCGAACGACCCGTCCAGGAGAAAGTCCCGGTTCCCGACGACCGCCTCGACGGCCGCCCCCCGTCCAGTCGTCCGAGAAAGGGCCTCGAGGACGGGGGCGAAGCCCGGCACCCGGAGGCTCCGGGGCCCCAGCCAGACGTCGAAGAGGTCCCCCAGGACGAAGAGCCTCTCCCCGGCCCGCAGACCCGAGAGGAACGCCGCGAGGCGCGCGATCGCCTCCCCTTCCTCCGGCCGAAGGTGCAGATCCGCGAGGAAGAAGGATCGGGGAGCGCTCCCGCCCGTCAGGCCTCCGCCTCCTCGCCGGGGGCCCCTTCCTCGTCCTCCCCCGCTCCACGTCCCCGGTCCGTGTCCAGACCGTGATTCCTGAGCTTCTCCCAGAGGACCTTTCGGCTCACCCCTAGGAGCTTCGCCGCCTGCGCCCGGTGGCCCCCGGTCTTCTCGAGGACCCGCTTCAGGTGCTCGCGCTCGGACTCCTCGATGACCGCCCGCAGCGGACGGACCTCGTCGTGGATCTCGAAGGCCCCGCGCCACTCCCCCGACATCGGCAGGAGGTGCTCGCGCTTGAGGCACTCCGCCTCCCCCGCGAGCGCGACGGCCCGCTGCACCGAGTTCTCCAGTTCCCGGACGTTCCCCGGCCAGGGGTAACGCTCCATCGCCTCCATGTCCTCCGGCCGGACGCGGTAGCGGCGGTCCTTCGCATACAGGCCCAGGAAGTGCTCGACGAGGAGCGGCAGATCCCCCGTCCGCGCCCGCAGGGGCGGCAGCGTGATCGGGACGACGTTCAGCCGCCAGAAGAGGTCCTCCCGGAACCGCTTCTCGGCGATGCGCTTCCTCAGCTGCACCTTCGTGGCGGAGACGACCCTCACCTCGACCTTGATCGGCTTCTCCCCCCCGACCCGCTCGAAGGTCTTCTCCTGGAGGACCCGCAGCAGCTTCACCTGCGTCGCCGCCGGGGCGTCGTCGATGTCGTCGAGGAACATCGTGCCGCCGTTCGCCAGCTCGAAGCGCCCGCGCTTCTCCCGGTGGGCGTCGGTGAAGGCCCCCTTCTCGTGGCCGAACAATTCGTCCTCGATCATCGTCTCGGGGAGCGCGGCGCAGGAGAAGGGGACGAACGCGCCGGAGCCCCGCGCGCTCGCCTTGTGGATCGCGCGCGCGACGCGCTCCTTCCCCGTTCCCGACTCTCCTTCAATCAGCACCGCAGCGTCGCTCGGCGCGACCCGGGCGATCGTCTGGAAGAGCTCCCGCATGAGGGGGGAGGTCCCGACGATCTCCCCGAAGGCCGGGCGCTTGCCCAGTTCCGAGACGAGCCGGACGTTCTCCCGCCCGATCGCCCGCACTTTCTCGAGACGGGCGAGCTTCTCGACCACCGCCTCGTTGACGAAGGGCTTCTGGAGGTAGTCGATCGCGCCCGCCCGCATCGCCTCGACGGCGTGCTCGATCGTCGCGTAGGCGGTCATCACGACGACCTCGGGGGGATCGGGGAGCGCCCGCGCCTTGCGCAGGACCTCCATCCCATCCGCGCCCGGCAGCCGGACGTCGGTGACGACGCAGTCGAACGCCTCCTTCTCGAGGAGCCCGATGGCCTCGGCTCCGTCGGCTACGGTCTTCACCTTGTGGCCGGCGGCGGAGAGGGAGTCGCCCAGGGTGACGGCGATCGAGCGCTCGTCTTCGACGAGGAGGACGTTCACGGCGGTCGAGGGTACCGGAGCCGGTGGCGCCGGAAAAGGCGAGCCCCCCAGGGCGCTCCACGCTTCCTGGACGAAACGAGCGACGCCGCGGCAATCACTTCTCCCGGAGCGCGATCGCCCCGAGATCCCTCACCTCTCCCGCGGACTCCAGGACGACCTCCATCGAGCGGCGCCGGAGCCCCGATTCGACGGCGAGGGTGAAGCGGCGCGCAGCGGGGAGCCCCCCCACGTCGAAGGAACCGTCCTGGCCGGAGCGCGCCCGGGCGAGGACCTGTACTGGCGGACAGTACGCGGTCACGTGGGCGCCCGGGATCGCCTCGCCGCGGTCGTCCACCGCCCGACCGCGAAGGCGACATTCAGGCTCGAGTTCGATCACGACCAGGCTCTCCTCCTCGTGGGGCTCGGGTCGGCGTGCGACCTCGGCCCATGCGTGGCGAGGCGCCGTGACCTCGAAGCCGGCCGTCTGTCTGGGTGCCGGACCGTAGCGGAACCCTCCGTCCGCGTCCGTCACGAACGTCGTCGGCTGGTACCACTTGGACCCGGCGTAGACCACCTCGACCCGGGCGCCGGCGACTGGGAGCCCCGTCGTACGCGAGCGAACGGTTCCGGCGAAAACCACCGGTCTTGTCGCGAGACAGAGGTCGCATTCCACTTCCGCGGCCTCGGGAATCTCGATCTCGCGCGCTTCGAGGAAGCCGGCGTGCATCGTCGCCACGCTCCAGACGCCGGGGGAGCAGAGCTGGTGGTAATACCGTCCCTCGGCGTCCGTCACCGCCTTGTTAGATTCTCTCGAGCGCGACTCGCGGTAGTCCCAGTACGCCTTCGCCGCCGCGCCGAGGACCGGATTCACGTACGGGACGCTGCGCGGGCCGTCGATCAGGACGGCGGCGCTAGGGACCGGCCGACCCTCGGCGTCGACGACCCGACCCTTCAGCCGGGGGAGCTCCTCCGGACGGGGAAGGCGGACCGTGAGGTCGTCCCGCGACTTCTGGACCTCGTGATGCCAGTAGGCGAGGACCGGTAGGTGCCCTTCCGCCTCGACGAGGAGATCCACCCCCGCGAGGTGGTCCGGGATCGGGCCGCCAAACGTCCCGTCCGGGCCGGCCATCGCGACGAAGATCTGGGCCTCGATCCTCCTCGGCTCCTCCTCCCCGAGGACGAAATCGTCGCTGCGCGCGAACACCCGGGCTCCGGGAATGGTGCGATCCCCGAAGACTTCGACGACGCGCCCCTGGATCTCCCTCGGCCGATCGAGGAGGAGCATGACGTCCGAGATCTCGAAAGGGAGCGCGGAGACGCGGTCCGTACGCCTCCCCGGCCAGGAGAGGAGGCCGTCCTTCGACGCCTCGATCCGGAGCGTCAGGGGTGGGGAGGATTCCCCCGCCTCTGCGCTGAGGTGGAAGGTTCCGCCGGCCCCGCTCTCCGTGGAGCCGAGTTCCTTCCCCGTCTCGAGCGCGACCAGCCGCACGTGGGCGCGCGCGACGGGATTGCCTCCCCTCTCCAGCACAGATCCGCGATAGCGAACGGCGCTCGAGCGCTCCCCCTGAGGTTGGGACTCAGGGGCCTGGACCCTGCTCGATTCGAGGGAGGATCTCGTCGGACTCGGCGACTCCACCGCGGGCTCCGGGAAACGCGCGAGGATCTCCGGCACAGAGGGGAGTGCGGAGGATCGGGCAACCTCGGGGGCCGGGGACGGAGACTCCGGCCAGAAGGAGACCCCGAGGCCGATCAGCAGGGCGGCGGATATCGCAACCTTTGCACTCACGCTCATGGCTACGCCTCCGGCGAGGGCCCCGACGATTCCCGCCTTGGGAGCCGCGAACGGCGCGAGCGCCGCGCACCACGCCGGGCGGTCGCCTCCCCACTCGCGGTCGAGCCGTGCCCTCAATCGTGCGAGGCCGCGCTTCAGGCGCGTCCGGGCCGTCTCCACCGGCACGGCCAGTCTCTTCGCGATCGCCCGCGGCGGGAGGTCCTCGTAGAAGCGCAGGATCACCGCGGAGCGGTAGGGCTCCTCCAGCGCGAGCACCGCGTCCACGACCCGGCTGCGGGCCTCCTCGCGCGCGACGATCTCGTGGGTCGAGGGGACCGCTTCGGGGTGAGCCGCCGCCCTCTCCCGTCGTGCGCGCCGGGCGTCCGCGCGCGCGAACCGACGGGCGAAGTTGCGAAGGACGGTGAGCAGCCAGCCCCGCGGGGCCTCCGCCGACCCCGGGGGATGCTCCAGGACCGCGACCCAGGTCTCCTGCTCCAGGTCTTCCGCCCGGCCGGCGTCGCGGATGAGCGTGCGCGCCAGCGCCCGGACGAAGTCGGCGTCCGCGAGGAGGGCCCGAGGGTCGAGGGGAGCCCGCTCCATGTCCGTACGCCACCACAAGCCCGGACGGACCGGAAGCGGTTCGGCCCCGAGGCTCCCTAGAAGATTTGCCCGATGATCAGGAAGGCGGCCTTCTCCCCGTTCTCGGCGAGGCCGTAGCCGAGGTAGACCGGCCCGATCGGCGTCGCGAGTCCCGCGAAGGCGCTGCCGGCGAAGATGATCGAGTGGCTGTTCGTCGTGTCCCACCCGTCCCAGACCCCCCCCGCCTCGAACGAGCCTCCGAGGTAGACCCCCCCCATCTTGCGGTAGGTGATCAGGGAGGCGACCCCCCCTTCGGGGCCGGCGCGGGCGGTACCGCCGAGGCCGGTGAGACGGAAGAGGCCGCCGACGGCGAAGGCCTCGGGGACCTGCGTCTCGCCTCCCGTCTCGAACTGGAGGGAGGAGAGGAGGCCGACCGATTGGCCCGCGACCGTGGCGACGGCGTACCCCCCGACGTCGACGACTTCGAAGTCCTCGTCCGCGCCGAGGGACTCGAAGCGCCGCTTCCACTTCGCCAGGGCCCGCACGCCCGACGTGGGGAAGATCGAGGCATTGAGGGTGTCGATCTCGAGGCTCGCGTGCAGCCCGTTGTCGTCGAAGTCCCCCTCGATCGAGGGGTGGACGTCGTCGAAGTCGAGGTCCCCCGCCTGGAAGTCGATGCCGAAGCGCAGCTCCGACCATCCCCCGAGGTGAGCGCCGGCGTCGAGCCGCCCTCCTCCGCGCTGGACGATCGCGTCGGTCTGGACGCCCCCGATGTCCGCCCGGACCGGGAAACGCTCGTAGCCGATGGCCGGCGCCACGAAGAGGCGGCGGCTCGACTCGAGGGGCTGGAACCACTCGCTCGCGAACGAGGTGTTCGTCCCGAGCCTCACCGCCGTCCGCCACTCCGCGTCGGTCTCGCCGATCAGCGCGTGGGTGTAGTTGAGACCGAGCGTCAGGGCCCCCGCGCCGTCGAAATCGGTCGAGGTGTCGAACCCGAAGCGCAGGTATCCGGGCCCCCAGCTCTTCTCGTCCGCCTTGATCTCGAGGATGTGGCTGCCGTCCGGTTGTCGCAGCAGGCGGAAGCGGACCTTCTCGAAGAGGTCCGACCCGTAGACGCGCTCGAGGTCCTTCTGCAGCCGCAGGAGGTCGAGGGGCTCGCCGACCTTCGTGCGGAGGTGGGACGCGACCGCCGCCCGAGACACCGCGGAGGTCGTCTCGATCCGGATCTCGGCGAGGACGGGGAGCGGCTTCGCGGGGCGCCGCTGGCGGGAGCGCCACCGCTCGTACTCCTCCGGCGACACCGAGTAGCGCGACAGCTCCTCGGCGCGGCTTCGCGCGTACGCCTTCCCGATCGCGATGAGCTCCGCGGCGCGCACGAAGTCGGAGGTCGAGAGATGCCCCAGGTCCGGCCGGATGAGCAGGTCCTGGGGCCCGAGGGACTCGACCGCCTCCCTCACGGGCCTCTCGAGCAGGATCGAGAACATCTGGGATGTGATCCCGAAAAGGTCGTTGATCTCCTCGCGCTTCAAGGGAGGCGTCCCGATGTCGACGGCGATCAGGCGCGCGGCCCCCATGGCGCGCGCGGCGTCGACCGGCAGGTTGTCGACGAGGAATCCGTCGACCAGCAGTCGATCTCCCCACTCGACGGGGGCGAAGATCCCCGGCAGCGACATGCTCGAGCGCATCGCGAGCGGCAGGTCGCCACGGTCGAACATGACCCGGCTCCCGTCCGCGATGTTCGTCGACACGCAGCGGAACGGGATCGGGAGGTCGTCGAAGGAGGCGAGGTCGTGGGCCTCGAGCGCGAGCTGGTCGAGGACGAGGCCGAGGTTCTGACCCTGGATCAGGCCCTTCGGCAGCGCGATCTTCCCGTCGCGCACGCCGACCCGGGCCTGGACGAGGAAGTCGTACTCCTCCTGCTTGCGGCGGATCGTGAGGTCGGCCCGCCTCGGGAAGTCCTGCAGGATGTAGGGCCAGTCGACCGAGAGGACCCACCGCTCGATCTCCTCGGGGGCGAGTCCGTAGGCGTAGAGCCCGCCGACGATCGAGCCCATGCTCGTGCCGGCGATGCAGTCGACCGGCACGCGCAACTCCTCAAGGACCTCGAGGACGCCGATGTGCGCGAGGCCGCGCGCGCCTCCCCCGCTGAGGACGAGCCCGACACGCGGCCGGGGCTGAGTCTGCTGTGCGGGCAGGGCTGTCGCGACGAGCGCGCCGGAGAGGCCGAGGGGGAGGAGGAACATGGCGCGCGAGTCTACTGTCGAGGGGTTCCCCCGGGCGACCTCGACGGCGTGGGAAGGGCGGCGACGGAGTGGCGGCCGGCCCGTCAGGGGATCTCGACGTCGACCTCCGGCCGTTCCCCGACTTCGATCGCGACCTCCTGCTCCCGCGGCTGCCCGCCCGGGGCCTCGACCCGTATGCGGTAATTCCCGGGGAGAAGCGTGGGATAGAGCCTCCCGTTCGTGCGACCATGGAGCGCATAGGCCACCCGACCCGCGCTGTCCCGGATCTCCATGCGCACGGCCGTCTCCCCGATCGACACCCGCGCGCTCCGGAGGCGAACGTGGAGGCTCACGGCCGGCACGGCGTCGACGTCGTAGCGGATCTCTTCCTCCCCCTCGGGGACGTCGAGGTGGACCGGATGTCCCGAGGGGAGGTAGGGCCCGCCCCAGAGACGGACGCGGTGCTTCCCCGGCCGGAATCCCGTCAGCCGGTACGAGCGGTCCTTCCCCAGATGGGTGCTCGGGCCATCTCTCTCGCCCTCCCGGCGGAATCCGAGTTCGAACTCCCCGTCCGCGGGCAGGCCCCGGACGAACCCCCGGACCGTCACCCCCCTGTCGAGGGACACGGCGATCGGATCGGGAGGGCTCCCCGGAGTCACCGCGATCCCGGCTCGCTCCCAGGGAGCGAAACCCTCGGAGGTCACGCGCAGCGTCCACGTTCCGGCGGGCGCCTTGACCCTGAATCGGCCCGGCGCGGGCTTCTCGCCCTTCACGACGCGACTCCCATCCGAGAGCTCTACCTCGAAGTCGAGGAAGGGAGCGCCGCTCTCGGCGTCCCGCACCGTCCCCTCGACCGTCGCCGCGGCTGCGTCTTCCTCCTCCCCGGCCGGTACGCGGATGACGACGTCCTCCGCGTCCGTCCGGACGCCGGTCAGGACGGCGCGAACCTCCGACTCGTCCTCCTTCTTCCGCGGCCTCTTCCAGAGAGCGACCAGGGTGTAGGGGCCCTCGGGGAGGTCGCGGGCCTCGAAGGAGCCGTCCTCGCCCGAGATGGCGCTCCCGTAGACGCGCGGCCCGGGGAGGCCGGCGGCGTCCCCTCGGTCTCCCCGCTCGACCCTCGCGGCGGCGATCTGCCCGGTCGGGATCGCCGGATTCACGACGTAGAGGGGGACGTCACGGGCCGGAGCGCCGTCCGGGAGGAGGACCCTGCCGGCCACTCGATGTCCGGGGGCGAGGACCACCCGGACTTCCGGGGGATTCTCCGCCGAGGGGACGACGTCCGGCGTGCGGACGGGGCGGTATCCCGGCGCGCGGACGACCAGCCTCCTCGGATCGCGCTTCTCCCCCTCCTCCAGGAGCTGGAAGAAAACGCGGAGCCGCCCGTCCTCGCCGGTGACCGCCATGTCGATCGGATCGGGTCCCGAGGGCATCGCCCCTCCGACCGGGCGGCCCTGCTCGTCCACGACGACGAGGTCGATCGCCGGATCGGTCTTGAGGAGGATGTCGGCGACTTCCGTCTCCTCCCCCGCGCGGAGGGTCGCCCCGAGCTGCGAGCTCGTGCTCCCCGAGCCCTTCGCGCGAGCGAGGATCGTCACGCGGGAGGCGCTCGGGCTCGCCGGGATGTCGGAGATCGCGAATCGGCCCGCCGCATCCGTCACGTCCGAGGGGTACCCGAGTCCAACGATCTCGAGCGAGGAGGCCTGCCGCCCCCGTTCGTGGCAGAAGGCGAGGACCGAGACCCCGGGGATCGGCGTTCCCCTCCCATCGACGACCCTTCCCCGGACCTTCGCGGAGCGCCACAGCCTCACGGTCGAGTCTGTGGCTTCCCCGTCCTTGACGTGGAGGACCTCATCGGACCCCTCGGCGTAGCCCGCGGCCCTCGCCGTCACGAATCCGAGGATCGGCCCGCGCCGCCCGTGGACGTCGGTGCCGCGACGATGGAATCCCGCCGCCGGGAGATGTTCGATCCCGAAGGTGCCGTCGGCGGCGGAGACCCCCTCGGCGAGAAGGTGCGGATTCCAGGGACTCTGGATGTGCCTTCCGCCCAGGGAGAAGCTCCCGGTCCCGTCCCACCCCCACAGCCGCACCGTCGCACCAGCGATCGGGGAATCGCTCTCCGCTTCGACGACCCGGCCGCGGAGCGTCGCGCCGCGGATCAGGACGAGGTCGTGGCGAGCGCTCCCCTCCGTCTCGGGGGAGACGGGAGACCCGATCCGCAGGGGAGCGAAGCCGGCCGCCTCGACGTCGAGCGACCACGCCAGGCCCATGCCCGTCCCCTCCGTGGCGCGGGGGGAAGGGATCCCCTCGATCCGGTAGGAGCCGTCGGGACCCGAGACGGTCTGCCGCTCGACCTGCGCGCTGGCGAGGAGGCCCAGCCAGCGGATCCGGGCGCCCGCGACCGTGCGTCCCTCCCGGTCCGCGACGGTGCCAACGAAGGCACGGGCAGGGTCGAGGACGAGCCGGACGTCCCCTCCGGGCCGGAGCGAGGTCGCGATCTTCGGAGAGAACCCATCCGCCTCGACGAGGACGCTGAAGTAGGTCGACCTCCCCCCGAGCGGGACCTCGAACCGTCCCTTCGTGTCGGTCTCGGTCCTCTGGACCGGATCCGACTCCGGGTCGGGGGACAATCGGACCGCGCGTCCCAGGCTCTCCGGGTAGGAGAAGACGCGCGCGCCCCCGACCGGACGACCCCCCCGGTCGACGACGATGCCCGAGGCCCGGGGGCCTTCCTCTCCCAGCGGCCGGCGTTCGGCGCCGGGGGGGTTCGCCTGGTCCCGTTCGATTCCCACCTCCGGGGCGACCGCCAGCCTCGCATCCGCACTCGACGAGGGGCCGGGAGCGGCACCGACCTCGAGCACGCGCGCGACCTGCGGCGGCGAAACCGAGCCCTCCGGCCAGAACGCGATGGAG
Source organism: Planctomycetota bacterium (assembly GCA_022616055.1). GTDB lineage: Bacteria > Planctomycetota > UBA1135 > UBA1135 > JAKEFM01 > JAKEFM01. The sequence goes on from JAKEFM010000003.1 coordinate 60,954, forward strand.
AGTCCGAGGAGGAGGGCGGCGGCGATCGAGACCTTCGCGCCCGTCTTCATGGCGACGATTCCTCCCGCGAGGGCTCCCGGGAGCCCCGACTTCCTTGCCAGGAGCGGCGCGAGCGCCGCGCACCACGCCGAGCGGTCCCCGCCCCACTCCCCGTCGAGCCGCGCTCGCAGCTGCGCGAGTCCGCGCTTGATCCTCGTCCGGGCGGTCTCGACGGGGACAGCGAGCCTCCTCGCGATCGCCCGCGGCGGGAGGTCCTCGTAGAAGCGCAGCACGATCGCCGACCGGTAGGGCTCCTCGAGGGCGAGCACGGCCTCGACGACCCGGCGGCGCGACTCCTCGCGGGCAACGATGTCGTGGGACGAGGGGACCGGCTCGGGGCGCGCCGCCGCGCTCTCCCACCGTGTTCGACGGATCTCCGCGCGAGAGAGCCGGCGCGCGAGGTTGCGCAGGACGGTGAGGAGCCACCCGCGCGAGGACTCGACCGTCCGGGGGGGATGCTCCAGGGTCGCGACCCAGGTCTCCTGCGCGAGGTCGTCCGCCCTCGCCGCGTCGTGGACGAGGGTGCGCGCGAGGGCCCGGACGAAGTCCGCGTGCGCGAGCAGCGCTTGGGGATCGGGGGGGACGCGCCCCATGGCGGTACGCCACCACAATCCCGGCCGAAGGGGAATCGGTTCGGGGGCGCCCCGCCCCGCGCGGTTCGGGAAGGAACTCGGGCTCGGCTCGAGGCCGCCGACCTTCTCGAGGTCGCATCTCCACGGGGAGGGCCCCCCGCTCGATCCGGCCCGTGCCCTCGCTGGGCGGGATTCCAAAGCGGGCGGAGCCGGTAATCTCGTTGCCGAAATACCGTACATTTTGGCAACATGCTGCCTCGAATTTGCAGGATCCCGGAGCGGCGGTCGTGCCGCCTCCTCGGACCTCGCCAGACGGGGAAGAGCTCCCTCCTCACCGGCCTCCTCCCCCGCCGGGCGTGGACCGGCGACCTCCCCTTCGAGCGCCACGGCCGCCTGCGGCTCGCCGCCGAGATCAAGGCGAAGCGCCACGTCGTGGGGGCCGACGTCGAGGGGCTGCGCTCCTTAGCCGAGGCCCACCCGGGGGACCCTCGCGCCGTCGTCGCCCTCGTCCCCGAACCCTACCGGTTCGAGGGGGTGGAAGTTCTCCCCTTCGCGCGGTTCTTCGAGCGGCTCGGGGAGCGACTCTAGGGGTTCTTCTTCCCGCGCACGACCGACCCGATCGCGCGGTAGACGAGCCGGGCCGTCAGGAACTCGCAGGCGTGGAGCCCCGGCCGCGGCATCAGCTCGACGAAGTCCATCGCGACGATCCGGCGGGCGCGGGCGGCGGCGTCGATGATCCGGAGGACGGGTTCCCAGAGGAGCCCCCCGGGCTCGGGCGTGCCCGTGGCGGGCATCAAGGAGGAGTCGAACCCGTCGACGTCGAAGGAGAGGTAGATCGGGTCGGGGAGGCAGGAGGCGATCGCCGAGGGGAGGGCGTCGCCGAAGGAGGCAAGGTCGTGAGCGTAGAAGGTGAGGCACTCCCCCGCCGGCGGCTTCTCGACGGCGCCGGGCCGCGCGCGGCGGGTGATCGCCGCCTCCTCGGAGGAGAGGCTGCGGACCCCGACCTGGACGATCGCGACCTTCTCCTCGAGGACGCGGCGCATCACGCAGCCGTGGCCGTAGTTCGTCCCCTCGTACTCGTCGCGGAGGTCCCCGTGGGCGTCGAAGTGGAGGACGCCGACGGTCGGGAAGGCGCGCTTCACGGCGCGGAGAGGGCCGAGGGTGATCGAGTGCTCGCCCCCGAGGATCACGGGAACCTGGCCGCGGCCCAGGATCTCCCCCACCTTCTTCTCGAGGGCGGGGGCGAGGGCTTCGGGCGGGCCAGGGAACGGGAACGGAGGGAGCGTGGTGATCCCGGCCTCGTAGGGCTCGTCTTCCCCCCGCTCGTCGTAGAGCTCGACCTGGGCCGAGGCGGTGAGGATCGCGGCGGGCCCCTGCGCGGTCCCCTGCGCGTAGGTCGTCGTCTTCTCGTAGGGGACCGGGAGGACGGCGAAGCGGGCGCGGGCCGGGTCGCAGGCGGGGGGCTCGAGGCCGAGGAAGGCCCCCTCGGGCGGGAAGGAGGACACGGCTCAGCCGACGAGGACCGCGGCGGCGAGCACGGTCGTCCACCAGCCGTTCTTCGCGCCCTGCGCGGTCTGGGTGATGTTCGTCGTCCGGTAGATCCGGTTCGAGATCTTCCAGAGGGCCTTGCGCTCGTCGTAGGAGGCGTCCGCGTCGTAGTCGACGCCGAGGACCGTGCAGAGCATCGAGGCGGCGAGGTCCTCCGCGTACTCCCCCGCCGATTCCTCGTCCTCCCCGTAGGAGTGGTGCTCGGAGAGGTAGCCGTACATCGCCGGGTCCTTCGGGATCGCGAGGCCGATCGAGGAGGAGATGAGGCGCCGGTTCTCGTTCGTCTCGCTGCGGGCCATCACGGAGAAGGTGACCTGCCCCGCCCGCATCTTCTTCAGCCCCTTCTCGATCGGGATCAGCTTGCAGTAGGGAGGGAAGATGCTCGAGACGGAGACGAGGTTGTAGCAGGCGATCCGGGCCTTGCGCAGCGCCATCTCGAAGGAGGTGAGCCGCTCCTTGTGGATGCCCACCCCTTTCGTGAGGAAGATCTCCCTCGCGGTGAATGGATTGCCTTCGGCCATGAACGTCGCGCCGCCCTCGCGGCGATTCGGGCCGACGCGGAAGGGCGCGCCGGGGCTCCTTGGGGCGGGCGCTTATACCGGATGCCCCGCGCAGCGGCAACGAGGGCTAGACGCCCTCGCCGCCGACCGGCCGGGGATCGCGCGCGACGACGCGGTTGCCCCCGAGCGAGGCGGCTTCCCGCAGGCCCTCCTCGGCGGCGAAGACGAGCGCGTCGTAGAAGAGGGTGTTGCGGTCCCGGTAGCAGGCGACGCCGAGGCTCGCGGTGGCGCGGAAGGGCCTCCCCCCCTCGACGTCGACCTCGAGCGCGGCGAGGGCGGCCCGCACCCGCTCGGCGAGGGCGTGCGCCCCGTCGAGGTCGGTGTGCGGGAGGACGACGAGGAGGCGGTCGTCGGGGAACCGCCCGAGGAAGTCGCAGGAGCGCGACTCCCGCCGCACGAGGCCCATCGCCCGCTCGCGGACGAGGTCCCGCGCGCGGTGGCCGTGGAGGTCGCGCAGCGTCTCCAGCCCGTCGACGCGCAGGAGGAGGAGGGAGAGGGGGTACTCGTAGCGGCGGGCCCGGGCGAACTCGACCGTCAGCAAGTGGATCACCTGCGGGTAGGAGAACAGCCCTGGGTCGCCCGCGCCGGGGAGGGGGGAGCGGATCTCGGCCATGGACGCGGGAGAGAGTATCGAGTCCCCCCCGCCGGAAGAATGAGGCGGGTTGAAAAAAAAAGGTCCCCCTCCCACAAGAGAGGGGAACCTCGAAGGATGGGCGAGGCCGGTCGCGGAGAGGGCGGTTAGGGAGGGGAAAAGTCTCCGCAGCCGGCGCTCACTCCCACCTCTTCATTCGCAGCATTCGTTCCCGGCTCCGCCCAACCTCGGCGGAGGGTGGCCGGAACCGGGAGAGCAAACAGGGGGCCGCCCGCCATGACGTGGAATCAGAATTCCTAACGGGACCAATGTCAACACCTTCTATCCGGGAGTATTCCGGATGCCAGCCCCTCCCCCCCTCGAGGGAGGTTCAAGGATCTCGACACCCGTCGAGGGAACGCGACGTTTCCCTCCGCGAGGGGGGAGCGTTTCCAGGGGGGGGCCGCGCGGATATGACCTCCTCGCCCGCCGCGAGGCGACGCACGCCCCGCCGAGTCCATGGTCCTCCTCCCCTTCCTCCTCCCCCTCGTCCCGGCCGCGCAGGTCGAGGTGCACGAGGTCGCCCGGCTCCTGCGGCCGACCCCGGAGACTCCCGCCTCCCGGTACGGCTCGCACATCCTCACGCCCGAGGACGAGGAGGAACGGACCACCGCCTTCCTCCCCCCCTCCGGCCGCCTCGGCTTCCTCTCCGCCGATTCCCTCCAACAGATCCTCCGGCGCGCCGCCGGCGAGGAGGGGTTCGCCGTCGACCCCCTCGGGGAGGCCTGGCTCCTCCGGGGCGCCTCCTCCGCGCAGGCGAAGGCGAGGGACCTGCTCTCCGCGCTCCGCGCCGCGGCGTCGCGGCGCGTCGAGCTCGAGGTCTCCTTCCTCGAGACCTCCGCGGGGAAGGGAGGGGAGGGCGGGAAGAGCCTCGCCTCGACCCGCCTCGACCTCGTTCCCGGCGCGCTCGGGTCCTACGAGAAGCGGGCGGACCGGACGTTCCTGATGGACTACGACGTGGAGGTCGCGGAGCGCGCCTCCGTCGCCGACCCGCAGTTCGGGACGATCCTCGCCGGCCTCGGCCTCGACCTGCGCGCGCACCTCCTCGCGGACGGGCGGGTCCACCTGACCCTCCTCGCCGACCGGGGGGAGGCGCTCGGGTCGGCGCCCTTCGACACCGGCGCGGAGGGGCTCGGCACGCTCGACATCCCCCGGGTCGGCGTCGCGGCGATCGCCTCCTGCGCCTCGATCCGGGAAGGGGAGAGCGCCCGCTTCGAGGTGCGGGGCCTCGGGGCGGAGGACGGGCCGGGCTTCGTCCTCTCGATCCGGGCGAAGTCGGTCCCCCGGGAGGAGCCCCTCCCCGACGGCACGCGCCTCTTCTCCGTGGGATTCCTCGCCGACGCCGGAGGGAGGCTCCTCCCCCGGCTTGACGAGCGCCTCCGGGCCGTGGCGGACGAGGAGGCGCCCGATCCCGAGACGATCCCCCCGTCCCGTTTCCTCGAGTGGCTTCGGGAGGCGCTGGGTCCGGGGCGGTTCGACTCCCTCCTCGGAGGTGGCGCGCTCGCGGTCCCCTGCTCGGATTCCCGGGTCGCGCTCTCGGGCCTCCCGGAGGAGGTGCTCGCCCGCGCCGGGGAGATCCGGAAGTCGATCGAGACTCCCCTCGCGTCGGGCGCCTCCCTCCTCCTCGAGATCGGGGCCGGTGGGGAGGGGCCGTCCCGGTCGGCCCGGCTCGCCGTGACGGTCGGCCGCGCCTGCGGGGCGGTCGTCGGCCTCGAGTCGACGCGCGTCGCCGACTACGACGTCGAGATCGCGCAACGCTCCGTCGCCGCCGATCCGGTCGTCGTCCGGGAGTTCGACGGGATCGTCTTCCGCGCCGGCCTCCTCGCCCTCGAGGGGGACCGGGCGACCCTGGAGGTCGAGCTCCTCGCCCGCGCCATCGGCCCGCGCGCGCGCCGCGCGACGGGAGCCCGCCATCTCGGGGACGTCGAGACCGCGCCCGTGGAGCGCGCGCAGGTGCGGACGATCCTCTCCCTCGGGCCGGGGGAGCGCCTCCTCCTCGGCGAGGTCCCGGCCCCGGGGGCGGACGGATCGCGCCTCCCGGCCTACCTCTCGGCGAGCCCGCTCCGGTGAAACTTGCCGATGTACCTATAATTGTTCCTCCGGTGCGCGGATGAAGCTCGGCCTCCACCAAAGTCTCCGTCTGGAGCAGCGACTCCTCCAGTCGCCGCAGATGATCCAGGCGATGCAGATCCTGCAGCTGCCGGGCCTGGAGCTGCGGGAGCGGGTGGAGCGGGAGCTGGAGGAGAACCCCTTCCTCGAGGTCGTCGAGCCGGAGGCGCCGCGGGCGGAGGAACCGCATCCGAGCCTGGAGGGGCGCTCGGCCGACGGGTCGCGGCTCGAGCTGATCGGGCGACTCGAGCGGCTCCTCGACGAGAAGCCCCAGGGCGGAGGGAGCCCCTCGCGCGGGTCCTACGACGGGGAGGAGGACGCGCACTACGACGCGCTCCTCAACACCCCCGACCCGCACGGGACGATCGCCGACCGGATGCTCCCCGACCTTCGCGGGGAGGAGCTGACGGACCGGGAGCGGCGGATCGGCGAGTACATCCTGAACTGCCTCGACCAGCGCGGGTACCTCGCCTCGAGCCTGGAGGAGATCTCCATGGCGCTCGCCGGCGAGCTCCCCGGGGTGAGCGTCGAGGAGGTCGCCGCCGTCCTCGACCGGGTCCGCCGCCTCGGCCCCCCGGGGCTCGGGGCGCGGGACCTGAAGGAGTGCCTCCTCCTCCAGATCGAGCGGCTCGGGGGGCGCGGCGACCTCGAGCGGCTCCTCGTCGAGAGCTACCTCTCCGACCTCGCGAACAACCGCCTCCCGAAGGTCGCGCGCGAGACGGGGAGGAGCCTCGAGGAGATCAAGGAGGCGTACGCCTTCCTGCGGACGCTCAACCCCTCCCCCGGCGCGCAGCTCGACGGGGGCCGCGCGGCGGCGATCGCCCCCGACGTGATCGTGGAGGAGGTCGAGGGGGAGCCCTCCGTCTCCCTCGAGCGCGGGGACATCCCGGCCGTGCGGGTCTCCCCCGACTTCCGCCGCATGCTCGAGGAGGCGAAGTCCGACCGCGGCGCCTTCGAGCTCCTGCGGCGCAAGCTCGAGAGCGCGAAGTGGCTGATCGAGGCGATCGGCCAGCGGGAGTCGACGCTGCTCCGGATCTCGAAGGAGATCGTCAAGCGCCAGCGCGACTTCCTCGAGAACGGCCCCTCGCGGCTGCGGCCGATGCGGATGCAGGAGGTCGCCGACGCCGTCGGCGTCCACATCTCGACGGTGAGCCGGGCGATCAAGGGGAAGTACCTCCAGTCCCCGCGCGGGATCGTCGAGATGCGCTCCTTCTTCACGGGGGGGACGGAGATGGAGAGCGGGGAGGTCGAGTCGCAGACGGCGATCAAGGAGCGGGTGCGGGGGCTGGTCGAGAAGGAGGACCCCCGGACGCCCCTCTCCGACGAGGAGATCGCCGACCGCCTGCGCGAGCAGGGGCTCGGGATCGCGCGCCGGACCGTGACGAAGTACCGCCGCACGCTCGGGATCCCCCCGAGCAGCGTGCGGCGCGCCTATTAGGCTCCCTTGCCGCCGCCGGCCCGCGCCGGTACAAGGGCGGCCGTCCGCCGCCCCCCAACCGTCCTCATGGCCCGCCGCCCCCCGAGCGATAAGGAACGGTATCTCTCCGGCGAGCCCGTCGACCCCCCCACGGTCGAGGGGGACGCCGCCGTCGCCGATCTGATCGACAAGTCCTTCCTCGCCTACAACGCGGGAAGGCTGCGCGACGCCTGCCGGCTCCTCGTCGAGCGGATCCTCAAGCCCGACGTGACGATCGGGGTCTCCCTCGCGGGGGCCATGACGCCCGCCGGCCTGGGCCGTTCCTGCGTGATCCCCTGGATCCGGGCGGGGTTCGTCGACTGGATCGTCTCGACGGGGGCGAACCTCTACCACGACGCCCACTACGCGCTCGGCTTCCGCATGCGGCGCGGCTCCCCCCACCTCGACGACAAGGAGCTGGCGCGGCTCGGAGTCGTCCGGATCTACGACCTCGTCTTCGACTACGACATCCTCCTGCGCACGGACGAGTTCTTCCGCCAGCTCCTGCGGACGAAGCCCTTCCAGCGCCCGATGTCGACGGCGGAGTTCCACGACCTGATCGGGCGCGCCCTCCTCGAGCGCAACGGCGCCCTCGAGCGGGCCCGCGGCGCCGGCGCCTCCCGCGACGGGACCCCCCCCTACGAGTGCGTCCTCACGGCGGCCCACCGCGCGGGGGTCCCGATCTACACCTCCTCCCCCGGGGACTCCTCGATCGGGATGAACGTCGCCGAGGTCGCGATGAAGGAAGAGACCTCCTTCGCCTTCGACGTGCTCGCCGACGTGAACGAGACGACCGCCCTCGTCTACGACGCGAAGAAGTCGGGCGGCCGCCACGCCGCCGTCATGTTCGGCGGGGGCTCGCCGAAGAACTTCCTCCTCCAGACCGAGCCCCAGATCCGGGAGGTCTTCGGCCTCGAGGAGGCGGGGCACGACTACTACCTCCAGGTGACCGACGCGCGCCCCGACACCGGCGGGCTCTCCGGGGCGACTCCCGGCGAGGCGGTCTCCTGGGGGAAGGTCGACCCGACGAAGCTCGCCGACGCGATCGTCGTCTACGCGGACACGACGATCGCCCTCCCCCTCCTCACCGCCTACGTCCTCGCGCGCTGCCGCCCGCGGACGCAGCGCCGCCTCTACGACCGCCGCGCGGAGGCCCTCGAGCGGGTGCGGAGCGACCTCCGTTTGACACCGTCCCGTCGCGGGCTATCCTCCTAGCGCCCCGCGGGGGCCGGGCTCTCCGGCGCCGCGGGGTGTTTCGTCGACAAGGGCCTCGCCTGACACCTCCGGGAGCCGCACGTGGCGATCCGAGCAACCGAGATCCGCAAGGGGATGGTCCTCCTCCACGAGAAGGACTTCTGCCTCGTCCTCGACTACCAGCACATCACGCCGGGGAACTGGCGGGCGATCCACCAGGTGAAGATGCGCAACCTCCGCACGGGATCCCAGGTCCAGCTGCGCCTCGGCTCGAACGACACCGTCGAGGTCGCCTACCTGGAGAAGCACGCCTGCGAGTACCTCTACCAGGAGGGGCGCGACCGCTTCGTGTTCATGAACACGGACACCTACGAGCAGTTCCAGCTCCCCTCCGACGTGATCGGGGAGTCGATGCGGTTCGTCACGGAGAACTCCCCCGTCATCGTCGTCTTCCACGGCCAGACCCCGATCTCCGTCGAGCTTCCCTCCTCGGTCGTCCTCGAGGTCGTCGAGGCGGAGCACGCCGTCAAGGGGGACAGCGTCTCGAACATCCAGAAGAGCGCCAAGGTCCAGACCGGCCTCGAGCTCCGCGTCCCGATGCACATCCAGGTCGGGGACCGGATCAAGGTGAGCACGGAGAACGGGGAGTTCATCTCGCGCGCGAAGGAGGGGGAGTAGCCCGCCGCGACGGGCGCCTTGCCCCGCCCCGCCCGCGCCCTCCTCGCCCTCCTCGGCTCCCTCCTCCTCCTCGACGCCGGGATTTCCCTCCTCGCCACCGGCGACGGCCTCCTTCTCGGCCGTCCCCTCCCCCCCTTCGGCGCGACCCCGCACCCCCACCAGCGGACCTGGGTCGCCTCCGAGCGGGCCCGACCGGGGAACGAGAGCCCCCCCGACACGACGGGGCGCTTCGACCCCGAGCTCGGCTGGACCCTGCGCCCCGGGAGCTCGCGGCGAGACGAATCGGTCGGCGCGCTCGGGGCGCGCGGCCCCCGCGAGTACGCCCGCGCGAAGCCCGGCGGGACCCTCCGCCTCCTCTGCTTCGGCGACTCCTTCACCTTCGGCGCCGAGGTCGCCGACGCCGAGGCGTGGCCCGCGCAGCTGGAGGCCGCCCGACCCCGGCTCGAGGCGATCAACTTCGGCGTCGGCGGCTACGGGACCGACCAGGCGCTCCTGCGCTTCCGGCGGCTGGGGCGCGACCTCGGAGCCGACGCGGTGCTCGTCGGGTTCCTCCTCGAGAACGTCGGCCGCAACGTCAACCGCTACCGCCCCCTCTACTACCCGGCCACGGGGATCCCCGGGGCTAAGCCGAGGTTCCGGCTCGAGGGGGAGGACCTCGTCCTCCTCCCCCAGCCCTTCCCGACGCGCGAGGCCTTCGCGCGCGCGGTCGAGGACGGGTCGGTCCTCTCCCTCCTCTCCGAGGGGGAGCACTGGTCGAGGGGCACCCTGCCCGGTCCGCTGCGCCTCTCCTCCCTCGCGCGCCTCGCCGCCGCCTACCGCGCCTATTCCCTGCGCCAGACGAGGCGCCTCCTCCTCGACGAGCGGGCGGAGCCCTTCCGCGTGACCGTCGCCCTCCTCGAGGCTTTCCACCGGGAGGCCCTGGCCTGCGGCGCGCGCGAGGCGCCCGTCCTCGTCTTCCCCAGGGAGGAGGAGATGGAGGCGCTCGTCGGCCGGGACGAGCGGTACTGGAAGGGGCTCCTCGAGGCCCTCAGGACCCGCTCCGTCCCCTTCCTCGACCTCGCCGAGCCCCTCGCCGCCGCGTACCGCGCGGCCCGGGAGGATCCCTCCGCCCCGGCCGTCTACCGCGCCGGACACCTCTCCCCCCTCGGCAACCGGATCGTCGCCGAGACGCTCCTCGGGTGGGCGCGCGAGCGCTTCGGTCCCTAGGGATCCTCGCGGTAGACCTTCACGCCGAGATCGTCCGTCACGATCCGCCGGGGCCATTCCGCGACGAGCCGCGCCCGCTCCCGGAGCCGGTCGCGGAAGCGGGTGCGCTCCGGCGGAGGCCAGTCGTCGAGGTCGGCGTCGTTGACGATGTACCAGATCCGTCCCCGCCGCTCCGCCCCGCGCTCGAACTCC
>JAKEFM010000072.1 GCA_022616055.1 Planctomycetota bacterium
CTCCGTCTCGATTCCGGCCTTCGAAGGATCCGGGAACCGGATCGGCTTCGGCTTCCCGTCGCCCGGGTAGCCCCCCGTCAGGAGGAAGTCGACCGACACCTCGTTCTCCGTGTCTCGCACCCCCCGGGAGCCGGGAAACTTCTCGACGTATCCTCGGCCGAGGCAAGCGTCCTTGAACCGTGCCAGCCCCTCGGGCGTGACGAGGACGTCGACGTCCGATGTCATCCGCGGCTCCCCGTGGGCGTTGACGGCGAGGGCGCCCGCGATCGCGTAGTCGATCCCGAGGTCCCCGAGTCTCCGCGCAATTCCCCGCGCGGCCTTGTGGACGTCGGAGCGCCCTCCGAAGAACGCCGTGGCTTCGCGGAGGACCTGCTCCATGCGCCCTGGGGCGAGCCCGTACGGCGCCGACTTCGCTCGGCCTGCACGTTTGACCCGTCGGACCATGCGTCTCCCTTCATATCTCCGACGGGGACCCCGGCAAGTCGCGGGGAATCCCGCGCGGGAGGAGTCACCCTGCGGCGGGGCCCAGCGCCTCCGCGAGCGGCCGGGGGAGATGTCGCATGTGCTCCCAGGTCGCTCCGTCGAAGGCCTGGAGAGGGGAGGCGATCCGGTTCGCGATGCGATCGTCCGTCGCCGGTCCGTCGAGGACGGGGAGGCGCTCCCGGGCGAAGAGGACGAACCCCCACGGCCCCGCGAACGAGGGGACGTGGATCGAGTAGGGGACGACGAGGGGGAAGAGCCCGCGGAGCGCGGCCACGACCGGGCCGAACCCGCGCGCCACCTGGTGGACGGCCGCCCAGCCGCACTGGACGACCCCGACGCCGCCCGGCGCGAGGCGCTCCCGGACGGAGCGGAAGAACTCGGGCGTGTAGAGGTCGGCCGCGGGCCCGGCCTCCCCCGGATCGGTGAGGTCGGCGATCACCGCGTCGAGGGGCTCGCCCCCCTGGATCCACTCCTTCGCGTCGGCCGTCACGACCTGCGCGCGCGGATCGGAATAGGCCCCGGCGCTCCACTCCGGGAGCCATCGCCCGCACGCCTCGACGACGAGCGGGTCGATGTCGACCATGGACGCCCGCTCGACGGAGCGGTGGCGCAGCGCCTCCCGCAGCGGCGCCCCCTCCCCTCCGCCGAGGACCGCGACCCGACGGGGAGGCTCCGGGGCGTGGAGCATCGCCGGGTGGACGAGCGCCTCGTGGTAGGTCGCCTCGTCGGACTGCGCCGACTGCGTCCGCCCGTCGAGGAAGAGCGCGCGGCCGTAGCGGACGGTCTCGACGATCCGGACCTCCTGGATCGGGGAGCGCACGCGGAAGAGCTCCCGCACGCACTCGATCCGGACCTGCTCCCCCGGCGTCGAGCCGTCGTCCTCGAGCCAGAAGTTCGTCACGTCGGGGTGTGGAGGAGGCCGGGATGGCGCTCGACGCGCCGCCGTCCGACGCGGGAGGGGTGGAGCCGCCTGCGGAGAACCTCGACCGCCGCGTCGACGTCGAGGGAAGTCGAGCAGGTGAAGAGGTCCGCCGCGGCGTATCCGCGCTCGGGCCAGGTGTGGATCGAGAGGTGGGACTCCCCGATCAGGACGACCCCGCTCGCCCCGTGGGGGTCGAACTGGTGGAAGCGCTCCCCGATCACCTTCGCCCCGGCCCGCGCGGCCGCCTCGAGGAGCGCCTCGCGCACGGGGTCGGCCCGGTCGAGGGCCTCGAAGGGGCACCCCTCGAAGTCGAGGAGCCAGTGATGCGCCAGCGCGCCCATGGGGGCGCGCTTTTAGCGCCCGGCGCCCGGGGTGACGAGCCCCACCCCCTCGACCCAGAGGTGGTAGCGACCCGCGGGGATCCCCCCGACGGTCTCCTCGCGCCCCGAGGGCCAGCGGATCGTCGCCGCGTCGACCCTCTCCGTGGATCCGAGCCCGAAGACGAGGCGGGCGTCGCTCGAGGAGAAGATCGACCCATCGGCGTGGCTCTCCTTCGCCTGTCGGCGCCCCCCCGCCGCGAGCGTCACGCGCGCGCCGTAGCCGTCGCGGTTCGATCGGAGTCCCCGCAGGCGGAACCCGACCCAACGCCCGGAGGCGAGGGAGTTGCGCAGGAGGCTCGGCGCCTCGTCGAGGTTCGCGACGAGGAGGTCGGCGTCCCCGTCCTCGTCGAAGTCGCCGAACGCGACGCCCCGGCCCGGCCGGGGGGTCGCGAGCCCGGGCCCCGCGCCCTCCCCCGCCCCGAGGAACCGGCCGCCGTCGTTGCGATAGAGGTGGCTCCGCTGCCGGTAGCCGGGGCCCCGGCCGCGGTCGGCCTGGGGGTAGACGTGGCCGTAGGCGACGAAGAGGTCCTCGTCCCCGTCGAGGTCGAGGTCGGCGAAGCGCGTCCCCCACCCGACGAGGGGGCGCGAGGGCCGGTCGAGCCCGACCTCGGCGGAGACCTCGAGGAAGAAGGGGCCGTCGTTGCGGTAGAAGTCGTTGTTCTCGTCCTCGAAGTTCGTGACGAAGATCTCGAAGTCGCCGTCCCCGTCGGCGTCGCCGAAGTCGACCCCCATCCCGCCGTGCTCCTCCCCGACGGGACCGTAGGCGGCGCCGCGGTGGGTCCCGACCTCCTCGAAGCGGCCCCGCCCGTCGTTCTCGAAGAGGAGGTTGCGGCAGCGGTCGTTGGCGACGTAGAGGTCGGGGTCGCCGTCGGAGTCGAAGTCCCCGGCCACGGTCCCGAGGGAGAAGAGGGCGACCCCAGGATCGAGGCCCGCCTCCTCCTTCGCGTCCGCGAACCGCCCGTCCCCCTCGTTCCGGTGGAAGGCGTCCCCGGCCCCCTCGAAACCGCGGGGCCCGCAGAAGACCTCGAGCCCCTTCCAGTCGCAGGTCCGCCGCGAGCGGGCCTGCGCCGGGTCGATCCGGAGGTAGTTCGCCACGTAGAGGTCGAGGTCCCCGTCGAGGTCGGCGTCGAGGAAGGAGGAGGAGGCGCCGAAGCGCGGGTCCTCGACGCCGGCGGGGACCGCCTCGAAGCGCGGGGCGCCGCCGCGCTCCGTGAGGTTCCGGAAGAGGGCGTCGGGCCCGAAGGCGGTGACGAGGAGGTCGGGGTCGCCGTCTCCGTCGACGTCCCCGGCGGCGACGCCGACCCACCAGCCCGGTCGGTCGAGCCCCGAGCCGCGCGTCGCGTCCGCGAACCGGCCGCCGTCGTTGCGGTAGAGGGTCGGGAGGGTCGAGGGATCGGGACGCCCGTCGGGGTCGGGAGAGCCGTTCGTGAGGAACAGGTCCAGGTCCCCGTCCCCGTCGAAGTCGAGCCAGGCGGCCCCGGCGCCGACCGTCTCGAAGATCGAGGGTTTCTCGGCCGTCCCGTAGGTCGTCCGCGCGAGGACGCCGCAGACCCCCGCGACGTCCTCGAAGCCCGCGGCGGGAATGGGCGCTTTCTCTCCCCCGCAGGCGCCGAGGAGGGCCGCGGACCCGAGGAGGGCGGAGCGCCTCACCGCTTCGTCGAGGCCGTCGACGCCGCGAAACGCTCGCGGTGCGCCGCCGCCGCCTCCGCCTCCCCGAGCCTCTCGCAGCAGCGCTGGAGGTAGAGGTGGACGTCCGGGAAGCCGGGCCGCTCCGCCGCCACCGCCTCGAACTGCGCCTTCGCCTCGGCCCACCTCCCCTCCCCGAGGAGGAGGATCCCCTGCGCGGTCCGGTCTCCCGCGAGAGCCGGGGCCACCTCGAGTCCGCGGCGCATCGCGGCCGCCGCCCGCGGCAGGTCGTCGAGCCGGACGTAGAGGTAGGCGAGGTGGCCGTGGACCTCGGGGTCGAGGGGACGGCGGGAGGCGCGCTCGAGCTTGCCGCGCAGGTCGTCGAGGATCGGCCCCTCCTCCCGGTAGCGGTCGAAGAGGGCGCGCGCCTCCTCCCGCTTCCCCTCGCGCTGGAGCACGGTCGCGAGGTGGTAGAGCATCCGTCCGGAGAACCGGTCGCGCGCGAGGGCCGCGCGGCCGTCCGCCTCGGCGCCGGGGAGATCCCCCGCGCGCGCGCGGGCGAGGGAGCGCTCCTCGAGGGCCGCGGTCGAGTCGTTCCCGGCGGCGATCGCGCGGTCGAGGGCCTCCACCGCGCCGGGGAAGTCCCCGCGTCCCGCCCTCGCCCGGCCGAGGAGGAGGAGGAGCGTCCCGTCGCGCGGCGCGCGGGAGATCCCCTTCGCCGCGACCTCCTCGGCGCGCTCGAACTCCCCGTCCTCGACGAGCGCCTCGGCGAGCACCGCCGCGAGGTTGGGGAAGGAGGGGTCGAGCGCCCAGGCGCGGAGCAGGGTCGCCGTGCCCTCCGGGGAGATCCCCGCCCGCCGCTGGACGACGCCGAGGTTGAAGAGGGCGTCGGCGCGCCTCGGGTCCCTCGCCGCGACCTTCGAGAAGGCCTGCGCAGCGAGGGCGTGCTCGCCGCGCGCCGAGGCGGCGAGGCCCAGGGCCCACTCGATCTGCTCGTTCCCCGGCTGGAGCTCCTCCGCCCGGCGCAGCGCCCCGACCGCCTCGGCGTTCCGGCCGAGCCGGTGGAGCGTCTGCCCGAGGTAGAAGTGGGCGTCGGGCGCGTTCGGCCGCCGCCGGACCGCCTCGCCGAAGGGGCCGAGCGCGTCCGCCGGCCGCCCGGCCCGGAGAGCGGCCTTCCCGGCGTCGAGGAGCGCGGCGATCGCCGGATCGGGGCCGGCCTGCAGGAGCGCGAGGAGGACCGCCGCGATCATCCCCCCGTCCGCGCGAGCGGCTCGGGGGGGGAGCCCTCGACGAGGCGGTAGGTCCGCCGGCCCGGGAGGGGCCCGAAGGAGTCCTCCCGCCCCGATGGCCAGCGCACGTGAATCCTGTCGGCGAAATCCACCGCGCCGAGGCCGAAGTGAGCGCGCGCGTCGAACGTCGAGAGGTACCCGGTGTTCGCCCGGACCTCCTTCGACTGGCGCCGGCCACCGGCCTCGAGGACGAGGAGCGCCCCCACCCCGTCCCTCTCGGAGCGCCGGCCGACGGCGAGGAAGCGGATCCAGGGGGCGGTCTCGGCCCCGTCGTTGCGGAGCACGGTCGAGACCTCGTCGAGGGCCGTGAAGACGAGGTCGAGGTCCCCGTCCTCGTCGAGATCCCCCGCCGCCCCGCCCCGGAAGGACTTCTTCGCCTTCCAGCCGGGGCCGGCGGAGGCGTTCGCGAGGACGAACTTCCCCCCCTCGTTCCGGAAGAGCTCGTTCTCCTGCTCGTAGGAGAGGTCGGGGACGCGGTTCGCCTGGGGGTAGACGTGGCCGTTGGCGGAGAAGAGGTCCTCGTCCCCGTCGTGGTCGTAGTCGAAGAACCGGGTGCTCCAGCCGAGGTCGACCCAGGTGATCCGCTCGAGCCCGGCGGGGATCGTCACGTCGTTGAAGAGGAGGCCGCCGTCCTCCCCCTCCTCGTTGCGGTAGAGGGTCGAGTAGTCCCCCTCGAAGTTCGTGACGAAGAGGTCGGGGCGGCCGTCCCCGTCGTAGTCGCCGGCGTCCACCCCCATGCTCGCCTGCTCCTGCCCTTCGTCGCCGAACGCGACCCCGGAGAGGACCCCGACCTCCTCCGCCCTCCCGTCCCCGAGATTGCGGAAGAGGACGTTCCTCTGGGAGTCGTTCCCGACGTAGGTGTCGGGGTCGCCGTCCCCGTCGAGGTCGGCGATCACGACGCCGAGGGCGTAGAGGGCCTCCCCCGGGTCGTACCCCCACTCCCGCGTCACCTCCGAGAAGGTCCCGTCCCCCTCGTTCCGGTAGACCGCGTCGGCCTCCGGCGTCAGCCCCTCGGGGCCGCAGTAGGCCTTCATCCCCTTCCAGGGGCAGTCGCGGGCGGCGGTCTTCGGGTCGAAGACGATGTAGTGGCAGACGTAGAGGTCGAGGTCGCCGTCCCGGTCGAGGTCGGCGAAGGCGGCGGAGGTCGACCAGCCGCCCGCGTCGAGGCGCGCGGGGAGGGCGACCTCGGCGAAGCGGGGAATCCCCCCCTCGACCCCGGTGTTGCGGAACAGCGCCTGCTTCCCGTACGCCGTGAGGAGGAGGTCGGGGCGACCGTCGCCGTCGAAGTCGGCGGCGCTCGACCCGTGCCACGCCCCGGGCCGGTCGATCCCCGCCTGCCCCGCGACGTCGCGGAAGCGTCCCTTCCCGTCGTTCAGGTAGAGGGCCGGCCGGGGGGCCTTCGAGGGATCCTCCGGGGGCGTGAGCGGAGCGCCGTTTCCGTGGAAGAGGTCCTGGTCTCCGTCCCCGTCCGCGTCGAGGAAGGCGACTCCCGTCCCGAGAGACTCGACGATGAAGACCTTCTCCGCGTTGCCGCAGACGGCGCGGAGGTCGATCCCGCTCTCCGCCGTCGCGTCGACGAAGCGGACCTCCGCTCGGGCCGTCGCGGCCGGCGCCGGCGCGGAGGCGGGAGGCGAGGGCCGGTCCGGCGTCCGCGCGGCCCCCTCGGCGGGATCCGCGTCGGAGCGCCCGCAGGACGGGGCGGGGAGGAGAGCGAGGAGGAGAGCGCCGCGCCTCAAGAACCCTTTTCCTTTCCCCCGGTCCTCTCCTGCTCGCGCCGGCGGAACTCCCCGCGGAGCCGCTCCGCCTCGGCGGCGCGTCCGGCCTTGTCCTCGGCGAGGGACAGGAAGAGATAGGAGTCGGGGAACTCGGGCTTCAGCCGGATCGCCGCATGGAAGTTCGCGCGCGCCTCCTCGACCTTCCCCTCCGCGAGCCGCAGGAGGCCGAGGATGATCGGGTCCTGGGCGAGCTCGGGGCGCATCGCCGCCGCCCTCCCCGCCTGCTCGGCGGCGCGGGGGACGTCCCCCAACTGGGCGTAGAGGGTGCAGAGCTTGAGCTTCACCCCCGCGTTGCGCGGCTCGCGCGCGGCGCGCCGGGTCGACTCGTGGAGGTCGTCGATCACCTCCGAGACCTCCGCGTAGCGCTTCTGCCACCCCTCCCCCTCGAGGCGCAGCCGCCGCCCCTCCTCCCCTTCCTTCGTGCGCGCGAGGCGCACGAGCGCGCGACCGAGATTGAGCATCGTCCCCTTGTGGGAGGGCTCGAGTCGCACCGCCTCGCGGAAGTCCTCGACCGCGCCCGCGAGCGCCCCCGTCTTCTCGCGGGCGAGGCCGCGCTGATAGCGGGCGCCGACATGACGGGGGGCGCGCGCGATCGCGCGGTCGAGGAGGGGGATCGCCCCTCCCGGATCGCCCGACTTCATGCGCACCAGCGCGAGGCCGTAGCAGGCCTCGGGGTTCTCCGGCGCGCGACGCACCGCCTCCTCGTAGGCGCTCGCCGCCTCGTCGAGCTTCCGGAGGTTGTAGAGGGCGAGCCCGAGTCCTTGGCAAGCGTCGGCGAGGGGAACCGTGAGAGCGCCCCCCCCTGCCGCCGCCGCCCGCTCCTGCGCCCTCCCGATCTCGATCGCCTCGCGGTACCGCCTGCAGGCGGACTCGAACTCCTCCCGATGGCTCTGGATCTCGCCGAGGAGGTAGGCCGCGCGCCCCTCCCGGGGGTCGCTCGCGAGGCTGGCCTCGAATCGCCCCTTCGCCAGGTCGTAGAGGCCCTGGTCGTAGGCGATCGAGCCGAGGCCGAGGAGGGCCTCGGCGTGTCCGGGGCGGAGGGAGACGACCCGCTCGAGGTGGGACTGGGCGCGGGGGTAGTCGCGCTGGCGATAGCGGAGGAACCCGAGGAGGAGGTGGACGTCGGCGCTGGTGGGATCGAGGGCCTGCGCGCGCTCGAGGAGGGCGGCCGCCTCGTCGTGCCTCCCCGCGTTGAGGAGGGCGCGGGCCTGCTCCAGCGGGGGTCCCGGCGCTCCGGCGCGCTCCTGCGCGAGGCCGCCCGGGAGCCAGAGGAGGATCGCGCCGACCATCGAGACGACGGTACGACGCGCTCCGGAGGGGGTCAAACGCCCCTCAGCGCCCGCTCGCGCGGAGCGCCGCGAGCTTCGCGGCGAGCCCCGGCGCGTCCGGTCGGAGCGCCGCCGCCCGCTCGTACGCGCTCCTCGCCTCGGGGGCGCGCGCCGGGTTCTCCGCGAGGAGGTCGCCGAGGACCTCCCACGCGTCGAAGGAGGAGGGGTTGTCGACGGTCGCCTCCCGCAGCCACTTCTCCGCCTCCTCCTTCCGCCCCGTCTCGAGGAGGAGGATGCCGAGGTTCACCTTGAGCTGGGCGTAGGCCGGCAGGCGCCGAAGCCCCTCGCGGAAGCGCGCCTCCGCGAGCGGCACGTCCCCCCGATCGGCGGCGACCATCCCGTGGAGCGTGAGGGCCCAGGCGCTCCTCGGGTCGAGCTCGAGGGCGCGCGCGAGGTAGACCTCGGCCGCCGGGAGGTCCTTCGCCCGGTGGCAGAAGAGGCCGAGATAGAGCGGGATCTGGGGGTTCGTCGGATCCTCCGACGCGATCGGCAGGAGGAGGGAGATGGCGCGACGCGCGTCCCCGCGGCCGAACCCCGCCGCCTTCGCCTCGTCGATCCTCGCCACGAGGTGGACGAGGTCCTTCGGGTCCCGCGGAGGGCGCTCCGCCGGCAGCCCCGCGCCGCTCCCCCCCACGTAGCCGAGCGCGCGGAGCGCGTCCTCCGCGTTCGGGTCGGCCGCCGCCGAAAGCCCCGCGGCCGTTTCCACGGCGCGGCGCGCCTCCTGCTCGAGGAGCTTCTCGAAGGCCGCCCTCCGCTCGGGAGCCACCTCGAGGAGGTTCCTCGCCTCGCCCGGATCGTCCGCGAGCCGGTAGAGCTCCGGCCGCACCGAGTCGACGTACTTCCACTCCTCCGTCCGGATCCCGCGGATCCAGCCCCAGCGGTAGGCCTCGTAGGGGTGGAGCGCCTCGAGGTAGCAGGGGCGCGGAGGCTCGATCCGGCCCCCGCCGAACGCGGGGAGGAGGCTCGCTCCCTCCGTCCCGGGGAGCGGGGGCATCCCGAGGGCGTCGAGGAGCGTCGGCGCGACGTCCTGGAGACGGGCGGTCCCCTCGATCACCGCCGGCTTCCAGCGCCCCGGCGACCAGAGGATCAACGGCACCCGGATCATCGCCTCGTAGACGAAGACCGAGTGGGTCGCCTCGCCGTGGTCGCCGAGCCCCTCCCCGTGGTCCGCGGCGGCGAGGACGACCGCGTTGCCGAGCAGCCCGGCCCGCTCGAGGGCGCTCCAAGCCCGCCCGACGCAGGAGTCCATGTAGGCGATCTCCCCCTCGTAGGGTCGACCGACGAACCGGGTGCGCTGCGGCTCGGGGGGATCGTAGGGGTCGTGCGGGTCGTAGAAGTGGATCCAGAGGAAGGCGGGCTTCCCCCCGCCGCGCCTGCCGAGCCACGCCTCGAGCGCGGCGACGACCTCCTCCCCCCGCCGATCCCGGGACACGCCGGGTCCTCCGGGGAACTCGCGGTCGTAGGTCGAGAACCCCTGATCGAGCCCCGCCGTCGGCGCGAGGACTCCCGACCCGACGAACGCCGCGGTCTCGTATCCCCGCGCGGCGAGCCTCTCGGCGAGCGTCTCGATCGGCCGGGGCAGGACGGCGCCGTTCACGCGGACCGTGTGCCCGGGAGGGGTGCGCCCCGTGAAGATCGTGCAGTGGGCCGGCAGGGTCTGCGGCACGGGGGTCACGGCGGTGGCGAAGCGCACTCCCTCCCGCGCGATCCGGTCGAGGGTCGGCGTCTCCGCGCCCTTCGCCCCGTAGCACCCGAGCCGGTCCGCGCGCGTCGTGTCGAGGGTGAAGACGACGACGTTCGGGGGCCCCGCCGGCGCCTTCGAGCATGCCGCCGCTAGGAGAGTAACGACGAGGGGAATGCTTCGCACTTCGAGGACCATTCAAACCGAATGCCTCTGCTGGGAGAAATGGGGTGACCTCGGCGAGGCTGTTCCTCGGAGACGCCCGCGATCGGGCTCCCGATCATCCGAGGGAAGGGGTCGGTCGGCGGCGAGCAGCACCTCGAGCCCGACGAGGCGACGCCTCTCCGCTCCTAGCTCCGGACCCGGAAGGACGCACTCCCCTACCCCTTCCTCTCGAAGAGGCGGCGGCCGATCTCGAGGTACGCCCTCGACGACTTGATCAAGCGCTACGGCGCGCTCGCGAAGCTCCCCCAGGACCGGCGGCACTTCCACGCCCTCAAGCACTCGATCGCAATGCACCTCACCGCCGGCGAGACGGGCGTGATGGCGCTCCGCCAGTGGCTCGGCCACCGGGACATCCAGAACACGATGGTCTACGCGGCGCTTCGCTCCCCCCAGGTCGAGTGGGAGGGGTCGCATCCAGCTTCACTTCCTACCTCCTTACTGCCCCAACGACAACCCGATCGAACGGGTCTGGCAGGATCTCCACGCGAACGTCACGCGCAACCACCGCTGCCGCACGATGGCCGAGCTCATGCGCGAACTGCGAGTGTGGCTACGCCGGCGTGCTCGGAGTCTCGCCGTCCCCCTGAGGAAGGCCGCGTGAAGTTCCGTTCGGAAATCGTGAACGGCCATTTAGTCTCGCCATGGTTCATCGTTGTGCTGTGGCGCGGAATGCAATCGTGAAACCGCCTCCCAGCGGCATGCCGGTGCTGCTGGGAGGCGGTCGCGTTCTCGAGACACTCCCCTCGTGCAGGGGGTATGGTGTTGCGAGAAGCTACGTGGGCCGATCTCCTAGTGCGGAGGGCAGCAGGGTCCGGTCGCTATGGTGACCTGTGCGCAGAGGCCAGGGTCTCCGCCGGGTGTCGTGCACGATGAGGGGTTTCCAGCGGCGCACGCGTCGAACCCACCGTTCACGGTCGGGTCACAGTAGCGAGAGGTCTCGCTCGGGCAGTCCGTGCAGGCCCTCTCAACGATGTTCTGGCAGCCAGAGGGAGGAGGACACTGCGGCGCGGGAGGCGCGGCAGCGGAGGGTTTGAGCGGGACGAGGATCGCAGCCGCGACCAACCCGGCAGCTGCAATCCACAAGAAACGTGCTCTCATTCGCATCTCCTTGAAACGATCTCCTGAGACGCTTGCCGGTGCTGCTGGGAGGCGGTCGCGCTCTCGAGACACTCCCCTCGTGCAGGGGATATGGTGTTGCGAGAAGCTACGTGGGCCGATCTCCTAGTGCGGAGGGCAGCAGGATCCGGTCGCTGCGGTGACCTGTGCGCAGAGGCCAGGGTCTCCGCCGGGTGTCGTGCACGATGAGGGGTTTCCAGCGGCGCACGCGTCGAACAAACCGTTCACGGTCGGGTTACAGTACCGAGAGATCTCGCTCGGGCAGTCCGTGCAGGCCCTCTCAAGGATGTTCTGGCAGCCAGAGGGAGGAGGACACTGCGGCGCGGCAGGTGCGGCAGCGGAGGGTTTGAGCGGGACGAGGATCGCAGCCGCGACCAAGAGCCGGTCCCAAAACCCCCTTGACTCGGGAGCCCAGCCGTGATCAGGGATCGGGATGGAACAGAAGTTTGCCGAGGTCCCGGAGGACCTCTGGAAGCGGGTGGCCCCCCTCCTGCCCCGGGAGCGATCCAAGCCCAAGGGGGGACGGCCGAGGGTACCGGACCGCATGATCCTGGCCGGCATCCTCTACCGCCTGCGGACCGGCTGCCAGTGGAAGGCCCTCCCCGAGTGCTTCGGCTCGGGTTCGACTTGCCACCGGCGCATGCAGCAGTGGGTCCGGGCCCGGGTGTTCAAGCGGGCGTTTCAGGATCTCCTGCAGGAGTACGATCGCAGGCGAGGGGTCCAGTGGAAGTGGGCCTCGCTCGACGCGGCGATCGTGAAGGCGCCGAAAGGGGGGGCGGCACCGGGCCGAATCCCACGGACCGGGCGAAATCCGGAGTGAAACGGCACGTGCTCACCGACGGGCGGGGCGTTCCCCTGGCAGCGCTGACCACCCCCGCGAACGTGCACGACAAGTGGATGGTGGCCGACGTGCTCGACGCGGTCGTCCTGCGCGGACCGCGGGGACCCCGGCGCCCCGAGAATCTCTGCCTGGACAAGGGCTACGACTACGCCGACGCCGAGAGGGCGGTTCGATCCCGTCGGATCGAGCCTCACATCCGTCGTCGCGGAGAGCCGCCGCTCTTGGGGTGCGTGCGAGGCAAGCCCCGCCGTTGGGTCGTGGAGCGAACGAACAGCTGGCACAACCGCTTTCGCGCGTTGCTCATTCGCTGGGAGCGCAAGGCATCCAACTATCTCGCGATGGTGCACTTGGCATGCGGACTCATCGCCTTCCGGCAGGTCGCCTAGGTTTTGGGACCGGCTC
>JAKEFM010000073.1 GCA_022616055.1 Planctomycetota bacterium
GATAAAAGGTACTCCGGGGATAACAGGCTGATCTCCCCCAAGAGTTCATATCGACGGGGAGGTTTGGCACCTCGATGTCGGCTCATCGCATCCTGGGGCTGTAGGAGGTCCCAAGGGTTTGGCTGTTCGCCAATTAAAGCGGTACGTGAGCTGGGTTTAGACCGTCGTGAGACAGGTCGGTCCCTATCTAGCATGGGCGCAGGATGGCTGCGGAGGCCTTTCCTTAGTACGAGAGGACTAGGAAGGACGGACCTCTGGTGTTCCGGTTGTCGCGCCTGCGGCACGGCCGGGTAGCTATGTCCGGGCGGGATAAGCGCTGAAAGCATCTAAGCGCGAAGCCCTCTCCAAGACGAGCCATCCCCATCAGCCTCCTGGAAGACCACCAGGTAATAGGCCGGACGTGGAAACGCGGTGACGCGTGTAGCGAACCGGTACTAATTGGCGACCGGCTTGGCCACTTTTTTCTCGCGGCTCCCCTTCTGGTCGGCGAACGGCCAGGCGGGGGCCCCGAGGAAAGAGTTCGAAATTGCCTCGTGGCGCTCGGAAGACCCTTCGCCCCCTGGTTTCCATCCCGAACTTTGTCCCGGTGAGGACAGGTGGCTGGCCACACCCGATCCCATCCCGAACTCGGTCGTTAAGCAGCCGCCGCCGATGATATTGCCCGAAAGGCGAGAAAGTAGGTGATCGCCGGGACTTTTCGAACGAGCCCGCCGGAGACGGCGGGCTTTTTTTTTTCGGCACGCTCCGGAGCTAGGAGCGGGCCCCGGCGGAGGCGGCGCCGGCGGATCGGATGCGCTGGAGCGTCGAGGGGCCGAGGAGCCGGAAGGCGAGGACGGCGATCAGGACCCCAGCGAGGCTCGCGTAGAGGAGGGACTGGGTCGCCCGGAAGGCGAAGGTGAGGAAGAAGACGAGCCACAGGTAGTAGACCCCGGCCGTGTGGAGCCGCCTCCATCGGGCGGGCCCGAGCCAGGCCGCGGTCCGGTCGAAGGAGGTCGCCGTCATGGCGAGGAGGAATGCGTACCCGACCCCTCCGAGGATCAGGGTCGGGAGGCCCGCCGCGGCCAGGAGCCCCTGCATCGTCCAGCCGCAGTAGGCGAGGAGGACGAGGAGGTGGGTGAGGTGGGAGGCGGCGAAGGAAACCCCCACCTGACGGCGGTTGCGCAGGAGCCAGGCGCTCGTCCGGGACGGCCACGCGCGGTGGAGGGAGGAGGCGAGGAAGGCCAGGGAGAAGAGGGCGACCGACGTCCGGGCGGTCCAGCGGACGGCGAGGAGGACGCTCTCGTGCGCCGTCCCCTCGAGGGCGAAGATCGAGCCGAGCATCGCGGCGATCCCCGCCGCGGCCCAGCCGACGATCGGCCAGCCTTCCGGAGCCCTCATAGGGAGGGAAGAGAATATCGCCGCGGGAGGGGCGACGGAATCGGACGCCGCTCCGCGGCTCGGGTCGAGGCGGTGGCCTAGAATGATCCTCGCCTCCTCGTCGGGAATCTCCCGGCCGCGGGGGACGAGACCCTTGGAGAACGCGGACGAACCCTCGCTTCCGGCGGACGAGGACCGCCTCTACGACGAGTACCTCGAGGCCGCCCTCCGGGGGGAAGCGGAGGGAGTGGACGCGTTCCTCGCCCTCCACCCCGGGGCCGGGGATGCGCTTCGGGAGCGCCTCCGCCGAATCGCCCGCCTCGTCCGGGAGCCCGACGCGCCGGCCTCCGCACCGGCTCGCCTACCGGCGGAAGCGGACCTCCCCTTCGAGACCGTCGGGGAATTCCGCCTCCTGCGGCGCCTGGGGGAAGGGGGGATGGGAGTTGTCTTCCTCGCCGAGCAGGGCTCCCTCGGACGGCTCGTCGCGCTCAAGGTCGTTCGCCCCGAGCGGAGCGGATCGCCCGAGGCCGCGGCCCGGTTCCAGCGCGAGGCGCAGTCGATCGCCCGCCTGCGCCACCCCAACGTCGTCGCGGTCCACGGCACCGGGGAGGACCGGGGCGTGCGCTGGATCGCGATGGAGCTGGTCCCGGGCCGCGGGCTCGACGAGATCCTCCGGGACGGCGCCGCGCGCGAGGAGAGGCTCCCCCTGCCGAAGGTCCTTCGATGGATCGCCGGGATCGCGCGGGGCCTCGACGCCGCGCACCGGGCGAGGATCGTCCATCGCGACGTCAAGCCCTCGAACATCCGGATCACGCCCGAGGACCGCGCCCTCCTCGTCGACTTCGGCCTCGCCCGCGGGCTCGGCGCGGATCCCCTCACGCGGACCGGGGAGTTCCGGGGCACCCCGATCTACGCCTCCCCGGAGCAGATCTCGGGCCGGCAGGGGGAAGTCGATGCGCGCAGCGACGTCTACGCGCTCGGCGTCACTCTCTACGAGTGCGTCGCCGGCCGGGTCCCCTTCCAGGGGGAGACGACCGAGGCGGTTCTCCACCAGATCCTCAACCGCGATCCTCCCGCGCCCCGGAGGCTCGACCCCTCGATCCCGCGCGACCTCGAGGCGGCGATCCTCGTGGCGATCGACCGGGACCGGGCGCGGCGGTACCCGAGCGCGGCCGCGATGGCGGAGGACCTCGAGGCGATCCTCGAGTTCCGTCCCGTCTCGGCGCGCCGCCCCGGACCGCTCCTGCGGGCCCGGCGCTGGGCGAAGCGCCATCCGGCCGCGGCCGCGCTCCTCGGTGTCGCCCTCCTCGCGGGGATCGGGCTCCCCTCCTTCGAGGCCGCCCGCGCCCGCTTCGCCCTCCGCGGGCACCTGCGGGAGGCCCGCGAAGCCCTCGCCCTCCTCGACCTCCCCCGCGCGCGCCGCGCGATCGAGGCGGCGCGCCGCGAGGGGCCGGGGAGCGAGGCCCTCGCCGCGGTCTCGAGGGATCTCGACCGGGCCCTCGCGCACGAGGGGGCCGAGGCCGCCATCGAGAAGGCGGCGGGGCGGGTCGCGGACCTCCGCGCGCGGGAGGAGGGGCTGGCGGCGCTGCGCGGGCGGATCGAGGACCTCAAGGGGCGGATGCGGGGCGGGAGCCAGGTCTCGGCCGCCGATGGAGCCGCCCTCGCCGCGGCGTTCGAGGATCTTGCCGCCGCCTCGCGCGAGCGCGAGGCGGTGCTCGAGGCTGCCCTCGAAGGGTTGAACGGGGAGGCCGCCCGCCTCGAGCCGGGAAACCCCTCGATCGAGGCCCTCCTCGCGCGGATCCATCTCGGACGGTTCCTCGCGGCGCTCGGCGAGGAGGACGACGAGGAGGCGGAGGTCCACCGGCAGAGGACGCTCGACCACCTCCGCCGGTGGGACGAGGCGCTGGCGCAGTGGCGCAGGTCCGCCGCGGAAGGAGATCCGATCGCGGCCCGGACGCTCCGCGGGAAGGAGGAGGAGCACTCCGCGGCCCGCGGCACCGGCGAGCAGCTCGAGACCTCCGGAACGGTCGCGCTCCGGGGCTCGCCCGAGGGGGCGGAGGTCTACCTCTTCCGCTACGCGCTGCATTCCAGGGTGAGCCCTGGCGGCGAGGACAGGCTGGTTCCGGTGCCTTTCCATGCCGGGGGCGAGCCTCTCCGCGCCGGAGGGGAATTCACTCCCGGGGAGGTCGTCCTCGCGGTCGAATCCGCCGAGGCCCCGGCGTCGAGCGCCGGGGTGAACCGGGGGGACCTCCTCCTCCGGATCGGCGGGGAGCCGATCGAGGGGACGGTGTTCGTCGCCTCTCTCGATCCCGGCGGGCTCGCCGCGCGGGAGGGGGTGGAAGCCCTCGACCGGTTGATCCGGATCGGCGGGAGGGAGGTGGCCGAGGCGAACGACGTCGAGGCCGCGCTCGAGGGGCTTGCCCCCGGCGATCCCTACGAGGCCGAGTTCCGGACGCCGCGGGGGAGGGTCCGGCGAGTCGCGGCTCGCCGGGGTCCGGGCCTCGGGGCCGAGCTCGGCCTTCGCCTCGCCCTTCCGGAGGAGGTCGCGGAGGGAATCCTCCCCGCGGCAGGCCTCCGGGTGCGCAGCCTCGCCTCCTCGGGGATCGCCGACCTCTCGATCCGCGGCGAGGGGAGGTCGGGCCTGCGCGTGATCCGGACGGCGTTCCCCCTCGCCTGCTCGGCGGCGAACCTCCTCGGTCGCCTCCCCCTCGAGGGGGCCCGGCTCGAGTCGGGCTCGTACCTCTTCCTCCTCCGCGCCCCCGGGTACGAGGACCTGCGGTTCCCGCTGCGTCTCGCGCGCGGGGCCTCGCGCGAGGAGACCGTCGAGATGCAGTCGCAGGGATTCGCCCTGCCCGGTTTCGTCTACGTATCCGCAGGGGCCTTCCCCGCCGGCGGGGATCCGGGCGCCCTCGCCTCCCGCGAGAAGAGGAGCCCTTTCCTCCACGGCTTCCGGATCGCCCGCGCGGAGCTGACGGTGGGGGAGTACCTCGAGTTCCTGAACGATCCCTCGACGCTCGCGGAGGTCGCCGCCGCCGAGGCGCGCGGGATCCCCTTGCGCGTTCCGCGCGACTCGGTCTCCTTCTCCCCGCCCCGCGTCCTCTGGAGCCGGGGCGAGGACGGCCGGTTCGGGACCGACTGGGACCCGAGGTGGCCGATCCACGCCGTCTCCTGCGAGGACATCTCCGCCTACTGCCGCTGGAGGACGGAGCGGGATCCCCGCTGGCGCTTCGAGCTTCCCGAGGAGGACGAGTGGGAGAAGGCCGCGCGCGGCGCCGATGGGAGGAGGTTCCCGTGGGGGAACCGCTTCATCCCCGGCTTCTGCAAGTGGGGGGGCGCCCGCGCCGGAGGCTGGTCGGAGCAGCGTCCCGAGCCGGTGCTGCGGTTCGAGCGCGACGAGTCCCCCTACGGCGTGCGGGACATGGCGGGGGGGGTCCTCGAGTGGGTCGCGACGACCTACGCGAACGCGACGGGACAGGTCTGGCGCGGCGGCGC
This sequence comes from Planctomycetota bacterium, assembly GCA_022616055.1. Lineage (GTDB taxonomy): Bacteria > Planctomycetota > UBA1135 > UBA1135 > JAKEFM01 > JAKEFM01. The sequence goes on from JAKEFM010000073.1 coordinate 4,849, forward strand.
CTACCGGACGCGGGACGAGAGGCTCTTCCACGCCGCCTCGGTGAACGGCGGCCAGTGCGATCGGCCGGGGCCGAACGACGGCTTCCGACTGGTCGCGCGTCCGAAATAATCGGAGTCCTTTCCGTGGCGTCGAGAGAGCAGCCCGGCCGCGAAGACCCCGCGCCCGCCCTCGGGGCGCTCCTGGATCGGCATCGCGACGCGCTGCGGCGCATGGTCGAGCGCCGGGGGAAGGGGCTCCTCGCGTTCGAATCGCCCGAGGACGTCGTCCAGGGGATCCACCTCCGCGCGCTCGAGGTCGCGCACCGGTTCGCCTACCGCGGGGAGCGGGAGTTCCTGGGCTGGATCGCCCGGCTCGCCCGGCAGCACTTCGCCGACCGGCACGAGTACTGGACCGCCCTGAAACGCAATCCGGGCGGGCTCCTGCGGCTGAGCTCCCTCGCCTCGACGCTCGGAGGGAGGCCGCGCCCGGGCGCGCCCCCTTCGCCGACGCCCGGTCCGGCGACGGTCGCCTCGCGGAAGGAGGAGGTCGATCTCGCGCTGCGGGCGATCGGCCTTCTGCTCCCGCGGGACCAGATGCTCGTCCGGTGGATCGGCGAGGACCTCTCGATCGCGGAGATCGCCTCGCGGCTGGGGATCTCGGAGGACGCCGCGGAGCGCGCGCGGCTGCGGGCGGTCGAGAGGCTGAAGAAGGCCTTCGCGCTCGTCTCGCGCTAGGGGAGAAGCCCGGAGAGGACGACCGTCGCTCCGTCGCGGACCTCGACCGCGCGTCCCGAGAGCGCCGCCGCGGTCGGCGCGCCCGCGGGGAGGGGGTCGCCCTTCTTCGTGTCGGCGCGGAACTTCCCCTTCACCAGTTCCCCGGCGAGGACCATCGTCGAGCCCTCGGTGCCGTCGGCGATCCACAGCGTGTAGACCGGGCCGGCGGGGAGGCCGGCCGCGCGCACCTCGACCTTCGAGCTCCCGCTCGCCGCCTTCGACTGGAGCTTCGTCTTCCCGCTCGCGAGGGGCGCGGCCGGCGTCGGGGCGAGGATCCCGGAGAGGCTCGTGTTCGGACCGCCCGACAGGGAGGGGAGGACCGCCCAGAGCACGACCGTCCCGTCGCCGGCCCGCAGCTCGATCCGCCGGCCCGCGAGGGAGGCGAGGTTGCTCACGCCGAGCTGGGCCGGGGCCGTCCCGCTCCCGGCGAGGGAGAGGCTCCAGGAGCCCGAGCCGGGGGAGGTCTCGGTCAGGTTCGCCACGAGGGCGAAGACGCCGCTCCCGGCCGACTCCTCGAGGAAGACGCCGTAGGTGGCTCCGGCGAGCGCGCCGAGCTTCTTCGCCTGGACGGAGAAGGTCTGGGACTCGCCCTGGATCCGCAGCTCGGCCCTTCCGGAGGCGTCGGGGTCGGGCTCCGCCGCCGTCCGCTGGAGGAGGATCCTCGCTCGGAGGCGGATCGAGCCGGAGCAGGAGCCGACCCCGGCGAGGGAGTAGACCCGCGCGTAGTCCCCGCCCCAGGCCCCGACGATCAGGTCGCCGATCCCGTCCCCGTTCACGTCTCCGGCCGCGGCGACGGGGCCGATCAGATCTCCGGGGGCGCCGGTGACCGTGAAGATCGTGGCGCCGGAGAGGCCGCAGAAGACCTTCACCTGGCCTCCGCCGCCGTTGACGAGGTCGGAGGCGACCGCGACGTCGCCGAACCCGTCGCCGTTCACGTCCCCGAGCCCGGCGACCTCGACGCCGAAGTGCGCTCCCGGGGTCGTCCCGGTCAGGGTCCGGAGGGGAGTCGACGAGCTCGGGCGGAAGATCTTCGCCGTGCCGCCGGTCCCGAGGCCGATCGCGCCGACGATGACCTCGGCGACCCCGTCGCCGGTCAGGTCGCCCGCGTTGGCGCAGGCCCATCCGAAGGCGTTCCCCGGCTGGCTCCCCCAGTAGCCTTCCAGGATCTCGTCGTCGACGCCGGAGCGGACGAAGACCGAGCCGGGCCCGCCCGTGCCGGAGAAGGTCTGGTCGTTGTTCGCGCCGACGGCGTAGTCGGGCACGCCATCCCCGTTCACGTCGCCGAGACCCGCGACCGACCGGCCGCAGTTGTCCCCCGACCCGAGGTTCGTCACGGAGCGGATCTCCGCGCCGTTCGCCCCGGAGAGGAGGGCCGCCCTCCCCATCCCGATCCCCCCGGGTCCCGGCGCGCCGACGAGGACGTCGGGGATCCCGTCCCCGCTGACGTCCCCGAGCGAAGAGACCCGGGATCCGAAGAACTCGGCGAAGGCGCCGTTGGCGGTGAAGAGCTCTCCGCCGCTCGCGCCGGAGAAGGCGCGGACGAACCCCGGCTGGCAGGAGGCGCTGTAGCACCCCTCCGCCCCGACGACGAAGTCGGGGACGGCGTCCCCGTCCACGTCCCCGATCGAGGCGATCGAGGCGCCGAAGTAGCTCCCTCCCGTCAGGGTGTGCAGGATCGAGCCGTCCGCCCCCGAATAGACGTGGACGGGCCATCCGTTGCTCGTGCCGACCGCGACCTCGGCCTTCCCGTCGCCGTTCAGGTCGCCCAGGCCCGCCACCGACCAGCCGAATCCCTCCCCCTCGTTGCCCGGGAACTCGTGGAGGACCGTCCCCTGCGGCGAGGCTCCGGGGGCGAGGAGGAGGGCGGCGAGAGCGGGCAGCAGGGTCTTCATCGGTTTCTCCGCGGCGAGGCGAGGGGCTTCGAAAGGGAGAATCCGGAAACCCGCCCGGAGCCGACAGGTCAGGGAGAGCCCCCTCCGAACGGGGCGATCAGGGCGGGGATCTCCTCCTTCCCGAGGGCCGCCGCGGCCTCGCGGACGCCGGCCTCGAAGCGCGCCTCCATGACGTTCACCTTCCGCCCCGGGAGGTCCGACTCGGGCCATCCCCGCGCCACCTCGGAGTCGAAGTCGAGGGTCTCGCCGAGGGGGAGGGGGGGCTCGAGGACGGCCAGCTCGACCGAGGTCTTCCGGACGAGGCGGTCGAGGAGGGGGCGGATGGAGCGCACGCACGTCGCCGTCCCGGGAGGGAGCGCCGACTCCTCGGCGATGAGGCTCGCCGCGAGCGCCCGCAGGTCGCTCACGTGGCCGGCGTACTCGATGTCGTTGCGGAGGATCTCGTCCGTCAGCAGGTCCGTCGCGCGGAGAGCCACCTCGAGGGGGTTCTCCGCGCGCGCGGGGTTCGGCGGGGGCCGGCGCGGGGACATCAGGACCGCGAGGATGTGGGTCGCCCCGGCGGCGATCGCCGAGCGGAGGGGCGCGACGTCGACGACGCCCCCGTCGACGAGCTGCTCGCCGTCGAGCTCGGCCGGCTCGATCGCCCCCGGGATGCTCGCCGAGGCAACCATGGCCTTCCGGAACCTGGAGAAGGGGAGGACGCGGTGGCGGGGGATCGAGGCCGAGGCCGCGCGCTCCCGGAACCAGGCCTCGATCGTCGGCCGGTGGCGGTCCTGCGTGCAGAGGACGACCTCCCCCTGCTGGAGGCTCACCGCGTTCACGACGGTGGCGACAGGGGAGTCCGCCAGCCGCCGCAGCCGGTCGGGTCCGAGGTGGCGGTCGATCAGCTCGCGGAGGGGCCCGAGGTTGTAGACCCCGTCCGGGAGGCCGCGGAAGAGGCCCAGGATCCCGCGCACCCCGAGGTTCGAGTCGACGATCCGGCGCTTGCGGGCGTTCAGGTAGACGGAGCGCAGCTCCCCGATCGCGCCCGGGTCGTCCGCCCCGAGGGCGGCGAAAGGGGCGATCAGCGCCCCGGTGCTCGTCCCGCAGACGATGTCCCATCGGAGGGAGGGCCTCCGGCGGGAGAGCTCCCAGAGGACCCCGACCCCGAAGGCCCCCTTCGCGCCGCCCCCGCTGAAGACGAGGGCGAGCTTCTCCTTCGGGGCGGGGGGCACGGACGGGGAGGGGATCCGCTGGACCGCCCCCTTACCCGGGCGCCCCGCGCCGGATCAAGCGGGGAACCCCCCCGGCGCTTCCGGCGTCCCCTCTGTGCAGGAGGCTTTCCGGCCTTAGACTAGCGGGCTCGTATCCCCCAGAAGACGGCGCATGCATCTGGCCGGTAGGCAAGCGGACGAGCGGCTGATCCGCGGCTGCCTCACGGGTGACGAGGAGTCCTGGCGGGGCCTCCTCGCCCGGTACACCCGTTTCGTCGGCGCGATCGTCCGCCGGATCCTCGCCAACCGGGGCCTGCCCCACGGAACGGGAGAGGTGGAGGAGGAGACCGCCGAGTTCTTCGGGGACCTCTGCCTCCACGTCGAGGTCACGCTGGGGGGATACCGCCGCGACGGGGCCTTCCGCGCCTACCTCGCCGTCCTCGCGGCGAACCACGCGCGGCGGAAGGCGGTGCGCCTGGCGAAGGACCTCCGGCGCCCCGATCTCCCCGCCGAAGGGCCTCCCGTCGCCGGGACCGTCTGGGCCGCCGAGGACGCAGGGGAGGTCCGGGCGACCCTGGCGGAGTGTAACTCGGGCGAGCGCCTCCTCTTCGAGCTTCTCTTCACGGACGGGGCCCCCCCCGACCAGGTGGCGTCCCTCCTCGGCATCACCCGGGACGCCCTCTACGTCCGGAAGCACCGCCTCCTCCGGAAGGTGCGGGCGCTCTTCGATGAAAGATCGGCCGGGCGAGGACGCTCTCCATCTGACGGGGGGCCGGGTGGCCCCCGAGGCCGTGGATGACAACGATTCGACGCCGACGGGCCGGAGCGGCGAGATCGAGAGAGCGCTCCGGGACTGGGCGGGTCGGCGGGGATCGCCGGCGCCGACGGGATGTCCGTCGGCGCCGTGGCTTCTCGGCCGGCTACCCGCCTCCCCTGATCTAGAGCCCGACGGCGAGGTGGTGGCCCACCTCGCCGCATGCCCCGCGTGCCGCGAGCTCGCCCTCGCGTGGCGCGAAGCCCTCGCCGAAGGGATGGCGCGCGAGGGGATTCCTCCCGTCGTGGAGGCCGCGGTCCGGGACGCGCTCCAAGCCAGGCGCCGTCCCCGAGCGGTTCTCCCCGGTCGCGCGCGGCTGCGACTGCGGGCCCTCCTCCTCGCGGGAGCGCTCTCCGCGATTTCGGTCCCCCTTGCGTTCCATCTCCTGGACCGGGTCCGGGCTGGCCCCCCCGACCTCCTCGGACGTGTCGTGCCGGTCCCTTGGGAGATGGAGCGCAGGGGATTTGGAGAGGGGGCCGTCCGCCCGGGAAGCCGCTTCCGCCTCCGCGTCGAGGTGCGGGAGGCGGGTCGCCTCTACGCCCTCCTCCGGTGGGGGACCGACGGGACGTCGAGGACGGCCTGGCTCTCCCCTCCGGAGGGGACCGAGGGGGTCCTGGACCCCGAGCGCGTCTCGCCGGGGACGCACCACATCCCCGGGTTCGTCCCGGAGGAGGCCCTCGAGGCGAGCGTGCTGATCCTCACGTCGAGGGAGCCGATCCGGAGGCCCGAGACGAAGGACCTCGAGCGGGTCGCGGGGAGCGCCGAGCCGTGGCGCGGCCTCGTCGAACTCGCCGGCCGCATGGGCGGCGAGCCCGCGCTCGTGGAACTCTTCCCCCCCGACCCGCGCGCGGAACTCGAGCGGGTCCTCGAGGGGGGCGATCCCCTGGCGCTGCGCTCCTTCGTCGACTTCCGCCCCGAAGGGGCGGCGGCCGTCACCGCCTCGCTCCTCGAGGAGGGGCTGGCGGAGGGTGGGGGGAGTTCCGAGGCCTTCGCGAAGGCCGAGCGCGTGGCGCGGGCGTGGAAGGAGGTGCGCGACTCGGGGATCCTCCTCGATCGGGTCGAGTGGTACCGCGCCCTCGCCCGCTCGCCCGACGCCCTCCGCGCGAGGCGGGACCTCGATCGGTCGATCCGGCGCGACCTCGCCGTCCACGACCAGAACATCGGCATCGCGAGGGGGAGGCGGTCGACGGCGGAGGCGGTGACATTCTTCGCCTCCCGCGCGAGGGAGTACCGCGAGCGGGGGGACGTCTGGGGGGAGATCGAGAGCGGGCTGCGCCGGGCGTGGAACGAGCCCTCGGGCGGCCGGCGCTCGGCCGCGTTCCGGGAGGCGGCCGAGCTCTCCCGCGCCTTCGCCTACCCGCGCGGGGAGGGGCTCGCGCTCTTCGGCCTCGGCTTCGACGCCTCCAGCCGAAACCCGACCACGCTGGCGGAGATCCGGGCCCTCTACTCGGCCTCGGCGCGGATCCTCCGCTCGATCCGGCTCGAGGAGGCCCTCGGGGTCGCGGCGAACAACCTGGGGCACCAGTGCAACAAGGAAGGGGCCGTCGGGGAGGCGTTCGGCCACCTCGAGGAGGCGGTGCGGACGCTGCACAAGATCGGGTCGCGACGCGACGAGGCGATCGCGCGGCAGAACCTGGGCCGGGCCTTCGAGATCGCGGGTCGGCCGAAGGAGGCCGTGGATCTGTTCGGGGACTCGGAGGGGACCCTGCGGACGCTCAGAGAGAACTCCCCGGACCCCGAGCGGATCGTCGAGATCTACGAGGCCCGCGGGGCGGCGCGCGCAGCGCGGGCCCTCGTCCAGGTCCGCAGCCTCGATCGCGCCAGCGATTCGGCGCAGCGGGCGATCTCCCTCGCGATGGCCCTCCCCGAACCGGAGCAGGAGGCGCTCTCCTGGGCGCGCCTCGCCCTCGCGGAGATCGAGATGCTGAGGGGCTCCTTCACGGAGGCCGCGTCGCTCGCCGAGGCTGCGGCGAACTCGTCGCCCGGGTTCGCGTGGCGGACCGGGGAGGCGCTCCTCGGCCGCGGCCACGCGCTCCAGCGGCTGGGGCGGTACACCGATGCGGCGGACGCGTTCGCCAAGGCGAGGGAGCGGATCGAGGGTGTCGTCGGGGACGGCTCGGTCTCGGCGGACGTCCTCCTGGCGATCGCCGGCCTCCAGGAGGAGCAGGGGAGAATCAAGGAGGCCTACACCACTCTGGAGCAGTGGCTTCGCTACGCGCGGGCGCTGCTCGATTCCCAGGGGCTCTCCGCGGAGCGGCGCGGAAGCCTCCGCGAGCGCCTGCGCCCGGGCTTCGTCGCGGGCGTGCGCCTCTCCCTAGCCCTCGAGCGGGAGCGACAGGGCGATCCCGACGCTCCCGACGCGGCGAGCCTCGCCTTCCGTTTCCTCGAGACGGCCCGGTCCCGCTCGCTCGCGCGCCTCGCCCGCCGCGCCGTTTCGGAGGAGTCTCCGCCCGGGGCCGTCCTCGCGGACCTCGAGCGCGCCCTCGGCGGTGGGGCGAGGTTCCTCGAGTACCTCCACGGGGAGAAGACCTCCTACGTCCTCGTCGCGGGCGCCCGAAGGCAGACCGTCCACGACCTCGGGGTTCCGGGGGCCGTCCTCAAGGAGAGGGCGTCGGACCTCCGGCGCGCGATCACGGAGGGGTTCCCGATCGAGGAGGTGGAGCGCGCGGGGCGAGCGGCGTGGGATGTCTTCCTCTCCCCCGTCGCGGAGGAGGTCGCGTCGAGCAACCTCCTCGTCGTCTCCCACGACCCGGGGGCGCGCCCGTTCCCCTTCGAGGCGCTCGTCCCGCCGAAGGAGGGGGAGGTCATGGGCGGCCCGCCCTTCCTCCTCCGCGCCGCCGCGGTCGCCTACGTCCCGTCGGCCGCGGTCCTGGTCGAGATCTACGACCGGGCCCATGCGCACGACCGCGCCGAGCCGAGCCTGCCCTTCCTCGCGCTCGGCGATCCGGGCTCCTGCGTCGACCTCCCCGACGCGCGCAACGAAGTCGAGGGGATCGCGCGCCTCTTCCCTGGGGCGGAGGTCAAGATCGGCACGGATGCCGACGAGAGCTTCGCGAAGAGCGGGAGGCTCTCCGAGTTCCGCGTCGTCCACTTCGCCGCTCACGCCCTCCTCGACGAGGAGCCGGCCCTCGCTCTCGCCCGCTCGCTGGGGGAGGACGGGACGCTCACCGCTTCCGAGGCCGCGTCGCTGCCGGCGCTCGGCGCGGACCTCCTCGCGCTCTCGACCTGCGGTCCCGACGGCGCGATCTCGGAGGGGACGCCCTGGGAGGCCGGCCTCCCCGCGGCGTTCCTCTCGAACGGCGCCGCCTCGGTCCTCTCCCCCCTCTGGCCGGTGACCGACGCGGCGACCGCGCGGCTGATGGTGCGCTTCTACGAGGGGATCGCCCGGGGCATCCCCAGGGCGGAGGCGCTGCGCGAGGCGAGGCTCGCCCTCCTCAACGGCGAGGTCCCTCGACCCTCCGAGCACGCCCCCGGCCCCCCGAAGCCCTCGGACGAGTGGTCGCACCCGCTGCACTGGGCGGGGTTCGTCCTCGAGGGCTCGCCAAGGTAGGGAGGTCGGCGGAGGCGCGGGAGACCGACCGCCTCCCGTGGCGCGGGGGCGGAGGTCCCGGCGCGTAGAATGCGCCTTCCGTGTTGCGCGTCCGACACTTCCGCGAACGCATGGCCGAGCACGGGAGGGTGATCGCGAGCGCCGTCGAGGCGTTCGAGGAGGTCTCGGCCTCCTACGCCCTCGCCGGAGGTCACGCGGTCTCGCTCTACACGAAGCCGCGGGTGACGGTCGACGCCGACTTCCTCGTGGCGAAGCGCGACCTGCCCCGCCTCCGGCGCGCGCTCGAGAAGTCGGGCCACAGACTGCGAAAGGTCGGAGACGCCATCCGGGCCTTCGGTCCGGGGGAGGATCCGGGGGAGAGCGAGGCCGCGCTCGAACTGCTCCCCGCCGAGTCCCATCCCGTCTGGAAGGGGGCTCTCGATTCCGCCGTCGAGGCGACCTACGCCGGAACGCGACTCCGGGTCGTGCGACGCTCCGCCCTCGTCGCGATGAAGTTCGCCGCCGCGGTGTCCACCGACCGGCCGCGGGAGGACCGTCACGTCGATCTCTCCGACCTGATCCGGCTGCTGCGGTCGGGCCTCTCCAGCGGGGAGGAACGGGAGGCGAAGGATCTCGCGGCCCGGGCGTACCGCGGGGCCGCGGCGGACTTCGAGAAGCTCGTCGACGATTTGCGACACGACCGGCCGGTCACGTTGTAGGGCACTCCCCAGGAAGATGGAGCGGTTCCGGCGCACCGCGAGGACTTGATCCGCTCTGCAGATCCCGTCCCCGAAACCGGAAAGTGTCTCGTGAACACCGCACTGTTTCCTTGGACAACCCCCTGGGGGAGGAGGCTCCCGCCAAGGAGACATGCATGGACCCGAGGAAGAAGGACGCAGCAGGGTCGCCGGGGGCTCCGGAGGGCGACCGCAGGAGCCCCCGGCGAAACGCCGGCTAACCGAAGGCCGGCTCATCGCCGGCCTCCGCGCCTAGACACGAGGTGGGACAGTATCAACAGGCCCCCCTCGTTCGTTGTTCGTTGCCTCCTAGACCTCGGTCGTTGTGCCCGCTAGGACTCGGATCCTACTTCTGAGGGGCGCGGCACCATCACTAGAACTCGATGCTCTCCTGCGCGACGGCGCTCTCCTGGCAGCCCGAAGTCGAAGGCACGCATTTGGCCTCGACGTACGCCCAGTTCCCGACAGAGCCTTCCATCTCGACGTAGTGGACCTCTCGGGCAGGCAGCCAACTCGTCCAGGTGGCGCCAGTGTCGTTTGAATGACGGAAGAGGATGGTGCAGCGCACCGAGCTGCAGTCGGAGCACGGGACAATCCAAAACTTCGCCTCTCCGGGTGCGGGACGGGTGATGGAGATGGTGGGCTGCGCACAAGGCGCTCGAACCGCCTCAGTAGGCACGCTGTTGGGGAGTGCGCCGGCCGCCGCGGGTCTTCGCACTGCCAGGAAGAAGACCCCCGTACTTGCGACCAGCATCACAATCAGGGCTCTTAACATGTCGATACTCCTTCGCTACGCACAAACGCACTCGCCGTGCGCAAGCTCGCTATGCGAACAGACCTGGTCGGTCTTGACGCATTTCGCCTCGATCCGGATTGTCTTGCCGGGCGTGCAGTCGACCTCGACCTTCACCCTCTCGCCACCCCCTGCCGTAACCCAATCAGTCCACGCGCTCGTATTCGACTTGTCGTTGGTGTATCGATACTCGAGCTTGCACTTCGTGGCCGGGGTCGACGGGCAGTCCGTGCAAGCGCCGGCCGCAAGGGATCCCTTACCGCCCCCATCGCATGACGGGGTGCTAGGGGGACGAGGACACTGGGACCTAGCGTTGAAGACACCGAGCAACCAGAGGAGAGAAAGGATGAGTCTCATGCGCACCTCCAGAGAACGCTACATCGCGAGACGCGGCGTGGATCTCCGATCCGGGCACACCGGATCGCTAGCCCGTACAGGGCGTCACTCGACCAGCCGAACGCTCGGACCACTCGCAAGTTGAGGCCCTCAGGCGAGGCCACCTTGAGTGGCATTCATTTACCCAGGCGACCGAGCTCCCTCGATCGGGTCTTCACCCTACCCTGCCGACGTGGGTACATTGGCCCCTCTACGGGACCCGGTCGTCGGTGGCTCGCGACCCCTTCGGAGACCGCCCGCGGCCCGGGGCGCTTCGCCGTCGAACTCCGCCCTTGGCGACCCCGCCGGATAGCGTCTCACTAGGGGTGTAGGAGCGAAGGCCGGCGATGAGCCGGCCTTCGGACCCGGCGGACCTTCCGTTCCTGGCCGCCGGCTGGCACTCCGGGGTCTGGCTTCGCAGCGGTACGCTTCGGGGAGACGAGGCGGACGAGGACGCGTTCGAAAGGTCGCCAGGCCAGTAGTGGAGGGGAGTCTAGCTAGACGCCCTCTCCCGACTGCCGGGCTCGCCTGACCTCCCGCTCGACCTGGGGCGAGCGGAGCTGCGCGTAGACTGCGGTGTGAAACTCCTTCCGATTCCCGGTAGCCTTTCACGAGATTGCCCATCGCGTCCCAGCTTCTGGGCAAGGGGCCGGGGATAGTCGAGCGGTAGACGGGAAACGATGCCAGACGAGGAAGGAAGTCGGGACCGTGGCAGCGGGGGCCCCAGGCCCGACGCCGGCGCGTTTCCCTGGGCCTCGGGGAAGGTCCGGGCGTCATTCAGAACGGCAATCGCCTCGGTAATCAAGGCATCGGCGGCTTGCCTTCCCCTCTTGCGAGGACCAGGGGGCCGACTCCCTGCAGGTACGGTCCCTCGCGGCCAGTCGAGGGCGGGCGCTCGCGCCGTCGTGAACCGGTCCGTATTCCGGCGGGAATGTGCCCTGCGAGCGATGCCCGACCCCTCCCCACCCCACAATCCCGCGTCCCTCCTCGCCCACGGGCCGTTCCTGCAAGGGCTCGCCCGGGCGCTGCTCTTCGACGCGGCGCTCGCGGAGGACGCGGTCCAGGAGACCTGGGTCGCGACGCTGCGCCGGGGGCCGCGGTGGGGGAGCGACCCGCGCCCGTGGCTCGCCGCGGTGACAAGGAACCTCGCGCTGCGGCTGCGGCGCGGCGAGGGACGGAGGGCGCAGCGCGAGCGGGCGGCGGCCCGGGCCGAAGGCCTGCCGTCGACCGCCGAGATCGTCGAGCGCGAGGCCGCCCGGCGCGAGGTCGTCGAGGCGGTCCTCGCCCTGGAGGAGCCCTGCCGGTCGGCGGTCCTGCTCCGCTATCTCGAGGAACTGCCTCTGTGCCAGGTCGCGCGACGGCTCGGCGTGCCGGTCGAGACCGCGCGCACGCGGATCAAGCGCGGACTCGCGCGCCTCCGCCGCGCGCTCGACGAGAGCCATGGGAACGACCGGAGCGCCTGGTGCGCCCTGCTGCTGCCGATCGCGCTGGGAAGGAAGGCAGGGCTCATCCCTGCAGCGAAGGGGGTTTTCGGCACCGCGCCCGCGAAGGCGGGGCTCGCCGCAGCGCTTCTGGTCGGCTCCGCGGCGATCCTCCGGCCTGTCGAGGTCGGAGGGAGCGCCGGCGGCGGAGGGGAGGAGGAGAGGCCGAACGCCCTGGTCGCCGCGCTCGGGATCTCCGGGATCTCCGAGGGCGGGAGGGTCTCACGCGAAGCGGCTCCGCCTCACTCGTCCGTCCGGAGGGGAGCGCTCGCGAAGGAGCGCACCATCTCCGGCCGCGTGCTCGACGAGCGGGGCGTTCCCATTCCCGGAGCGCAGGTCGAGTTCGACGGGATCGTCGAGACGACGGATGAGGCGGGACGCTTCGAGCTGAGCGCCACCCCTCCGGTCCGGATCCGAGCCACGGGAGCGCGTCACTTCGAAGCGGCCCTCGACTGGCGTCCGGGTCAGGAGGAAGGACCCGAGATCCGTCTCGACCGCGCTCTCTTCGTGCGCGGCGTCGTCCGCGACACTCTGGAGAATCCCGTCGAAGGCGCGCGCGTGCGCGCGAGCGTGCCCGCCTCGGAGTCGGGAGAGGCGGCTGGCGGGTCGGGATGGCGGGAGGAGCGTCAGGTCGCCGAGTCGGACCCGGCCGCGGCCGACGGTTCCTTCCTCCTCGGCCCGCTGAAACCGGGTCGCTACACGCTGAGGGGCTGGGCCTCGATGGATTCCGCCCTCGGTCCGCTCGAGGGGGCCGATCTGATCCTCACCGAGGACCTCGGGGGAGTTGTGGTGCGGGCCCTCGAGGGGACGATCCGGGTCCGGGGGAAGGCGACCGAGTGCGGGACGGGGGAGATGCTCCCCGCGCTGGCCGTCGGGTGCTGGGTCTTCGGCCCCGGACGCGAATACGGCCGCGTGTGGGTGGGCGGGGGGAGCGGTGTGAGCGATGGGTTCAACCTCGCGACCTGGTCCCGGGCCTCCCTGTCCCTGGCTCCCCGGCGAGTCCTGCTCGGCGCGCGCGCGGAGGGATTCGAGACGCGCTTCCTCGACCTTCCGCCCCGCCGGGAAGCGCTCGCCTCGATCGCGCTCTGCCTCCCGCGCCTGAGGCCTGGAACGGGGGAGCTCGAGGCGCGGGTCTCCTTCGACGACGGGCTGCCGTACGAGGGACCCCTCGCGATCGAGGCTTGGCGGCCGGGGGAGGCGCGGAGGATCGAGGCGCTCGCCGTGGACGGCGTCGCGAGGGTCCCAGGCCTCGAGCCGGGGGACCTGGCCGCGCACCTGGTCCTGCACGACTCGGTCGCGCTCCCCGCCGAGACGACCCGGCTCGTGCGGATCGATCCGGGCTCGGTGGCGACGGTCGCGTGGACGCTTCCCAGGGGCGCGGAAGTCCGGGTGACGGCCCTCGACGGCGAACGTCTACCGGTGGGGAGGTTCACGGTGGTCCTCGAGAACGACGAGCGAGAACTGCGAGCGGAGGGAGAAACGGGCGAGGCGCGCCTGCGAGGCGTCCCGCCGGGCACGTATCGGGCGCATGCATCGGCCGATGGGCTCGCGGAGGCGGTGGAGACGCTCCTCGTCGAGCGAGGCGGCCTCGCGCAGGCGGTCCTCGTGCTGCCGAACCGCGTCGAGGATTCTCCTCGATGATCGTCCTGGCGCTCGCCGCGCTCGCTCTCCTCCATTCGCAGAGCGCTCCCGCTCCGGTCACCGTCCGCGAGGTCCACCGCCAATTCCTCGCGCTCGCCGAGGCGACGAAGGACCGGATCTGGCCCGGCTTCGACGCGCCGCGGTACGTGCGCGAGGCGGCCGACGTGCACTCGGGGGATATTCTGCGGTTCAGCTCCGACCTCTCCGTCGCGGAGCCGCAGGTGTTCATGACGGTCGGGGCCGACTACGTGGGGAAGCACTCCGGGGAGGAGAACCTCGCCCTCCTCTTCCACGAGGCCTTCCACGCCTTCGAGGGGGACGCGCGACGACGGGGCTCGAAGTGGGGCGCGGAGGACGCGTCGCTGCTCTTCGAGTACTCCGACTCGACGCCGCGGAACGACGCCCTCTTCTCGATCGAGTGCCGCCACCTCCTCGCGGCGCTGGAGGAGGGGGAGGCGGAGGGGAAGCGGGCCGGGGCTCGGCGGTTCCTCGCCGTCCGGAGGCTCCGGCAGGGAGAGCTCGAGCCGCGGTTCGTCGAGTTCGAGAAGGGGCTCGAGTCGAACGAGGGGTTGGCGGAATACGCCGGATTCCGCGCGGTCGCCCTGGCGGCGGATCTCGTCTTGGAGGGGAGGCTCTCCCTCCCGATCGTCCGCCGGAGCGGGGAGGCCTTCCTCGCCGAGACTCTGCGCCCGCTCGGGGAGGTCGGCGAGACGGGGAAGAACCCGAGGCGGCGCTTCTACTTCACGGGCGCGGCGCAGGGATTCCTTCTCGACCGGTTGATGCCGGACTGGAAGGGGAAGGTCCAGGACGGGGGGGCGGCGGTGCAGGACCTCCTCGCGGAGGCGGTCGGGCCCGAGGAGGTCGAGAAGGCCTCGGCGGCCGCCCTCGAGGAGGCCGGGTACGAGAAGGCCCTGGCGTCGGCGACGGAGGCGACGGGGAGGAGGAAGGAGGCGGCCCGGTCGCTGCGCGACTCGGTGTTGGGGAGGGGGGGTCTCAAGATCGTCGTCGAGGCCCCCGGCGGAGGATTCCTCCGTTCCTTCGATCCGATGAACGTCGTCCTCGTCGAGGGGGGGGTGAGGGTCCACACGCGGATGCTCCAGGTCGGCGGGCCGTCGAACCTAAAGGCCTCCTTCGAGCGGGCTTCGGTGCAGGAGTCGAAGGAGGGGAGGTACACGACGGTCCTCGATCCGACTGAGACGGCCGCGGTGACGGTGGGGGCGAGATCCCTCGACCTCTCGAAGCCCGGGGAGCACCGAGGCGGGCGCGTGACGGTCGAGGGGCCGGGGCTGCGCGTCGAGGCGGACGCCGGCCTCGTCCGGGTGGAGAAGGGCCGGGTCGTCGTCCGCGCCGGGACCCTCTAGGGGGGTCGGACCGGGGCCGTCTGGTGGGAGGGTGCAATCAACTATTAACCGAATATTGACCGCGGCTATGGCCTTGCGTAGAAACTAGCATCCCCGTCGCCCGGGCGGAGACGGGGTTCCCGGTGACGGTGTGAGAGAGTGGTCGCTCCTCGTCGAGCCGGGGCGATGCCCGCCCCGTGTCGCGGTCTCCGTCCAGGAGCCGCGGACCTTCCTCCGAAGGTCGACGGGTCGAGCCGGGTGTCGGTCCAGGGAGGGGAGGTCGAAGTAGCGCGCGCACGGCGAGGAGGACCGTCATGGCGAAGGAGCTGCGCGAGTGGGTCGCGTCCGAGGCGAAGGATCTGCGGAAGAAGTCCGTCCGCTGGCTCTCGGAGAGCCACTTCTTCCGCGACCCGGCGCGCCCCAAGCACTCCGACCCCTCCTATTTCTTCTCCCCCGCCGACGGGGTCGTCCTCTACCAGAGGGTCGTCGATCCCGAGGAGCCCCTCGTCTCGATCAAGGGGCGCGACCTGACGCTCCGGGACGCGATGCGCGATCCCTTCTACGACCGCCGGAGCCTGGTCGTCGGGATCTTCATGACCTTCTTCGACGTCCACGTGAACCGGGTCCCCTACTCCGGCCGGCTGTCGTACCGCGAGCTCGAGCCCCTCGACTCCTACAACCGCCCGATGCTCCCCGTCGAGCGCTCCCTCCTCGAGGACCTGCGCGTCGACCTCTCGGAGGCGGAGTACCTGCGGACGAACCAGCGGGTCCTCAACCGGGTGGTCGCCCCGCGGCTGGGGCTCGCCTACCACATCCTGCAGATCGCCGACTTCGACGTCGACTCGGTCACCCCGTTCTGCCTGAAGCAGAACCAGCCCTGCCGCCAGAACGAGCGCTTCTCCCAGATCCGCTACGGCTCGCAGGTCGATCTCATCGTGCCGCTCTCCCCGCGACACGACTTCGAGTTCGTCCAGCGGCCGACGATGCACGTCGAGGCGGGGATCGACCCGCTCGTCCGGATCCGGGAGCGCTCTCCCCGTCGCGCCTGATCCCCTCGAGAACCCTGGAGGATTCCGATGAAGAAAGTTGCGTCCAACGGTCCGCCCGCGAAGGTCGCCTCCAACGGCGGCGCGACGAAGGTCGCCTCCAACGGCGGCGCGACGAAGGTCGC
>JAKEFM010000074.1 GCA_022616055.1 Planctomycetota bacterium
CGGGAGCCCGAGCGTCCCGGCGAGGCGCGTGCGGCCGATCAGGTTCGACCCGGTCTTGTCCTCGGCGAAGACGGAGAGCCCGTGGACCGGCGTGCCTCCGAAGACGAGGGGGACGGGAAGCGGGAAGAGGAACGTCTGGAAGGGCCGCCCCGCGATCCCTCGCCCCGTCGCCGGCGTCGTCCGCGGATCCCCGTCGACCGCGCCGAAGAGGTCTCGGAGGAGGGCGCGGTCGAGCGTGATCGCCGAGGCGCCGGTGTCGAGGAGGAATTCCCCCTCCCGTCCCCCGCCGATCCCGAGCCGGACGTGGATCGAGTTGCCGACCCGGAGGAAGGGGATCTCCCGGAACTGGATCGACCCCCCCGTCCGGATGGCGAGGTGCAGGCCGCTCCCCGCCGGCGCGAGCCGGAACTTCCAGGCGAGGAAGTCGAACGTCGGGACGAACCGCGCGAGGAAGGCCGTCCCGATCGAGCCGAGGACGTCCCCGTCCGGAGGCTCGTGCTCCTCGGCCTCGACGAGGACCGGGACGTCCCGGACGCGCAGGGCCCCGATCTCGAGGGAGCCGAGCCGGCCGGGGATCCCGACGGGGCTCGAGGAGTCGGCCCCTCCCGTCTCGACGGCGGCGTCCTCCCGCACGACGGCAAGGGAGGCCTGCCGGCGCGGGAGGCGGACGAAGTCCGAGCCCGAGTCGAGGACCATCCACCCCTCCCGCTCCCCGTCGAGACGCACCGGGACGCAGGGGAGGTCGGGCCTCCTCTCGATCGGGACCTCGACCGGCTCGAAGGCCGCGGCGTGGGCGAAGGGCTCGCGCCCCTCGAAGAGGTCGCGGTAGGCGAAGGCGAGCCGCACGAAGGGGACGCGCGCATCGAGCCCCGCCTCGTGGGCCGGGACCTCCGCGAGGGCCACGGCCGCCTCCGCGAAGCGGCACCGGTCGAAGAGGAGGGTGCCGAGGAAGTGCGCGGGCTCGGGCCTGCCGGGGGCGGCCGCGGCGGCGCGCCGGAGGTCGGCGAGCGCGCCCTCGAACTCGCCCAGGTCCGCGCGGCGGACCCCGCGGTAGACGAGCGCGAGAGGCTCTTCGGGATTGCCCCGGAGCGCCGCCTCGGCGAGGGCCGGGATCTCGTCCCGGAGACCGGCCTCGTAGCGGAACGCGGTCGATAGGGCGAGCGCGCGCGGATGGTCGGGGACGACGGAGAGCACGGCCTGCGCGGCGTCCCCCACCCCGCCCCCCATCCCGATCCAGAGGAGGCGCTCCTGCGCGTCGAGGAATGCGGCGACGTCGGTCGGGTCGGCGCGGGCCTCGTGGAGCCTGCGGAGCCGTTCGCCGGCCATGACGAGCTCCGCCCGCGCCTCGAACGCCGAGGGTCGGGGAACGACGGGCGGGAGCCCCGCCTCGAACCTCGGGTCGGGCCCGCGGTCGAGAGGCCGGAGGAGAGAGCGGCCGAGGGACTCGAGGGGGAGGACCGACCGTGGCCCTTCCCGGCGCGCCGCGGAGCGGATCATCCAGTAGCCCGCCCCGGCGGCGAGGACGAGGCCGGCGAGGAGGACCGGAATTCTCCACGGCCCGGGCCGGACCGGCCCGCCTCCGGGGTGGATCGACCGCCGTTCTCTCGCGCGCTCCACAGCTCCGGAGCGCAAGTCTGGCCCCCGGCCTCCCGCGAGTCCAGGAAAGCGATCGCCCCGGGGAAGCCCGGCCGGCCCGACCCGACGGCGGGCGCCTCGTCCGACCCCCGACCGCGCGCCGTCCGTCGAGGCGTCGCGCGAGGCCGTTGTCCGCGAGGAGCTCCCGGAGGCGGGGCTCCTCGATCGCCTTGGCGAACCCCGCCATGTCGCGGTAGCCCGCGCGCGGGACCGCCGGCGGGACGTGGAAACACCGGTCGGGCTCCGCGTCGATCCTCCCCCGGCGACGCCTCGTCCCGAGTCGTCACCCGAGAACGAGAAAGGAACTCTCCTCGTCCCGGCCGAACGCGAGGAGGTCCTCGTGACGCGCGCGGAGGAGGGATTCGATCTCGTTCGTCGAGCAGTTCGCGAGATCCAAACGACCTTGGGAGGGTGCCCTCGGAGGAAGCTCCGCTGCCGGAAGTCGGAGTCCTTGGAGACGACGCCATGCTCGCTCGCGTACCGCCAGACGGTCTCGTCGTCGGCGCTCCGCAATCCCGCGTCACCCACGTGGAGCGATCCCGGGAAGAGGTCGTTCACCGCGCGGGCCAGGCGAGGGGATAGGTTCTCGTCGAGGAGCAACCTCACGCGGGCGGGATGGACGCCAGGCGGCGCTCGCGATCCGCCGCGAAGGCGAGGCAGGCGAGGATGTCCTCGCGGGTGAGGTCCGGGAAATCGGCGAGGATCTCCGCCTCGGTCATGCCCGAGGCCAGGTACTCGAGGACTTCGTAGACGGTGATTCGAAGCCCGCGGATGCAAGGCTTCCCCCCGCGCTTGCCGGGCTCGATGGTGATGATTCCGCGATAGTCCATGCAGGGGATCGAAGCCAGGTGAGATTCTATGCCCGGTGCTGCTTCGACAGTAGAGCCGGCGCGGTGAGCCGGCCAAGGGCCGCCGCCGTCGCAACCGCGCGGTCGAAGTCGTCGGCGCCCGCCTCCACGGAGGCGTCCCAGGCGAGCAGGAGCAGACCCTCGAGCCTGCGCTCTCCCTCGAACAGGGGGACCACCACGACTCGAGGCCGGTCCAGGGCGCGACCTTCAGGAAAGGCGCGAGGAACGGCGCGGAGGAGTCGTGGAAGGAGGCGCTCCACCCTCTCGCGGGCGACGTCGCGCGAAGGGGAAGGGCCTCCCCCCCGTCCGGCGCGCAGGAGGTGACCTCGACGAGTCCGCGACGACGCGGGTCCCGCCGCGCTCACGTCGCAGCCTTCTCCCTTTCCCCGAGCGGCGCGGCCGGGTAGCCGACCGCGAGGAGCGCGCGGCGGAACGCCCCCTCCTTCCCGGCCGGGACGACGAGGTGCCGCTCCCCCGCGCGCAGGCACAGCCCCCGCATCCTCCCCTCGTTCTCGAGGAGGCGGGCGGTGAACTCGTCGGCGCACTCGAAGAGGCGCGCCCCGCCGCGGTCGGCGACGCGGCCCAGGCGCCCGGCGACGTCCC
>JAKEFM010000075.1 GCA_022616055.1 Planctomycetota bacterium
CGCGATGGCGATGGAGGGGTGGGCGCCGCGCGCGGGCTCCCCCTCGGGGATGCCGGAGCGTTGCGGTTGCGAGCACGCGGCGAGGAGGAGGACGACCGCCAGCCGGCTGCGATCCATGGTCGCGTGGAGCATAGTCCCCCGCGTTCCGTCGAGATCCCTCGGGTTTCCCTGCTGCGGCGCGTCGGCGAGCGCCGCCGGAAGCCTGGCGCGCGCAGGATCCCCGCGGATAGGACGGCCCTCTACCCCACCGCCACCCGCGTGGCCACGGTTCTCGTGAACTTCTCGGCGAGCATGGCCCGGTCCGGGAGGAGGTCCGTGATCGTGCCGGGATCGGGGACCACGTCGCCCCCTCGCAACCGGTCGGCCAGGCGGAACCTCGCGCCGGGGCTCGGATGGGTGTCGTCGTCGCTCGTCGGGCGATCGAGGAGCGCCTCCACCTTCGAGGCGACCACCCGCTCCTCGGGCTCCGAGGGCGGGGGGAGTTCGTAGAGGTTCGCCAGGGGGGTCCTCAGATCCACGGCACGCTCGATCGCCTTCGTGGCGAGGAAGGAGAACTCGACGTCCCGGCGGATCACGTGCGTGAGTCCCTCCCGGAAGGCGACGGCGCCGTAGGCCGCCACCGCGACCCGGTCGGCGAGCACCTCCTGGAGTCGAGTCGCGCCGAAGGTGATCCGGCGGAAGAAGACCTGGTAGAGCCGGAGGAACTGGAACCCCAGGTTCCACGTGACGGCCTGGCCAGCCTCGTGCAGCGCCTGGGCGAATCGGAGCATCCGCGCCTGGACCCGGAGGGCGACCTCGCCCCCCGCGGTGTCCCGGTTGGAGAGGTGCCCGTACTCGTGGGCGAGGACCGCACGGTAGGCGTTCCGCGGGAAGTGGTCGAGCACGGCGAGTCCGAGGATCAGGGCCCGCCGCCTCCTCCTCCCGATGAGCCCCTGGGACGGGCTCCGCTCGAACACGGCGACCTCGGTCCCGGGCGTGAGCCAGACCTCGTCCACCGGCGAGGTGCCGACCCTTTGCGCCACCTCCCGGACGAGGCGCCACAGCTCTGGGGCCCTCTTTTCCGGGAGCGGAAGTCCCGGATCCTCGTCGCGGATGCGGACGAAGAGGGATCGGAGGATCGCGAAGAGCGTGACGAGGGCCCCGATGACGAGGAAGAACACGAGCTTGACGGGGATGCTTCCGGCGAGGAAGCAGGCGTAGATGATCGAGGCGGTCAGGGCGACGACGAGGAGGGCGACGACGGGGAGCGACAGGTAGTAGTAGGCGGCGGCGACGACGATCAGGCCCCGGTACCGGCTCCGCAGCCGTCGCGGAGTCTCGGCCGGATTCGCGTCGCTCCCCTCGATCGAGCGGAGCGTGGCGCGGGAGAGCCGCTTGCCGACGACGAAGAGGAGCGCCCACCCCGCGAGCCAGAGGACCGAGATGGCGAGGGGGTACGCGGCGAGGCGCCAAGGGTTCGGGCCTTCGCGGGCGTGTCGCACCTGATTCCGGAACGAGGTCACCTGTTCGTCCGGCAGGCCGAGCTCCCCGGCGCGGCGGATCTCGAAGTCGGCGACGGACCAGTCCGCGTCGGCTGCGGCCCGGATCGCGGCGATCCAGTGGCTCTCCATCCTCCCCGGGTGTTCCTTCAGGAGCTCCTCCGAGACGTGCCGCAGTCCCTTGCGGCGATCGAGATGGATGTAGGCCTGCGCCTTGACCATCAGGAGACGGAGGTCCCCGGGCATCCCGGCAAGGGCCTCTTCCGCGAGCCGAAGGGCCCGTTCCAGCTCCCCGTCCGTGGGCTCCCCCTTCCCTCGAGAGAAGGCGAGATGACGGGCGAGGGCGCCGAGGTTCTCGGGAGACCGGTCCAGCGCGACCGCCCTCTCGAGCATCCCCATCCCTTCTCCTTCGCGACCGAGGATCACCAAGGCTCCTCCCGCCCGGCGGAGCGCCGGCGTGAAAATTGGCGCCTTCTCGAGGACCGCGCGGTACAGCCCCGCGGCCCGCTGGAGGTCGTTCCGGTCGAAGGCGGCCGTCGCCTCCTTGAACGTTGCGAGCGCCTCGGGCGCGACTGCCTCGAGGTCTTTCCAGATCCGCGCCTCCTTGACCATGTCGCGCGCGGGA
>JAKEFM010000004.1 GCA_022616055.1 Planctomycetota bacterium
GTGTCCCTTCTCGAGGACGATCCGCAGGTCCGACACGCCGCCCGACTGCGGCACGTCGACCGCCCCCGGCTCCGGCGCGAGCATCCCCTCCCGGTCGACGAGGAACCGGTGGCGGCCCGGCAGGAGCGAGCCGATCCGGAACGTTCCGTCGGCGGCGCTCCGCGCGCTCCCGTAGCCGGCGAAGACGAGCGCGTTCCGGGGACGGTCCCCGTCCGGGAAGGCGTTCAGCCGTGCGCCGAGGACGCCCGCGCCCGTCTCGTCCACGACGCGTCCCGCGAGGAGACACTCCGCGGGAAGGGTGAACTCGAGCCGCGTCGTCTCGCCCGCTCGCACCTCGATCCCCGATCGGACCTGGGGGCCGCTTCCCGGAGCGAGCGCTCCCGAATCGAACCGGCCGGGGGGGACTCCGCGGAAGACGAACCGGCCGGACGCGTCGGCCGTGACGGAGTCGATACGGTCCCTGTAGTCGAACGGCTCGCGGACGAGGGAGACGCGCGCCCTTTCCGCCGGTCTCCCTCCCGCGTTCGTCACCGTCCCCTCGACGATTCCGGCGGGCTCGAGCTCGAGGACGAGGCCGTCGCGCACGGAGGGACAGTCGAGGGCGAACCACGCCTCCCTGTCCCGCCAGGCGGCGAGGTCCGCGGCGACGCGGATCTGGAACTTCGGGAAGTCCGGAGGGACGGCGATCTCGAAGGAGCCGTCGGCGGCCGACTCCGCCCGATGGGCGAACTTCCAACCCCCGAGGGCCGCGAGGCGGGCCTCGAACTCCCCCGACTTGACGAGTCGATCGCGCCCCTCCGCTCCCCCGAGGGCGGCCATCGTCTCGGGGACGTCGACCTCGTTCTTCCCCGTCCAGAGGGTGATCCTCGCGGAGCCGACCGGCGAGCCCGTCCCCCGGAGGACGACCCGACCGCGAACGGCCGCGGTTCGCCGCGACGCGAAGTCGGGGGCCGAGGGAGATCGCTGGGGAGCCGCGGCAGAGTCGCCGGGTGTCGAGGAAGGGAGAGGCGGCGAATCGGGCTCCGCGGCCGCGACGGGCCCCGCGCCGGCCACGGCCTCCACCGGATCGGAGCGGTTCGGCTTCGCGCCGCCGAGGAGCATCGCCCCCGCGATCCCCACGGCGAGCAGGAGAGCCCCGAGCCCGAAAGCGACGCGCGACCTCGACATTCGGCCCTCCTCTGCGCCTGGGGCGATCGCAACCGGATTCTACAGGTCCCGATGGGCGCGAGCGTGGCGCCACGCGCGCACGGTCGGTTGGGCGTGCTACTTCTGCCCTTCTTCGCGCTCGACGCGAATCACGAGATCCTGCGGCGATCTCGCCCCGACGCGGAGGGTCGTCGTCCACTCCTTCCACCCCTCCCCTCCGATCCGGACCGTGTACTCACCCGGGCGGAGGACAGCGATCGCCATCCCCTCCTCGCCCGGACGCGGGGAGCCCCGAGCCTCCACCGGAACCGCGAAGCGCTCGCGCCCCCTGGCATCCACGAAGAGGGGCAACAGGTCGACCGGCGCGTCGTTCCTGTCGAGGACCCGGACGCGCACCGGCGTCCCCTCTCGCAAGTTCACGCGGAAGGAGACCTCCTCGTCGACCCGCACCTCGGCCTCGTCCGAGTCCGCCCCGTCGTAGTCGGCCGAGGCGACGGTCGCGTAGTAGACCCCCGGCGCGAGGCCCGCGACGCGCGCGACGCCCTGCTCGTCCGTCATCCCGTGGCCTCCGGAAAGGAAACGGCGCACTCCGCTCGGACCTCCGGCCGGCACGACCGCGACGACTGCGCCCTCGACCGGACGGCCGGCGGGATCGAGGACCGAGACCCGTGCGCTCCCTCCGGCCGAGAGGGAGAAGTCGACGACGGCCTCCCTTCCCTCGGATACCTCGACCGGTCCTCGCGTCTCCTTGAGGCGAGCCGGCTCCTGGTCCTCCACGCCACCCGCCAGGAGGCCATGCGCCGTTGCGAGGTAGGCGCCCGGCTCGAGGTCCTCCACGCGATACCTGCCCTCCTCGTCCGTCTGAGTCCAGCCTCGGGACCCGGCGAGGGTCCGGCTCGCGACGAACTCGGAGGGAAGAACCTCGATTGCGGCGCCGGGAACGGGCCGGCCGTCGGACGCGCGCACGACGCGGCCCGCGATCGCGCCCCCCGAGAGGCTCACGTCGAGGACCAGATCCGGCGCGTCGGGGACTTCGATCGACCTCCGCCGCCACGCCCCGGACGAGGAGGCGGAGCCTCGCGAAGAACGGGTCTGGATCTCGAGCAAAGCGGCCCCGGGCGGAACATGCTCGATGGCGAAGGAGCCGTCCGCCTCCGACGTCGCGCCGAGCCGAGTCCCGGCTGGATCGGTCGCCGCGGCGGCCCGGAGGAGGGGAACCACGAGCACGCCCGCGCCCCCGACTCCCGCGCCCCCCCGGAGCACGCGTCCTCGCACGGTGCACCCCCCCTTCGGAGGCCCCGGGAACTCGACCCGCGTCGTGCGCCCCTCCTCGACGAGGACGACGGCCCGCAGACGGCCTGACTGCGGATCCTCCTCCACGTTCCGTCGAGGAGGGCTCGCCTCGATCGTCCAGCGGCCGGGCGCGAGCCCTTCGAGCCGGAAGTAGCCTTCCCTGCCGGTCTCGATCGACTTCTCGTGGAAGGCGACTCCTCCGAGCTCCTCCGCCGGACTCGCCGTGACCGTCCCCCCGACGAGCGGGGCGCTCCCCTCGGCGCTCGCGTGGCCGTCGACCCCCCCGCCGCGGGGAAGGGAGATCACGAGCCCTTCGGTCGTCTCCCCTCCCTTGGCCTCGATCGGATCGGAGAGCGCCGGAACGAAGGAGTCGTGGGAGACCCGGAGCCGCAGCCTCCCCGAATCCAGGCCCCGCAACTCGAAGGCTCCGTCCGGCTCGCTCCGGCACGGCCTCCTCCCGAGGAAGTCCGAAGGGTGGAGGTTCAGGCCGGGGCCCCGATGCTCCTCGATCACTTCCCGATCCTCCTCGATCCATTGGATCGAGGCGTCGTAGACGGCGGTCCCCGCGTCGCGAGCGATGACCGTCCCCCGGATCGTCGTTCCACGGCGGAGGCGGACCTCGAGACCGCGGCGGATCTCCCCGGGTCGGACCTCGATCTCGCCCAGCGTTTCCCGGACGAATCCTTCCGCCTCGAACGCCAGGACGAGGTTGCCCGCTTCGAGGTCGAGGTGCTCGAAGGAGCCGTCCTCGCTCGCGATGGCCTTGTTCGAGATCCTCCGGGTGGACGCCGGAAGCTCCCCCATCCGCCGCAGCACCCGGTACCCGTCGATCCTGAACCGCTGCACCGGTTCCCCCGTCTCGGCGTCCCGCACTGCGCCGGAGATCCCCGTTTGACCGGGGAGCAGGACCTCGATCCCTTCGGAGTCGGCGTCCAGCCCACGGCGTTCGGCACGGCCCCGTCCATCCGCGTGAACGTCGAGCACCAAGGGTCCCTCGCTGACCCCCGTCAGTCGAAAGCAGCCGTCCTGCGCAGTGGTGGTGAACTGCGTCGACCATCTTGAGGCCCTGAACTTCCCGGCAGCCAAGTCGGGAAGGACCGAGACCCGAGCGCCCGCGACCGGCTTCCGGTCGAGGTCGAGGACGACCCCGGCGAGCACGCGAGGCCGCGCGAGGACGATCTCGATCCCCTCCACGCCCCCCGCCTCCGGCACGTCGACCTTCTCCTGCTTGGGTCCGAGCACCCCCTCCCGGCGGACGAAGAGCGTGTGGGGGCCCGCGCGGAGAGAGCGCATCCGGAAGGTGCCGTCGGCGGCGCTCCGCCCGACTCCGTACGCGAGCGAGAAGAGGAGGTCCGGAATTGGCTCCGGCTCGAGGAACGCGCGCAGGCTCGCATCCGAGAGTCCCGCCCCGGACGCGTCGACGACCTTCCCCGCGATCCACGATTCCGCGGAGAGCCGGAAGTCGAGGCGGGTCGCCTTTCGTTCCGGGACCACGACGTTTTCGAGGATCGCAGGGGCGGTCCCCTCTCCCAGGGCTCCCGCGACGAACCGCCCCACCGGCACTCCGCGGAACGCGAAGCGGCCGGAGGCGTCGGCCTCGAGGGGGTCGAGGCGATCTCCCGGCCCGAAGGGCTCCCTCATCAGGGCGACCCGCGCTCGGGCAACCGGCTTTCCCGAGGAGGTCGTCACGGTCCCGGCCATGCTCCCCGCGGGCTCCAGCTCGATCGTCCATCCCTCCCCCCCGGCGGGCGAACCGAGGGAGAACCAGGAGGTCCGGTCGCGGGCAGCGGCGAACTCGGAGTCGACCTGGAACCGGAAAACGGGCAGGTCCGGTGGGACGGGGATCTCGAAGGCCCCGTCCGCGCCGGTCACCGCCCGGTGAGCGGCCTTCCACCCACCGACGCCGCGTACCCGTTCGCCGAGTTCTCCGGCGGCGTCGGAGCGATCGATCCCCTCCGCCCCGCCGAGGAGGGCGAGGGTTTCCGGGAAGTCGAGCTCTCGCCTGCCGGTCCGGACCGTGACGGTCGCGGAGGCGACGGGCGCGCCGGATCCCTCCATGACCACGCGCCCTCGGAGCCTCGCCGTCCGTCGCGACGCGAAGTCGGGAATCGATGGCGTGCGCGCCGGGGCCTCCTCGGCGATCGCGTCGGGCGTCCCGACAGGAACATCGGAGATGCTCGGCGACGGCGGGACGGCGGCCGGGCGGGTCCCTCCGAGCACGAGCGCTCCGGCGACCGCCCCGCCGACGACGAGCGAGGCGACGAGCCCGAACGCGACGCGCGACTTCGACATCCGGCCCTCCTTTGGACGGGACGCGAACGACGTCGGATTGTAGGGCGCCCGACGGGCATCGCCGGAGCCGCCCGATCCCCTTCCGGGCGGTACCGAGTCGAGGGGCTACCGGGGCGCTCGCGGATCGCGCCCCCCGGGGACCCCCTACTGGACGGTGACGGAGATCCCCTGCGACGCCCCGATGCACAGTCCGGTCGTGGTCGCGATCGTGCAGACGTTCACCTGCTGGATGCAGACCGTGGCCCCCTGGAGCGTCGGATCGTTCGGGATGGGCAGGGGGAAGGTCCAGAGGTTGGGGGAGGCGAGGAGAGTCCCCATGACGGCGGCGTAGTACGGCAGACCGATGAAGCGGAGGCACGGCGCCATGGAGGGCCCGCAGAATCCACCCGCCCCGAACGGGCCGGTGATCGCGATGGGAGCGGGGAGACAGGGCCCGAGGAGGAGGACCGGGATCGACGTCTGGCACGGGGTGTTCCCCGTCACGGAGAACGCGGCGTTGCCGACCGTCGGCGTTGCCGCGCACATGATCGTGGGGATCCCGAAGGGGGTGAAGTTGCCGCACCCGTTCAGTCCCGGAGTCGCGAGGTTCGTGCACTGGGCCCGGGCGCCCGCGGCGAGGGACGCGGCGGCGATCGCGATGAGGAGCGTTCTCATGGGTCGTTCCGTGAGCCTCGCGGCTCGACTGGAGGCTAGGACACCGGGCGTGGGGGCGGAGTTCCATCCGCGGGACATGCGTTCGGGCCCGCCGCGACCTAGACATCCGTCAGCCACGGCGGGGGTCCCTCAAAGGAGGGTGACGGAGATCCCCGGGGAGACGGCGATGCACTGCCCGGAGGGGAAGAGCGGACAGAGGTTCGCCTCCTGGATGCAGACGTTCGCCCCCTGGAGCGTCGGATCGTTCGGGATGGGGAGCGCGAAGGACCAGATGTTCGGGGGAGTGAGGATGGCGCCCACGACGACGCCGAAGATCGTCGGCCCGACGGCGGCCATGCAGGGGGCCATCGACGGCCCGCAGAATCCGCCGTTCCCGAACGGGCCGGGGATCAGCACCGGAGCCGGCGGACAGGGCCCGATCACAAGGATGGGGGCCGGCGACACACAGGGAACGCCCGTCGTGACGGAGAAGGCCGCGTTGCCGACGGTCGGAGATCCCGCGCACATGACCGTCGGGATCTCGAAGGGCGTGGAATTCCCGCAGCCGTAGAAGCCGCCGAAGCTCACGCACTGGGCCCAGGCGCCCGAGGCGAGCGCGGCGGCGGCGATCGCGGTGAGGAAGGGTCGCATGGGTCGGGTCGTCACGCTCTCGGCCCGATGGGAGCCTAGCACGCCGCGCGTGAGACGTCGTCTCCGCGTGGCGGAGTTCCCCCCCCGCCCCTCCTGCGGGCCCTTTACAGATTCGAGACGGTCGTGACCTCAAGGTTCGTGAACCGGAGCGGCGGCCCCACGACCGCCTGCCAGAAGAGGGAGAGGCCGACGATTGCCGGGTTCGCGGGCACGGGGAAAGTGATGTTCGCTCGCCCCTGCGGGTCGAGGGTTCCCCCCGCGACGATGAACAGCGTCGGCGGGAACAGCCGGAACGTTCCAAAGGGAGGCAAGGGGATGTTCGCGCTTCCCACCGACGCGGCGAGGAGCCAGGTTCCGCCCGCGGGTCCCCAGATGTCCAGGGCGAGCGGCTTCCCCGCCCTCGGAATCCCGCGCCATGCGAGCTGGCGGGCGAGGTTCGTGTAGGTCCGGCCGGACTGAACCGCGTTCCCCGCGAACACGTCGAGATCACCGTCCCCGTCCAGATCGCCGAGCGCGATCGCCGACGTTGAATCGGAGAGGGTCGGAAGATCCGTCGTCGTCGCGTCCGTGAATACCCCCGTGCCGGAGTTGAGGTACAAGCGGTCCTGCCCGTCGTTCCCGACGAGCGCATCGAGGTTCCCGTTCCCGTCCACGTCACCGAGGGCAACCGCGTAGGTCATGTCCGAGACGACCGGCAGGTTTGCCCCCGTGACGTCCGTGAACGATCCCGACCCGCTGTTCAGGTAGAGCCGGTCCTGTGCGCCGGGGTAGGTGGCCGTGTTTCCGACCAGCGCGTCGGCGTCCCCGTCCCCATCCACGTCGCCGAGGGCCGCGGCGATGGTCTGGTCCCACGGAACGGGCAGGTTCCCCGCCGTGACGTCCGTGAAGATCGCCGATCCTGCGTTCTGGTAGAGCCGGTCCGATCCCGTCCAGCCGCCGAAGAATGCGTCGAGGTCGCCATCCCCGTCCACGTCGGCGAGCACGACCGCCGAGCTGGTGGCGAACATGTTGCTCGGAAGGTTTGTCGCCGTGGCGTCTGCGAAGACTCCCGCGCCGCCGTTCAGGAAGACGCGGTCCTGCCCATTGTTCCCGACGAGCGCATCGAGGTCTCCGTCACCGTCCAAGTCGCCGAGTGCGACGGCCAAGGCCGAGCTGACCGGAACCGCGAGGTTGCTCGCCGTGACGTCCGTGAAGACCCCCGTGCCGCCGTTGAGGTAGAGCCGGCTCGGCTGCATGCCGGAAACGCCGTTCGCGGCGAAGGCGTCCAGATCGCCGTCCCCGTCCACGTCGCCGAAGGCGACGGCGGTCGTCGTGTCGAGGATCGCGGGGAGGCCCGTCGTCGTGACGTCGGTGAACCGGCCCGTGCCGCCGTTCAGGAGGAGGCGGTCCTGTCCGTCGTTCCCGACGAACGCGTCGAGGTCGCCGTCACCGTCGACGTCGCCGAGCGCGACCCCCCCCGTCTGGCTGTCTGCCATCGGGACGTTCGTCCCTGCGAAGTCCGTGAACAGGCCGACCCCGTCGTTGAGGAGGAGGCGATCCTGGTAGAAGTTCGCCACGACCGCGTCGAGATCCCCGTCTCCGTCCACGTCCCCCAGCGAGACGGCGCGAGTGTAGTCGACCAGAGAAGGAAGATTCGTCGCCGTGGCGTCCGTGAAGATCCCGGTGCCTCCGTTCTCGTAGAGCCTGTTCTGTTGCTGCCAGTTCCCGATCCATGCGTCGAGGTCGCCGTCCACGTCCACGTCCCCCAGAGAGACCGCCAGGGTGATGCCAAGGAGAGCCGGGAGATTCGCAGCCGTCGCGTCGGTGTAGATCCCGGCGCCACTGTTGAGGTAGAGACGGTTCTGATCCCCGCCCGAGCCGTACCTCCCGATGAACGCGTCCAGGTCACCGTCCCCGTCCACGTCCCCCAGCGAGACCGCGCGCGAGGTTCCCAGCAGGCTGGGGAGATTCGTCCCCGTGACGTCGGTGAACGTCCCCGTGCCGCCGTTCAGGTGGAGGCGATTCTGACCTGCGTTCGCCACGAACGCGTCGAGGTCGCCGTCCACGTCCACGTCGCCGAGCGCGACGGCCAACGTGAAGTCGACCACAACCGGGAGGCTCGCGGTCGTGACATCCGTGAATACTGCTGCGCCGCCGTTCCGGAAGAGGCGGTCCTGCCCTGCGGTGCCGGCGGCACTGGCTGCGGTCCCCACGTAGGCGTCGAGGTCGCCGTCCCCGTCCACGTCTCCGAGAGCGACCCCCGTCGTCACGGCGAAGACCGCCGGGATGTTCGTCGCCGTCACGTCCGTGAAGACCCCCGTTCCCCCGTTCCGCAGGAGGCGGTTCTGGGCGACGCCGTAGGAATCGGGGTCGCCGACCCCGAGGAGCGCGTCGAGGTCGCCGTCCAGGTCCAGATCGCCCAGTGCGACAGCGGAGACGGGGAGGGTCAGGAGCGGGAGATTCGTCGCCGTCGCGTCCGTGAAGACCCCGGTGCTGTCATTGGGATAGAGGCGGCTCTGGGTGACGAACCCCGCCTTGAACAGGTCGAGATCGCCATCCCCGTCGACATCGCCGAACGCGACCGCATCTTCCCTGCCGACGTCCGCTGGGAGCATCTGGTGCGTGAATCCGAACCGCTGGGCGGGAGTCGGGGGGGCCAAGCCCAGCAGGATGAACGGGAGGGAGCTCCGCGGGCGCACGGTCACCCTCCTCGGCGGCGGACGCCCGTTTCTTCCCGAGGACGCATGTTCCCGAACGGGAACGCGAACCGACCCCGGGGGCAGGGATCCAGGGACGTCTCCGCGCCGGGGAGCCCGGCCTTGCTCGGGATCGGGTCGCGACCGGCCTGGAATCAGCAAGCGCCGGACCGGACGACGACCTCCCCCATCAGGGCTTCAAGGCCGTCTCGAGGTAGACGACGCCCATCCCGCCGTAGCCGGCGAGACAGGTGAAGTGGACGAGCGTCTTCCAGAATCGCCCCTTCCAGTGGCTCGGGCTGTAGTAGGCGACCTGGAGAAGCGCTCGGATCCCCCAGAAGCTCCCGATCGCGCCGGCGAGCCACCGGAGCGGCTCGCTCGTGCCGGAAGCCATCTCGGGGGCGAACCGCCAGGTGAGGCCGCCGAAGATGGCGCAGGTCAGGCCGACGAACCAGAGGTGGACGTGGAAGACCTCTCGCGCGAGGAGCGGGAGCTTCTCCAGCTCCGACTTCCACCCCATCAACCGGACGAGCCCGAAGTTGACCACGACGAGGAAGAGCTGCACCCACGCCGCGATTCGGAGCAATTCCTCGCGCTCGATCAAGACCGGCCTCCGAGCCAGGCCGGCCGGCGGCAGTCGCGGAGGCCGAAGGGGCCGGGCTCCGGCAGACCGGCCCGGATCGAGGGTTCGCTGAAGGGGGTCCTCGGAAGCAGGTCCGCCGGGGGCTCCTCGCACGGAGGGAGGGGCTCGACGATCCCCTCGGCGAGGATCCGCACCTGGGCCCTCGCGACGAGCGGGATCTTCATCGTCGCCTCGAAGACGGCGGCGAACGCCCGGTGGAGAAGAACTGGGGCAGGGACGAGGAGGGCTCTCCTGCCGATCACTCGCGCCACGCGCCGGACCGCCTCCCGGAGGGTCAGTTCCTCCGGGCCGAGGACGGCGAGGGTCCGCCCGCCGAGCCTCCCCTCCGCGAGGCAAGCCGTCGCGAGCCGCGCGAGGTCCTCGACGGCGAGGGGCCGGACGGGCTTGGAACGGAAGCCTACGAGGGGGAACACGGGGAAGGAGTGGAGGCCATGGCTCAGGTGGTCGAGCATGTGGTCCCCCTTCCCGTAGATCACGCCGGGCTTGAGGACGGTGAAGTCGAGCCCGGACCGCCGGACGATCTCCTCCGCCTCGAACTTCGACTCGTGGTAGGGAGAGCCGCAGCCCGGGCGGGCGCGGAGGAAGCTGATCAGCACGATCCTCTTCGCGCCCGCGCGTCGAGCCGCGGCGACGACGTTCGCAGTCCCCTCGACGTGGACGCGGCGGAAGGTGGAGTCCCCCGACTCCCGGTTGATCCCCGCGCAGTGCGCGACGCCGTCGCACCCCTCGAAGGCCCGGGCGAGTTCCTCCTCCGAGCCGAGGCCCGCCGCGACGAATCTCGAGCGCGGCAGGCGACGGATCGCCTCGTCGCGGCGGTCGAGACCGCGCGCGAGGAGGACGACCTCGTGGCCGGAGGCGACGAGCCTTCGGGCGAGGTGTCCACCGACGAAACCCGTTCCTCCGGTGACGGCGAACTTCATGGGCTCAGCGCTCCCGGGGGTAGTCGGCTTCGACCTCCAGAACCCAGCCGAGCACTCCGCAGAGGCAGAAGCCGAGCCCGTTCGCGAGGCCGTGCGCGAGGGCCATGTCGGGGATCGCGATCCGTCCGGTCCCACGGAATTCCCCGAGCCCGTAGGCGAAGGCGAGGGCCATTCCCCCGAGGAGGGAGAGGTAGGAGAGCCCGAGGAGTCCCTCGGCCCGCCCATCGCGGATCGCTCCGAGCCCCCGGAGCCCGAGGAGGGCGAGGAGGATGAGCGAGAGGGAAAGGAGGGCGACGGCGGCGAGCTTCAGGCTAGGGGAGTGGAGGGTCCAGCCGACCGCGAGGGAGGGCGTTCCGAGGAGGAGGCCGAGGACGGAGAGGCGGTAGAGGCCCCTCTTCTTCACGATCCGCCCGGCCATCCCGGCGAGGAGCGGGGCGATGAACGCGGTGAAGTGGAAGTGGACGGCCGTGAGCATCACGATCGGCTCCGCGAAGCCGATCGGGCTCGCCCCGAGGCGGGAGAGGAGGAGCCAGCCCCCTCCGACGGGGAGGAAGAGGAGTCCGACGTCGATCGCCACCTCCTCGAGGCGGGCGAAGCCGCCGAGGAAGAGGCGGAAGAGCCCCGCCAGGGCGAGGAGGAGACAGAGGAGAAGCCAGGGAACGGCAAGGAGGCCGGCCGGCACGCCGGGCGGCAGGAGGAAGGACAGGAGTACGGCGCCGGCCGCGAGGGGTTGGAGGAGGACGGCGGCCCGAAAGAACCCTGGATTGACGGAGGAGTCTGCGCCGCGGAGGAGGAGTCGGAAGGCGAGGGGAACGAGGATCAGGGGGGCGAGGAGGAAAACGACCGGGATCGGGCCGAGGGAAGTGGCTCCGCCGAGCTCGGCGGCGGCGAAGAGGGACCAGAGCGCGGCTCCGAGTCCCGCGCTCGCTGCGCTCACCCGGACGCGCCGGCGCCGCTCCGCGTCGAGAGCGGAGGGGAGGGGACAGGCCCCGGAGATCGCGAGGCGGTTCGCGGCGATCCGCCGGTACTCGCGGTCGAGGAGGTGCCGGAACCCCGGGAGTCCCCCGATCCAGGCGAGGGGACGCGCCCACGGAATCCGGGAGGCGAGGTGGAGGACCGCCCCGACGCCGCCGAGGAGTTCCCCCTCCGGAGAGAGCACCTTCATCTCCTCCGGCACCTCCCCCGCCGCCAGGCCCAGGCGCTCCCGCACCCATCTTTCCTGGAACGGGGCGAAGCCGAACCCCCGCGGCTCGAGGGCGCCCCGGAACCGGTCGACGAGGCCCGAGCAGAGCGGGCAGCCCCCGTCGTAGAGGACCCAGCCGCGCCGTTCCGCGGGCGCGCTCATTTGCCCCTCCCTCCGAGGAGCCTCCGGACCTTGCCGCGCAGCTTGACGAACTGGACGAGCGCCTTCGTCGGGAGTCCCTGGATCTCCCCGTAGCAGGAGGTGAGGGTCTCGAAGAAGTCGAGCATCGCGCGGAGCCGCTCCCTCGTGTGGGGATCGCCGGGCTTCCCCCCCTCCGCCCCCTCCACGCACTCCCGGAGCACGGCGAGCGTCGGGTCGACCTCGCGCCGCATCCGCTCGCGGAGGATCACCTGGAACATCTCCCAGACGTCCCGCATCGACTCGAAGCGGTCGCGCCGGTCGCCGAGGACATGCGCGACCCGGACGATCCCCCACCCCTGGAGGTCCTTGAGGCAGGTCGAGACGTTCGAGCGCGCGACCCCGAGGGTGGAGGCGATCTCCTCGGCGGGGAGCGGCTGCGGGGAGAGATAGAGGAGGGCGTGGATCTGCGCGGCGGTGCGGTTGACCCCCCACCGCGTCCCCATCTCCCCCCAGTGGAGGACGAACCGCGTCTGGACCGGGTTGAGGTTCATTTCCGATATTTCTGTCTCGACAGAAATTATCGGACGTTCTGGACCCTTTCGTCAAGGGGCCGTCCCGGAGACCTTCCCGGGAGGAGGGGGGGTCAGACCCCGACGTAGCGGCGGCGATAGAGAGCGCGCGCGGCGAGGCCCGCGACGAGCGCGAAGGCGAGGAGGACGCCGAGCTTCCCGAGCATCGTCGGGTCGGTCCACCCCTTCCCGTACCAGAACATCCCCTGGTAGGCGCTCACGGCCCAGTGGGTGAGCGTGCACTTCGTGACGATCTGCGCCGGCAGCGGCAGGTCGAAGAGCTGGACCGGGAACCACGCCCCCCCCAGCGCCGACATGACGAGGATGATGAGCGTCGAGACCCCCTCGGCCTGCTTCTGCGTCCCTGCCCAGGTCGCGATCAGCATCCCGAAGGCGTTGATGGCGAGGAGCGTCGCGAGGCTGACGACGATCAGGGTCGCCGGATCGCGCAGCGCGGAGACGTCGAAGACGAGGCTCCCGAAGGCGAAGAGGAGGACGAGCTGGAGCGCCCCGCAGATCCCGGCGAACAGGATCTTCCCCAGGAGGAGGGAATCCGCCGGAGCCGCGGCGAGGCGGATGCGGTCGAGGGTCTTCTGCTCCCGCTCGCGGATGAGCAGGCTCGCGCAGGCGACGAGGCCGAACATGAGCATCATCACTCCGGTCCCCGAGACGACGTGCGCGAGCATGTAGGAGAGGTTCTTCGGCCGGCCGGGGGGCTTCAGGTCCACGCGCTCGACCGGGACGAAGTCGGCCATCACCGACTGGAAGTCGGGCCCTCCGTCCCCGTCTCCGAGCCGCCCCTCCTTCTCGGCGTCGGTGAAGAGCCCCTCGACCCCGGAGGAGAAGCCCGTCGCGATCGCGAGGATCCGGTCGTGCCACTCCTCGGGGAGACCCATCAACTGGAGGGCCCTCGCCGTGAGGATCGGCGCGCTCTTCCCCCCCGCCGTCGAGAAGAAGGCCTGGAGGAGGCCGACCGAGATCATCTGCGACTCCATCTCCCGGCCGGGGTCGCGGAACATCCGCAGGCGAGGGAGCCTCCCCCCTCCGATCGACTCGCCGAAGCCCGCCTCGACGAGGAGGGCGTGGTGGGCCTCGCCGTCCTCGACCTTCTTGCGGAGCTCCTCGGCCGAGGGGGCCTTCTCCCCCGGCTTCGGCTGGACGCGCACGGTCGAGGCTCCGCGGAGAGCCTCGACGAACTCCCGGCTCTTCGGCGAGCCGTCGAGGTCCGCCACCCAGAGGGTCGACTTCTCGAGGCCCCCCTCCTTCCCCATGGCGAACTTCATGACGAAGCCGAAGGCCCCGACGAGGACGAGGGGGAGGGCGAAGCCGAGGAGCATCCCCGTCCGGTCGCGGAAGTAGATCCGGAGGTCCTTGCGGGCGATCGTGCAGGAGGCCTTCCAGAGGTTCATTCGTCCCGCAGCCTCCGGCCCGTCATCTTGAGGAACACGGCCTCGAGGTCGGCCCCCGGAAGTCCGGCGGCCCGCGCGAGCTCGGCGGCGGTGCCCACGCCGAGGACCTTCCCGTGGTCGAGGATCGCGAGGCGGTCGCACAGGCGCTGCGCCTCCTCCATGTAGTGGGTCGTGTAGAGGAGGGTCCGCCCTCCGCCGGCGAGCGCGCGGAGGCTCTCGAAGAGGTGGCTCCTCGACTGCGGGTCGACGCCCACGGTCGGCTCGTCGAGGAGGAGGAGGTCCGGGCCGTGGAGGTCGCCGGCGGCGAGGTTCAGCCGGCGTTTCATCCCGCCCGAGTAGGCGGCCACCCGGTCCCGGGCGCGGTCGGCGAGCCCCGCGAGCGCGAGACCCCGATCGACGGCCTCCCCGAGGGCCTGCCCCCCGAGGCCCGTCAGGGAGCCGAAGAACTCGAGGTTCTCCCGGGCGGTCAGCTCCTCGTACAGGGCGACCTCCTGCGGCACGAGGCCGAGGCGCCCCCGGTGCGCCCCGCGGAGGGCCGGCTCGAAGGGCGTCCCGTGGAGGAGGAGGCTCCCCCGCGAGGGCCGGCGCAGCCCCGCGATGCAGGCGATCGTCGTCGTCTTGCCCGCCCCGTTCGGTCCGAGGAGGCCGAAGATCTCCCCGCGCCGGATCTCGAAGGAGACGCCGCAGACCGCCTCCCGATCGCCGTAGGAGAAGGCGAGGTCGCGGACCTCGAGGAGCGCCTCCGTCGCGGGCATTGGTAGTTACTGGCGCGGCGTCCCCAGGCCGGGGAGCCGGTTCCAGCCACCCCTTTCAAACCGTGCACGCGGGTTTCCCGCACACGGCTTACCGA
>JAKEFM010000076.1 GCA_022616055.1 Planctomycetota bacterium
ACGAGGGAGGCGGCGGGCGAGGGGGCGGGCAGGGAGGAGGACAGGGGAGCGCGGCCGGCCGCAGCACCTGCCCCGAGTGCCACGGGCTGCAGTTCTTCCGGTACGTGACCTACCGTTGAGGGCCGCGGGGGCGCTCGCGCTCCTCGCGCTCCCCCCGGCCCAGGACTCCGCGCCGGCGTCCCGCGCCGCGCGGATCGACGCCGCGGCCCTCGCCGCTTCCCACTCGCGCGACGAGGTCCTCGCCCGGGTCGAGGGGTCGGAAGTCCGCCTCTCGGACCTCGCGCGCGCCATGCTCCTCGAGCGGCCGGCGGAGTCGCGCGATCTCGCGCGGACGCTCGCCGTCCGCGAGGTCGTCCGGAGGGAGGCGGAGCGGCTCGGGATCACCGTGCGGCGGGAGGACCTGGAGGAGGGGATCTCCAAGGAGATGGAGGGGCTGCGGCGGCAGGTCGAGAAGGAGAGCGGCGGGCGGACGACGCTCGCGGAGTTCCTGCGCCGGGAGATGGGGACGACCGAGGCCGCCTGGCGGGAGGCCCTCGAGCGCCGCGCCCTCTCCGACCGGTTCCTGGGCCTCGTCGTCCGCTACGCCGGCTCCCTGGAGGAGCGAGCCGTCGTCCGCGTCCTCACGACCCCGCGGCGGGAGGATGCGGCCTCCCTCCTCGCGCAGGTCCGGGAGGGCGCGGACTTTGCCGTCCTCGCGCGCGAGCGCTCCGTCGGTCCGGGGCGCGCCGACGGGGGGAGGCTTCCCCCCTTCGGGCGGGGCTGGGACCACCCGATCGCGAAGGCCGCGTTCGACCTCGCGCCGGGCGAGGTGGCGGGGCCGATCGAGGAGAGCGGGCCGAAGGGGAGCGCCTTCCACCTCGTCCGCCTCCTCGAGAAACTGCCGGCGCGCGAGGCCCCCTTCCCGGAGGTGGAGGAGGAGGTCCGGGCGTCGCTCCGGGCCCGGGCGGTGGAGCGGTTCGAGTACGAGCGGTGGGTCGAGGGGGCCACCCGGCGGTGGAAGGTCGAGTTCCCTGGGCCCGGAGGATCTTGATCCCCCCCCTCCGACCCCGTAAAAGGCCGCGCCCTCCGCTCCCCCCCCAACCCGCATCCCTATGGCCGTGCGCGAGCGTCGTCCAAGCCCCGACGGGCCGGGAGGGGAAGCGCCCCCCCCGGCCGAGGAGGCGCTCCCCGTCGTCGAGGTCGTCCCCGGCGGGGAATCCCTCCTTGCCGAGTCGTCGACCCCCGAGGAGCGCGAGCCGGCGGGGGACGGCGTCGAGGAGGACGGGAACGGCGAGGCGCCCCCTTCACCCGAAGGGGAGGACCTCGTCCGCGCGGTCCTCGCCCTCGTCTTCGCGTCGCCCGACCCTGTTCCGACCCGGCGTCTCGCCGCCGCGCTCCGCGCGAACGGGGAGACGCTCCGGGGGGCGCTCGACTCCGTGCGCCGCCGCCTCGAGGAGGGAGCGTTCCCCTTCGCCCTCTCCGAGGTCGGCGGGGGCTGGAGGCTCCTCACGGACCCCCGATTCGAGCCCTGGATCGCGCGCCTGCGGGGGCTGCGCAAGTCGGAGAAGCTCTCGGCGGCCGCCGTCGAGACGCTCGCGATCGTCGCCTACCGCCAGCCGGTCACGAAGGCGGAGATCGAGGCGGTCCGGGGCGTCCAGGCCGGGCCGATCCTCCGGGGGCTCCTCGACCGCCGCCTCCTGAAGGTCGTCGGCCGCGCGCCCGTCCCCGGCCGCCCGCTCCAGTACGGCACGACGAACGAGTTCCTCGACCGGTTCGGCTTGCGCGCGGTCGCCGAGCTGCCGAGGCCGGAGGACCTCGCCCGGGGCTAGGGAGAGCGCGCGCCGGTTCCCTTGTGACGCCTCGGCGGGGCCGCTAGACTCCCCCGGCTTCCCTCCTCCCGTCCCCGGGGATCCTCTCCCGCGATGGCAATCGAGGTCCTTCGCCGCTATCAGCGCCCGATCCTGATCGGGGTCACCCTCTTCGTCCTCCTCACCTTCAGCATCACGGGGACGGTGATCAGCGCCTTCTCCGGGAAGGAGGACCCCTGGATCGCGACGTTCACGCTCCCCTCCGGGACGAAAGTCGAGATCGACCGGGCGACCTTCCAGGACTACGCGAGCGGCTGCTCCCTCACGGTCGGGCGCCTCCCCTTCCGCCGGTCGCGGATCGACGAGGAGGAGGTCTTCCGGTTCATCGTGCTCCACCGGCTCGCCCTCGAGGCGGGGCTCGACGTCTCGAAGGAGGGCGTCAACGAGTTCCTCCAGTCGTGGCCGCTCGGTATGGGACTGCGCACGCGGGAGCGCTACGACGAGTTCCTCCGGGCCTTCCGCATCCGGGCCCGGGTCTACGAGGAGTTCGTTCGCCGCTACCTCGTCGTCGACCGCTTCCTCGCGTTCGCGGCGGGCCTGTGGGCGATCCCCGGCCCCGCCGACATCGAGGCGGCGTGGAGGAAGGACCACGCGCGGAACACGCTCGAGGTCGTCTCCTTCCCCTCCGACGCGCGGACGGAGGAGGTCTCCCGCCTCCTCGCGACGGACGAGGAGCTCGACGCCTGGCGCAACGCCCTCCCCGACCCGGAGAAGAGTCGCTACGAGCGCGACGTCCGGACGAGCTTCGAGGGGGCGGCCCTCTCGCGCGCCGACCTCGCGGCTCCCCCGGCGGGCCCGCTCGCCGACGCGCTGTCGGCGATCGCCGTCCCGGAGGAGGAGCTCACGAGGGTCTACGACGAGACGAAGTGGGTCCGTTACCGCCGGGAGACCCCCGAGACGCGCCCCGAGACCTCCCCCGCGACGCAGCCCTCCTTCCTTCCCCTCGAAGAGGTCCGGGACCGGGTCCTCGCCGAGGCGCGGGCGAGGAAACTCTTCGAGCGGGTCGCCGCCGAGGCGAGCGCGCCGGGCCACCCTCCTTTCGCCGAGATCGCGAAGAAGCTCGGCCTCGAGATCTTCGCCCACGCCGCCGTGACGCGGGAGGATCTCCAGGCGCTCCCGCGCTTCACGGACGAGGGGGCGCGGGTCGCGATCCTCACCTCCCCGGTCGGGAAGGTCCTCCCCGGCCCCTACTTCTCGGGGGAGTCGGTCTACATGGTGCAGATCCTCGGGCGGGAGGACCCCGGCCAGGCCCCCGTCGCCGAGATCCGGGAGAAGATCCTCGCCGACTGGAGGCAGGGGAAGGCGATCGAGTCCGCGGAGGCCGCCGCGAAGGCGTTCAAGGAGGCGGTCGAGAAGCGGACGGAGCCCGACGCGTTCTCCCTCGAGGCGCTCGCGAAGGGGCTCACCCCGGCCCGGATCGGGCCCCTGACGAGGGACTCCGCGCGCCTCCCCGACCACGCGAAGCTCCCGGACGGGCCGCGGAAGTTCCTCGAGGAGCGCTTCGACCTCTTTGCCGAACTCGAGGCCGGCAAGCTCGGCGGCCCGGCCCGCCAGGAGCTGGGGGAGCGGAAGGCGACCTTCCACGTGCTGCGCCTCGCCGAGAGGACCGAGCCCGACGCCGCCGGCATGCGGGCCTTCGAGTACCGGGCGGCGCGGGAGTCGGCGTGGCGGACCCGGGTGCAGGAGTTCTACGACAAGGTCGCGAGCTTCGAGGGGCTCAAGGAGAGGTGCTCCTTCCGGACCTGGTCGGAGGAATCCCGCTCCGGGCCGTAGGGGCGGGCCCGGCGTTCCGCTGGCCCTGCCCAGTCACACTCCCCGAGGGAGCGAGAGAGGGCGGACGTCCCACGTGCGGCCGTCCCGGGCCGTGACGAGGAGGGCGGGTTTCCCGGCGCGCTCGACCGTTTCGAATCGGAGGCCCGCGACCTCGCTCTCGATCGGCGTCGCCTCGATGCGCGCGAGCGTCCGCCCGTCGTGGCGGAATCACTCGACCCTCTTCGTCTCGGCGTCGACGACGAGGAGCTCGCGGACGCCGATCCGGCCGTAGAAGGGGACCTTCTCGTAGGTCTCGTCGCCCGGGGAACTCACCTCGACCAGGAGATCGGGCCCGCCGGCGATCAGGACTCCCCTGTACCGGTCGAGCGAGCCGGGCAGGAGCACGGCGAGATCCGGCACCCGGAAATCGGGGAGCCCCCTGTCCGGGTCGGCCGTGTTCATCTCGTGGAAGACGAGGCCTCCCTCGGGGTCGCGGACGGATTCCCGGAGGATCCCCGCGAGGGTCATGACGAGCCTCTGGTGCTCTCCGTGCGGACCCGGGACCACGTGGAGGACCCCTTCCCAGACCTCGTCGCGGGCGGCCGCGCCGGTCCGGCGCCTCTCCCGCAGGAGGCACTCGATCGAGAGAGGGTCGAGGAGAACCGCGCGCGTGGGGGTCGGAGCGTCCACCGTGGTCATGACGGGCGACGCGACCATGTTACCCCCGAGAGAATGCCGACGAGGTCGCCGCGATCGGGGGAGGAAACCGGAAAGGTCGGCCGCGGCCGAGCCATCGGACTCGAACGCGCCGGGGGAGGGCGGCCCTACCGTGGCGGACCCCCGTCCTTGCGCGCGAGGAGGGCGAGGGAATGCCCGGCGGGGAAGGAGATCCGCCGGAGCAGCGCCCCCTCCGAGGAGAAGACGGCGGCGAGGATCTCGTTCAGGAGGCGGGGCGTCCGGTAGGAGAGGTTCGTGACGTCCCCCTTCGGGGGGAGGAGGCGCTGCTTCGCCTTGAGGGCGAGCACGGCCGGGAGGATCGCGGGGAAGAGGAGCGCGTTCACGTAGGTCCCCTTGACGACCCGCAGGCCGGTCCCCTCGATCACGCGCCGGAGCCCCCGCAGGGTGTAGCGGCGGCGGTGGTGGGCGACGCGGTCGTTGTGGGCGTAGAGGAACCCGTAGGCGGGCCCCGTGACGACGAGGAGACCGCCGGGCTTCAGGCAGCGCACGCACTCCTTCGCCGTCCGCGCGTCGTCGTCGCAGTGCTCGAGGACGTCGAAGAGACAGACGACGTCGAACGCCCGCTCGCGGAACGGGAGCGCGAGGGCGTCGGCCGCGATCGCCCCCCGGTATCCCCGGGAGCGCGCGGCCGCGAGCCCCTCGACGGAGAGGTCGACCCCGACGACGCGGCCGAAGGGGGAGCAGACCTCCCCCATCCCCCCGTACCCGCACCCGAGGTCGAGGATCCACGGGTCGCGGGCCCGCGGGAGCGCCCCTCCCATCAGGGAGCGCAGGACGGCGCGGCGGCCCCGGAACCACCAGTGGGTCCGCTCGAGCTCGGCGAACTGGCGGTACGCGGTGGGGTCCACGTCTACCGGGGGCGGGCGACGACGACCATCTCGTCGAAGAGGTTGACGTAGAGGGCGAGGCTCGAGCGGGCGAAGGGACGGAGCAGCCGCGGGAGGAGGGGGGAGATCCTCCCGGAGCGCTCGACCGCGAAGGCGAGCGGGACGTACTTCCCCCCGAAGAAGGGGCGGTTCTCGACGACCTCGAAGCCCGCCTCCGCCAGGAGGCGCGCGATCGTGTCGGGGTCGAAGTGGTAGAGGTGCTCGGGCTGCTTGAAGTGCTGCCAGCGCCGCCCGAGGAGGCGGGCGGCGAGGGAGCGGACGTTCTGCGTCTCGAGGAGGAGGAGGCCGGTCGGGCGCACGAGCCCGCGGGCCGCCCGGAGCGCCGAGCGCGGGTCGGGGAGGTGCTCGACGACGTCCCAGAAGGTCACGAGGTCGAAGGAGGCGGGGGGGAAGCCCGCCTCCTCGAGCGAGCCGACCCGGATCGAGTCGAGCCCGTGGCGCTCCCGCGCGAATCGCGCGACGAAGGGGGAGACCTCGACCCCGTGGACCTCCCACCCCGCCTCGGCGAGGACGCGCAGGAAGTAGCCCGCCGCGCACCCGACGTCGAGGGCGCGCCCGGGCCGCGGGGCGTGCCGGCGCACGAGGCGCAGCCGGCGGCGGTAGGTCCGCAGGTAGTGGGGCTCGTCGCGGAGGTAGTCGGTGTAGCCGCGCTCCGCCGCGGCCGGGCTCCTCCAGTACGACTCCCCGTAGAGGGCGCGCAGCGCCTCCGGGTCGGGATGCGGGGTCGTGTAGACGAGGGAGCAGTCGGCGCAGCGCACGACCCTCCAGGGGGCGTCCTCGAAGAGGAGGCGCTGG
This sequence comes from Planctomycetota bacterium, assembly GCA_022616055.1. GTDB lineage: Bacteria > Planctomycetota > UBA1135 > UBA1135 > JAKEFM01 > JAKEFM01. The sequence goes on from JAKEFM010000076.1 coordinate 6,020, forward strand.
CTCCGCCCCCCGCAGAGGTGGCAGGGGACCTCGGCGAGCGCGGCGGCCGCGGCCGGGGCGGGAAGGGCCTCCCCGGGCACGGCCTAGCCGAAGTACTCGTGGCCGGCGGCGATCTTGTGGTGGTCCATCTCCTCGCCCTGGAGCAGGGAACGCGCGATCTTGCGCCCCATGGCGATCGAGTGGTCCATGTTGTTGTAGCGGTACAGCCCCTGCCGCCCGGTCGTCTGGAGGTTCGCGAACCCCTTCACGTAGTCGAGGCCCGCGCGGAGGTTCTCCCGGTAGTGGAGGTCGTAGACCGGGTAGGCGTAGCGCAGCTTCGTCAGGTGGAGCGGCTTCGCCTGGCCCGGCTTGAGGAGCCCGATCGTCTCGAGGTCCCGGATCGCGAGGGCGCCGGCCTCCTCGAGGGAGAGGTTCCAGATCGGGTCCTCGAACTTGCAGGTGATCTCCGCGCAGACGGCGGTGCGGTCGGGAGGGGCCGCGCGCTCGGAGAAGTTCTTGAACTCCGAGATCCGGTGGATCGTCAGGTGCTTCTCGGGGAGGTAGACCCAGTGGTCGGGGGAGACCTGGGGTTTGCCCACCTCGAGGTAGACGAAGACGATCCCGATGTAGCGCAGGCGCCCCATCGCCCCGAGGACCTCCGCGGGGGCGGCGGGGTCGAGCCGCTCGATCATCCGCGGCAGCGGGATCGTCGAGACGACGAAGTCGGGGCGCAGCGCCCGGATCTCGCCCCCGGCCTCGCGGTAGGTGACCCCGGTCACCCGCCCCTCCTTGTGGAAGATCGCGTCGACGGGGGTGCCGAGGAGGATCTTCGCCCCCATCCGGGCGAGGTGGCGAGCGTAGCTGTCCGCGATCGTCCCGACCCCCCCCTCCCGCGGGTAGCGGAACTCCGAGACGAGCGTGCGCGGGGCCTCCTTCGGCCGGAAGAGGGTCTTCTTGATCGTGTCCGCCAGGTTGAGGAGGGTGATCCGCTGGCTCGCCCAGTCCGCGGAGATCTCCCGGCACGACATCCCCCAGGCCTTCTCCGTGTACATCCCGAAGAACATCCGGTAGAGGGTCGCGCCGAAGCGCTTCAGGACCCAGTTCTCGAAGCAGTCGTCCGGGATCGGGCGGAAGCGGTTGCGGAGCCGGATCGCGAGGTAGTCGAAGAGCGCCCGGCCGAGGACGTGCGGCGGGAGGTTGCGCAGCACGTTCGTCGCGACGAGGGGGTAGTGGAAGAAGCGCCTGCGCAGGTAGATCCGCGAGAGGCGATCGCGCGACGCGAGGTTCTCGGCGCCGACGACCTCCTCGAGGTGGGCCCAGAGCCTCGGGTCCCGCGTGTGGAAGCGGTGGGGCCCGTGGTCGAGCGTGAAGGGCCCGACCCTCATCGAGTGGGCCATCCCCCCGGCCTGCGCCTCCTTCTCGAGGAGGGTGACCGCCGCGCCCGCTTTCGCGAGCTCGTAGGCGCAGGCGAGGCCCGCGAGGCCCCCTCCCAGGACGAGCGCTTGCATGGGGGATGGTCGGAGGGGCGCCCCCCTTCCTGCCAACAGGGGCGCCCGCGCCGGAAGACGGGATCCGGAGGGAGTATATCGCCCGTCCCGGCCCCGACCCCGGAGGTCGGATTGACGCTCCCCGACCCGCGGGCTACCGTCCTTCTCCTTCAGCCCCCCGGCGGGGCCGGCCGATTCCCGCGGCGGGCCGCCCTCCTCCCGGAGCGAAGGTTCCCCCCCTCCCATGACCACGCGAGCGAAAGTCGCCGTCCTCCGCACCCGTCCCGAGACCGTCCTCGAGGACTACGGGCGCCTGATCCGTCTCGCGGACTACGAGCGCTTCCTCCCGAAGGACCGGCGCACCTGTCTCAAGATCAACGTCTCCTGGCAGATCTGGTACCCGGGCTGCTCGACCACCCCCTGGCAGCTCGACGGCGTCCTCAAGGCGATGCTCGAGGACGGCTACCGCAAGGACCTCCTCTACGGCTGCCACAACCGCACCGTCGTCGTGGACGGGGAGATCGGCGAGGTCCTGAACAAGCAGCGGCCGGTCCTCGAGAAGTACGGGATCGAGACGGTCCACATCCAGCCGAAGCGGCTGCGCGACTTCCGGAAGATGATCGAGCGCGGGGATTGGGTCCGCCACGAGTCGAAGGCCGACCTGCGCGTGATCCCGAAGACCTTCCCCGCCGGGCAGTTCATCCCGAAGCGGTTCTACGGGGAGAACATCCTCCACTTCCCGACGGTGAAGACCCACGTCCACACCGTGATGACGGGGGCGATGAAGAACGCCTTCGGGGCGCTCCTCCACCACGAGCGGCACTGGGCGCACGGCTGCATCCACGAGACCCTCGTCGACCTCCTCGCCGAGCAGAAGGAGATCTTCTCCGGGATCTTCGCCGTCATGGACGGGACGCTCACCGGCTCGGGCGCCGGGCCCCGCACGATGGTGCCCCACGAGGGGGACGTCCTCCTCGCCTCGGGGGACCAGGTCGCGATCGACGCGATCGCGAGCAAGCTCATGGGGTTCGACCCGATGGCGATCAAGTTCATCCGGCTCGCCCACGAGCGCGGCCTCGGCGTCGGGGACCCGAGGGAGATCGAGCTCGCCGGGGACGACGTCTCGAAGGTGAACTTCGGCTTCACGGACGGCGACAACTTCGCCTCGCGCGGCCAGAAGGCGCTCTACCGGGGGATCCTGAAGCCCCTCGAGGGCCTCCTGATGAAGACCTGGCTCGTCCCCTGGTCCTATCTCGCCTCGCGCGCCTACCACGATTGGTACTGGTACAACGTCCACGGCCGGAAGTGGGTCAAGTGGGCGCTCGGGACGAAGTGGGGGAGGCTCTTCCAGTCCTACCCCTACCGCGGCGCGGCCACGACGCCGATGCCGAAGAGCCCCTCGGGGGCGGGCGCCCGCCGCTAGCCCCGCCGCTACCCCGCGGTATCTTCCCGGTTCCATCCCTCACCCAGCCCGCCACGGGCGACGCCACCGACGCCGCCACCGACGCCGCCACCGACGACGATGCGGGCCCAGGAGAAGACCATGAGACTCATCGCGTGGATCGTCGCGGCGGGCGTTCTCGCCCCGGCCGCGCTGGCGTTCCCGACCCAGGAAGGCCAGGCGGAGAAGCAGGAAGGCCAGGGAGAGAAGAAGGAGGAGAAGCCGGAGGCCAAGCCGGAGCGACCCGGCGAGGGTCGCGGTGGCGCACCCGCCTTCGAGGCGAAGGACTACGAGGAGCTCGGCGCCTACTCCGACAGCCTCGCGGCGGCGGAGCTCGACGACGAGACGACCGGCGAGCTCCTCGTCGCCGAGGTGCGCGGGAAGATGATGCGCGGCCGCGGTCGCGGCCCCGGCGGCGGGGCCGGACCCGGCGCGGGAGCCGGACCCGGCGACTCGCCCCCCGGGCAGTCCGGCGGCGCGAGGCCCGAGCCTCTCTCTACCTTCGTCAAGGCGAAGCTCGCCGAGGGGAAGAAGGGGGCCGAGCTCGCCCAGCTCGTGAAGGCGGAGATCGAGAAGCGCCGCTCCGACATGCCGGGAGGCGGGGGCTACGGAGCGGGAGGCGGAAGGAACCCGGAGCGCCAGAAGGCGATGCGCGAGGCGGTCACCGGCATCGTGAAGAAGCTGCGCGGGGAGAAGCTGAAGGGGAAGGCCTTCGCCGAGGCGTTCGTGAAGGAGCAGCGGGCGCAGGTGGAGAAGGCCCGGGAGGAGCGGTCGAAGGAGCGCGAGAAGGGGGAGAACCCCGAGAAGCCCCGCGACGGCGCCTAGGGCCGTCCCCTCCCCTCGAGTCCACGGCGGGCGCCCCCCTTTCCGAGGTGGGGGGGCACCCGCCTTGCCGTCGGGGCTACTTCTTCGCCGGCTCGAACTCGAGGCAGACCGAGTTGATGCAGTGGCGCTTCCCGGTCGGCGCGGGGCCGTCGTCGAAGACGTGGCCGAGGTGACCGCCGCAGGCCGCGCACAGCACCTCGGTCCGCTTGGAGAAGAGGCTGCGGTCCTCCTCGTAGGCGAGGTTCTTCTCGTCCATCGGCCGGGTGAAGCTCGGCCAGCCCGTCCCCGAGTCGAACTTCGCGTCGGACTCGTAGAGCGGCGCGCCGCAGCCTGCGCACCGGTAGGTCCCCGCCTCGTGGTTGTCCCAGTACTTCCCCGTGAAGGCCCGCTCCGTCCCCTTCTTCCGGAGGACGGCGTACTGCTCGGGCGTCAGCGTCCGCTTCCACTCTTCTTCCGTCTTCATGACCTTCTTCGCCAGGGTCGGGTGCTCGACGGCCGCCGGGGAGGCGGGCGTCTCCGGCGCGCCCGGACCACGGGCGCAGCCGCAGAGGAGGATCGGGAGGAGGAGTCGTCTCATCTCCACGGGCTCCTTCGATGCGCCGGATCCCCTCCGGTTTCAACCCCCGGGTCGGAGAAGCTCCGGCTCGGAGGTCAGGCACCGGTTCGCGACGCGCGACGCGCTCCCGTCGCGGCGGCCCGTCTCCGGATCCCTGGCCGGCGCCTTGGGCTTTGCCTCCTCGAGGTTCCGCGGAGGAAGGTCGCCGCAGGCTCCCCTTCCCCGAGCCTCGAGGTGTCCGGACCGGTCGAGTCCGTCGGTCGGGCCCCGATCACGCGCAGGCCCGCGGAGCGCGCGGCGAGCGCCAGAGCCTCGTCGTGCGTCGCGAGGAGAAGCTCCTCCCCCCCCTGCTCCTGCAAGGTCATCGCGGTCGCGAGGTGGATCGCGTCCAGGGTTCCGAGGGGGGCGGGGAACGGCTGCGAGGCCCGCAGGAGGATGGGGCGAGTCACCCTGACCAGGTCGATCGCCTCCAGGATGCGGAAGAAGGCCTCTCGCCTTGGGGCCCAGTCCTCCTGAGAGGCTCCTTCGCGCAAGCGGATGCGGTCGAGCGTCCGCAGGCACTCCACCTCCACGAGGGCGCTGGCGACTCCGTTGCGGATCGCGTCCCACTCGGCAAGTCGGTCCCGCTGGCCGAGGAGGACGCGGAGCACGACCGAGGCATCCAGGTAGGTTCTCACCGCTCTCCCTGGCGCTCCTCGAGCAGGTACTCGACCGCGTCCCGGCGCAGCCGGAGGGGCGGGGGGAGGGGGATGCGTCCCAGGGAGGGGTAGGTCCGCAGCGCGCGCCGGATCGAGAGCGGCTCCCCCGTCGGCTCGAAGGGAACGACGCGCGCGACGGGAGTCTCGCGGTCGAGGACGACGAGAGTGTCTCCCGCCCTCACGCGGCGCAGGTAGGCGCTCAGATTCGCCTTCAGCTCCGCGATCCGGACCGTCTTCATGACTGGAACCTAGTCACATCAGGTCACATCGTCAACCCCCCCGAGCCTCCCCCGGGACCGGGGGAAGGGAGGCTCACGCGATCCCGAGGCGCTTGCGCACGATCGTGCGGAACATCTTGAGCGCCGTCCGCGCCACCTTGGAGAAGGACGCCGAGTGCTTCGAGACCCCGCCGAGCCGGCGGTGGTAGTGGACGGGGATCTCGATCACGCGCAGGCCGTGGCGGTAGGCCTCGCAGATCATCTCGGGGGAGAACTGGGGCCCGCGCTCCCGAAGCCCCCCGCGGATCTGGCCCCAGGTCTTCCGCCACAGCGCCCGGTAGGTGCAGCCGACGTCGGTCAGCCGCGGCTCGTGGGGGACGTACCAGAGGAGCTCGAGGATCTTCGCCATCACGACGTTGCCCCACCGCAGCGACCCGCGCATGTTCGCCCCCTGCTCGACCATCTGCCGGGTCGTGCGGGTCCCCATCACCATCGCGCAGTCGGGGAGGTAGACGAGGAGCTTCTCGAGGTCCCCCGCCTTGAACGAGCCGTCCGCCTCGACGAGGACGAGCATGTCCCCGCTCGCGGCGTCGAGGCCGGCCCGCAGCGCGCAGCCGTAGCCGGGGGCGCTCTCCCTCACCACGCGCGCGCCCGCCTCGGCGGCGAGGGCCGCGGTCCGGTCGGTGCAGTTGTTGTCGACGACGAGGATCTCGTCGGGGAAGGGGCTCCCCTTGAAGTCGGCGACGACCGTCCCGATCGTCGCCTCCTCGTTGTAGGCGGGGACGACGACGGAGACCTTGGAGTTGCGGAACAAGGCTAGAAGGGGAGGGGGCCGCCGGGCGGGAGGAGCGGCTCGAGCGGGCAGTCCTGGCACCGGGGGCGGGCGCGGCAGTGGCGGTTGCCGACCGCGACGAGGAGGGCGTGGAGCTCCTGGGTCACGTAGAGGTCCTTTCGGAGGCGATCGAGGAAGAAGGTCCGGGTCGTCTCGTAGTCGGCGCCGCGGGGGAGGAGGCCGTGGCGGACGGCGACGCGGCGGGAGTAGAGGTCGGCGACGAACGTCCGCCGGCCGGCGGCGTAGTTGAGGATCGAGTCCGCCGTCTCCGGGCCGACGCCGCGGACGCCGAGGAGGGAGCGGCGCGCGCGCGCGAAGGGCTCGCGCGCGAGACTCCCGATCCGGCTCCCGAACCGGTCCTCGAACCAACCGACCGCCTCCCGCAGCCGGCGCGCCTTGAGTCGGAAGTAGCCCGACGGGCGCAGGAGGCGCTGGAGGCGGTCCGCCCGCATCCCGAGGACCGCGGCGGGGGAGAGGGCTCGCGCGCGGCGGAGGTTCCCGATCGCCCGCTCGACGTTCCTCCAGGCGGTGTTCTGGGTGAGGATCGCGCCGACGATCACCTCGAAGGGGCTCTCGGCGGGCCACCAGCGGCGGGGGCCGTAGCGTCCGTGGAGGGTCCGCCAGATCGCCTCGATCCGCGCGTCGCGCGAGGCGCGGGGGCGGCGGCGGGGAGGCGGGACGCCGACGAAGGGAGCGCTCACGGCCGGCGCGCGAGGACCATCCAGGAGAGGCCCGCCGGGGAGGGGAGAACGCGCAGGCACGCCCGCTCGAGGGCGAGGAGGAGGCCGAGGGAGGCGTTCACCGGCGCGGGAAGCTCGCGGACGTCGGAGCCGCCCCCGCGGCTGCGGAGACGCCGCGAGATGGCGACCAGAGGGACGAGCGGGAGGCCCCAGCCCGTCGAGCGCTCGACGGCGAGGCCGGCCTCTCGGGCGCGCGCCTCGAGCTCCCCGCGGCGGTACCGGCGACGGTGGCCGAGCGCGCGGTCGTGCTCGGAGAAGAGGGAGGGGTAGGCCGGGACGTTCGCGAGGAGCCGGCCTCCGGGGCGGAGCACGCGGCGGATCTCGCGGAGGGCGGCGCCGTCGTCGTCGAGGTGCTCGAGGAGGTCGAAGGCGGTGACGAGGGAGACCGAGCCGTCCCGGACCGGGACGCTCGCCCCGTCCCCGCGGACCAGGCGCCGGAGCCCCCGCCGGCGGCAGAAGGCGAGCGCGGTCGCGTTCCCCTCGACCCCGACGGCGGGGAGGCGGGAGAGGAGGGTCAGGAGGGTCTCCCCGGTGCCGCAGCCGAGGTCGAGGACCGGCCCGGGGGCGAGCGCCGAGTGGTCGAGGAAGCGCGCGGCGAGCGCGCGCTTGGCCCGGAACCAGAAGTGCCGGGCCTCCACGCGGGCCATCGCCTCGACCTCCCGCTCCTCCACGGGCTAGCGGCGGTAGCGGCCGGTGAGGCGCCGGGCGGCGATCCGGAGCATCTCGAGGAAGGAGCGGAACGGGTCGAGCCACAGGCGCACCTTCGTGTCGGGGTCGTTCCTCCACCGGACCGGGACCTCGCGCATCGCGATCCCGCGCGCGCGCGCGATCGCGACGATCTCGGCGTCGAAGGCCCAGCGGTCGATCGTCTGTCGGGGAAAGATCTCGCGGCAGGCGGCGGCGGAGAACCCCTTGAACCCGCAGGTGAAGTCGCGGATCCCCGGCGCGACCAGGGCCCGGGCGAGGAGGGTGTACGCCTTGCCGAGGGTCTCCCGGAGTCGCCCCTGGCGGCGCTCGAGGACGGCGCCGGGGATGCGGCGGCTGCCGAGCACGAGCCCGGCCCCGTCCCGCAGGGCGGGGAGGAAGGCGTCGATCTCCTCGAGGGGCGTCGAGAGGTCGGCGTCGAGGAAGAAGACGAACTCCCCCCGCGCGGCGGCCACCCCCTCGCGCACCGCCGCCCCCTTGCCGCGGTTCCTCGGCAGGCGCAGCGCCTTCACGCGCGGGTCGCGGCGGGCGAAGGCCTGCGCGACCTCGGCGGTCCGGTCCGGGGAGCCGTCGTCGACGACGAGGACCTCGAACGCCTCGCCTCTCGCCTCGAAGAAGCGCCGGATCTCGGTGAGGGTCCCTTCCAGGACGGCGGCCTCGTTGAAGGCGGGGACGACGACGCTGATCACGCGCGGAGGCGCGATTCTACGGCGGGGGGTTCGACGCCGGGCGTGGCTATACTCCGCGTCCTCCGTGAGGCCCGATGAGCCGAGGAGCGGACGGCGCCTTCCGGAGGCTCTCCTGGCCCCGGCGCTCGCCGCCCTCCTCGCCGGCGCGTTCCTCCACGAGACCCTCCTCGATCCCGGGAAGGTCCTCGGCGCCCTCGACCATCCCCTCTCGAGCCTCCCCTGGTCGGTCCGCTTCCCCTCGAGCCCCCCGAGGAATCCCGAGCTCTCCGATCCGTCGGTCGTCTTCGACCCCTTCCTCTCCTTCCTGCGCCGGGAGGTCGCCGAGGGGGAGGGGCTGCCGCTCTGGAACCCGCACCAGTTCTGCGGCGCGCCGGCGGCGGGAAATCCGCAATTCGGCCACTTCTCCCCCCTCCGCTCCCTCGTCCACCTCCTCCCGGTCGAGCGCTCCCTCGCCTTCCAGGGCGCCGCGAAGATCGCCGTCGCCCTCCTCTTCACCTACCTCCTCGCGCGCCGCCTGGGGCTGTCCGCCGGCTCCTCCTCCCTCGCGGCGCTCGGCTTCGGGCTCGGAGGCTACCAGGTCCTCTGGCTCCTCTATCCCCTCTCGGACGTCTCCTTCCTCGCGCCGGCGGTCTTCCTCGGCCTCGAGGCTTGGTTCGGATCGGGCCGGCCGCGGGCCCTCGCCGGAATCGCCGCCTCCTTCGGCCTCGCCTCCCTCGGCGGACACCCCGAGACGGCGGCGTTCCTCGGAGGGTGCGCCGGCCTCCACGTCGTGTGCCGCGGCGTCGCCGCGGCGAGGGAGGGGAGGGGTCTGCGGCGTGCCGCCGGCGCCCTCCTCGCGCTCGGGATCGGCGCCCTGCTCTCCTCGGTCTCCGCCCTCCCGGCGCTCGAGTACCTGCGGGAGGGCGCGGCGAGGGACCTGCGCGCCGCGAACGTCGAGCCCGTCCGCCTGGGCGGGGCCGAGATCGCCGTCCTCCTCGGGCTCCCCCTCTCCGCCTTCCTCCTCCCGCGCATCGCGGCCCGGCTACGTCCGGGACGCAGGCCTTCCACCGCGATCGCGTGGGGAACGCTCCTCGGCATCTTCCTCGCGGCGCTCGGAGCCCTCGTCCTCGGGCGCGCGTCGCTCGGCCGGCTCCTCCCCTCTCTTCTCCCGGACTTCCACGGGAATCCGGCCTTCGGCCCCGACTACGGAGGTCGGATCCCCTACGTGCAGGCGGCCGCCCCCTACGCCGGGTTCGCGACGCTCCTCCTCGCCCTCGCCTCCTTCGTCGTCGCCCCGGGCGCGAGGCTCTGGAAGGGGACCTTCCTCGGCGCCTTCGTCCTGATCGCGGGCGTTCCGCTCCTCGACCCGCTCGTGCGGCTCCTCCTCCTCGAGCCGAGCCGCGCCGCCCCGATCGCCAACCTCGCCGCCGCCCTCCTCGCCGGCCACGCCCTCGACCAGCTCGTCGGCGAGGGGCGCCGGACGCTCCCCTCGGTCCTGGGGCTCGCGGCCTGTGGCGCCGTCGCCTTCTTCGGGACGCGCTTCCTGCCGCATGGCTCCCTCCCCGGGCCAGCGCACCCTCCCGCCAGGGGCGACACGGGAGGGAGGCTGCTCGGGATCCTCGACCCCAAGGAGGGATCCTCCGTGGGGGGGACGCGTCTCGCCTTCCGGGGGTGGGTGACCGGCCTGCGCGAGGGGGAGCGGATCGAGATCGATCTCGACCGGGGCGACCGGAACCGGGCGCGCGCTCCCGCCCCGCTCCATCCGCCCCCGTTCGAAGGGGCGGGGCCCGGGGTGACGAGGACCTTCTCCGGGGCGTTCGAGCCCCTCCTCCTGCCGGACGGGAGGTACCGCATCCTCGCCCGGATCCTCGACGCGGCCGGGAGCGAAGCGGCCCTGATCGACGGGGGAGTGGTGACGCTCCGTCCCTCGGGCAAGGTCCCCGCCCGCACGGCGGCCTTCGCCGGCGCCCTCGCCCTCCTCCTCGGTTTCGCCGCCATCGGCGGGTTCCGCCCCTCCCTCGTCCGGGCCGGGTTCGCGGCGCTCGTCGGCGTCGACCTCTGGCTCTTCGGCTTCGACTTCAACCCGGCGGGGAACGCCTCCCGGGTCTACCCGACGACGAAGGTGGAGGAGTACCTGCGGCAGGACCCCGACCTCTTCGGACCGCAGCGCCGGGGGAGGGTCTGGACCGACGCGGGCGTGTTCCCGCCCGACAGCGCGACGCGGCTCGGGTTCCTCGACATCCGCGGCTACGACGCGATCGACGTCGAGCGATTCGACCACTTCCTCTTCACCCTCGCGCGCAATCCGGCCCTCTTCCCCGGCCTCTGGAACCTGCCCGACCTCCGCACAGAGGTCCCCGCCTTCGACCTCCTCGGAGTCAAGGTCGTCGCGACGCCCCACGTCGTCCGGGATCCCCGGTTCGTCCTCGTCTGGGAGGGGGAGGTCCGCATCTACCGCAACCGGGACTTCCGCGGCATCGCCCTCCTCTCCCCCGGCGTCCAGCCCGCGAGCGAGGTCGCCTCGGTCGAGCAGGTCGATCCCGCGCGGGCCGCGCTCGTCGAGGAGGAGGTCGCGCTCGGCAGCCCGTTCACGAAGGGCGAGGCGCGGATCGTGTCCCACGCGTCGAACCGCGTCGTCCTCCGGGCGACCCTCGATGGGGAGGGGATCCTCACCCTGTGCGAGAACTGGTTCCCCGGCTGGGAGGTCGAGGTCGACGGGCGGCGGGAGCGGCTGCTCAGGACCTTCACGACCTTCCGCGGGGTGAAGCTCGGCCCCGGGGAGCACGAGGTCGTCTTCGCCTACCGGCCGCAGTCCGTCCGGACCGGTCTCACCCTCTCCCTCGCCGCGGCGGGGGCGATCCTCCTCCTCGCCTGCCTTCCGCGCCGTCAGCGGAACTTCGCCTAGGAACCCGCCCCCGACGAACCCACTGCGGGCGTGTCCCCGAAGACGATCTCGCGGAGAGGGCGGTAGGGCTCGAGCTTTCCGGGGCGCTCGGCCGAAAACCCCCCTCGGCGGGACCGGAGCGGGCCTGGAAGTCGGGCTGTCCGATACGCCCTGGCCTCGAAACAACCCGATGACCCGGTATGTGGCGAATCGCCTGTTCAAGATCGGAATCTGGCTGTTCGTCCTGGGTTGTGGGCCCCTGCTGGCCATCCTCCTTCTCGCGAGCATCGGGCTCTGGCCCGATCCAAACCCGAACCCGATCGGCCCCGGCCTGCTGGCGTTCTTCACGTTCTGGCCCGCCGTGATCTGCACCGGAATCGGGGCCCTGCAGGTGCGCAGGGAACCGGACTGAGTTTCCCCACGAACAGGGCTGGGGTAACGAAACTCTTTCCGGTATCGGGTAGCGGTTCAGGGGATCGGCCATCGCCTCTCAGCCCCCGGTCAGAGCCCGGGAACGTGAAGCGATGGACGAGGAACGAGACGAGTCGAGGATGGGGACGGCAGCCGAGGGGCCCGGGGCCCCCCGGCCGCGACAGCCGACGAGAACGAGCGCTTCGCGCGCCTCCCCGACCACCCCCCCGGGAGGTCCCAATTCACGCCGCCACCGGGTCCCTTCTCGGAGTGCCGCGACCAGCGCACCACCGGGCAGCCTCCCGGGCCCTGGAGACCCGCAGAAACGCAGGCCGCCGCTCCTCCGCATCCGGGGCTCGTCGCCACTCAGGAGGGCGATCTTGCGGGATCCCCGCACGAGCCGGAAAACGCCCTTCCGAAGTCCCTTGCTTGCAAGCCATTCCGAGATGGCGGTTCTCCTCGAGGGAAACCGCCATATGGCGGTTTCCCTCGAGGAGAACCGCCATCCTGCGGTCCGGCCCACCGCCGCTCCTGATTCCGGGGCGAGACGCGGCGGCGGAACGGCAGAGAGCCGGCGGGCCCTCGGGAGCCCGCCGGCCTGTCGACCGATGCGCTACGCGAGCGGAACCAGGCGCCCGAGGAACCGCGCGAGGCGCGCGACCTGCTCCTCGTTCTGGAGCCGCAGGGTCACCCTGAAGGGGTATGCCGGGTCGTCCGTCCTCGAGAGGCGGGCGTACGCCCGAACCCTCTCGGGGAACGGGTCGAACTCCGATGCCTCGGGCGGCGCGGTCGCGGACGCCGAGGCCCCGTCTGCCCCGACAGCCGAGACGATCGCGCCGCCGTGGAGTCGCTTCACCGAAGCCCGCCGGATGACCTCGGCCCGAGCGGCCGGGTCCTTCACCTTTGCGAGGGAGAGGGCGTGCACGAAGCCGAGCCTCCCGCCCCGGAACGCCTCGCGGACGTCCGGCGGCGCGGCGAGGAGGTCGGTCAGGCGGCGGATCTGCGTCTCGCTCAGGCGCAGCATCGAGGCGATCTCGTCCGTTGTCTTCCCGAACTCGTCGCGCAACTTCACGACCGCGATCGCCTTCTCGGTCGCGTCGAGGCTTTTCCGGGAGAGGTTCTCGTCGAAGGCCACGCGGAGCGCCTCGTCGTCGGTCGTCCCGTCCGGCAGCACCGACACCTTCACCGGGTAGGCCGAGGGAGCGATCCCCTTCGTCCGGGAGAGGAAGGAGAGCGCCGCGTGGCGGCGGAAGCCGCTCACGAGCTCGAAGAGGTCGGCCTTCTTCCGGACCGTCAGGGGGTGGA
>JAKEFM010000077.1 GCA_022616055.1 Planctomycetota bacterium
CGTGGCTCGCGCGTCACGCGCTCGCCCCCGTCGCCAGCCTCTCCGCCAAGGCCAGGTCGATCGGCGCGCGCAACCTCTCGGCGCGCCTCGACGAGCGGGCGTGCCCCGTCGAGCTGCGCGACCTCGCGCGCTCGTTCAACGGCACGCTCGAGCGACTCGAGGTCGCCTTCGCCCGGCAGGCGCGATTCACGGCCGACGCTTCCCACGAGCTGCGCACCCCGGTGGCGATCGTGCGCGCCCAGGCGGACCAGGCGCTGCTGGGCTCGGGCTCGCCCGAGGAGTACCGCGCCGCCCTCGGGGCATGCTCCCGCGCGGCGCAGCGGATGGGCGACCTCCTCGCGCGCCTCCTGCGGCTTGCCCGGGCCGACGCCGATGAGGAACCTGTTCGCCGCGAGAGCGTGGACCTCGGGACGGTCGTCCGGGAGAGCGCCGAGCTCCTGCGCCCCTCCGCCGAGGCGGCCAGGGTGGAGCTTCGCTGCGAAGCGGCGCCCGTCCGCGTCGGGGGGGATGCCCGCCTCCTCGCCGACGTCGTTTCGAACCTCGTCGAGAATGGCGTCCGCTACAACCGCCCGGGCGGGCGCGTGGACGCCTCCCTCGTCCGCGAGGACGGCGAGGCCGTTCTCCGCGTGAGCGACACGGGAATCGGGATTCCGCCGGAGGCGCAGCCCCATGTCTTCGAGCGGTTCTACCGGGTCGACCCGGCCCGCTCGCGCGAGCACGGCGGCTCCGGCCTCGGGCTGTCGATCGTGCGCTGGATCGTCGAGGCCCACGGCGGATCCATCGGGCTCGAGAGCCGCCAGAATGTAGGAAGCACCTTCACGGTCCGTCTCCCCCTCGACGCCGGTGGGGAGGCCACCCTCCGTCCCGTTCCCCGCGACTCCCGGGCCGACCGGCCGACCCGCGTTACGGGCGCGTCCCGGCGAGCGGCGGGAAGCCCGCCGCCCTAGATGAGTCGACTTTCACTTTGGCTTAAGGTCCGTCGGGAAGGCTGTCGGGCGAAGCCGCGTCCCTCCTCGACGGCCATGGCTCCCGCAGAACGACTCCTCGCGCGCCCGTGATTCCCACGGCCGAATCGTCTTCCTTCGCCCCGGTGGGGGACGCCGGGATCCGTCCCGCCCGCGGACCGGGCCGAGCGCTCGTGATTCGTCTCGGGTGCCGCGCTCGCGGCGGGCCTTGGAGAAGAGAGGCGACGCCGATCCCTTCCGAGTCGATCAAAGGAGAACTCCCGTGAATCGAAAGATCGCCGTCCGATTCCTCGCCGCCCCGGCCATCTGCGCGGGGCTGCTCGCTGTCCTCGCCCCTGGCCTGGCGCCCCAGTGGGGGGGCTCGGCCACGCTCCCCTTCGACGAGCTGTCGCTCTTCGTCGAGTCGAACGTCGTCGACAACGACGCCGACGTGATCCTGAGGCTGGACTCGGGCGTGGGGCTGAAGTCCCTCAAGGTGGTCGGACCCGACGGGAAGAAGGTCATGGGCCTGGCGACGAGCGGGAATCCCATCGTGGGACATCGAAGGGTCGAGATGGAGAGCACCGAGCCCGCCTCGACCGCGGTGCTCGCCGCGTTCCCCGAGGGCCGGTACCGGTTCCACGGCGTCTCGGTGGGCGGCGAGAGGCTCTTCGGGGAGGCGACGCTCTCGCACGCCCTCCTCGCCGCGCCTACCGTGACTTCGCCGGCGAGCGGGGCGACGGACGTGCCGCTCACGGGCGTCACCGCGAGCTGGACCCCCACCCCCGGCGTCACGAGGTACATCGTCGAGGTGGAGGAGGAGGACGTCGAGACGAGTTCCCTCGTCGTCAGCGTGCCGGGGACGAGCACGAGTTTCGCCATCCCCGACGGCTGGCTCCTCCCCGGGACGACCTACCAGATCGGGGTGGGCGCGGTGGGACCGAACGGGAACGTGACGGTCTACGAGCACCTCTTCACCACGACGATCCAGTAGGAGCTTGCCGCGAGTTCCCTACGAACCCGGCCTGAAGCCTGCCTCTCGGCAAGTGCGTAGATCTCGGCTGATCTCGCAGGGGTGCACGTCGAGGACGGGGGATCGGGACGAGGTTCCCCCCGGCCGGGGGCCCGAATCGCGCCCTCCCGCCCCCGATGTCACGATTCGCGGGATCTTGCGTTGTTAGAGTGTAGAAACCGGGCGCGCGTGGCCGGGAGCCCTGGGCGGGATCCCTCGCCTGCCCGCCGGGGGGGGCGGTCGCCTCCTCCTCGAAGGTCCGCCGCGGCGAGGCTCGCCCAGGCCTTCGGTTCCCGCGCGCCGGCTCGCATCGTTGGACTCGACGGTCGCGGGAGCGCGGACTCCGCGGTTCCCTCGACGGTCGAGATCCCCCTGGAGGGACCTTTCGGGCAAGGAGATCGACATGAGCACGGGAACGGCGACGAAGAAGGCGCTCTGCGTGGGGATCAACGACTACCCCGGCACGGGGAGCGACCTCTCCGGATGCGTGAACGACGCGAAGGACTGGAAGGCGGAGCTCGAGCGCCGGGGCTACGCGGTGACGCTCCTGCTCGACGGCCAGGCGACCCGGGCGAAGATGGGCGAGGAGCTCGTCCGGCTGGTCCAGGACGCGAGCGCCGGGGACAGCCTCGTCTTCACATTCTCCGGGCACGGCTCGTGGCTCCCCGACGACGATTCCGACGAGGTGGACGGCCGGGACGAGATGCTCTGCCCCCACGACATCTCCCAGAACCACTACCTGCTGGACGACGATCTCGCGGAGATCTTCGGGCGGAAGCCGCCGGGGGTGCACCTCTACTTCATCTCGGACTCCTGCCACTCGGGGACCGTCGCGAGGTTCGCTCCCCCCCTGTTCCCCGCCGCGACCGAGCAGCAGCCGCGGCCGCGTCTCCTCCACCCCGAGAACTTCGTCAAGTCGAGGGAAGAGCTCGCGCGCATCCGCCGGGTCTCGATCCTCCCCGGCCGCACCCCGCAGAAGTACCCCGCCCTCCTCGCGGCCGGCTGCCGGGACCCCGAGCTCAGCTGGGACGCCTGGTTCAACGGGAGGCCGAACGGCGCCTTCACCCGCGTCGCGCTCGACGCGCTCAAGAAGAACCCGACCACGCCGAAGCTCTGGATGACCGAGATCCGCACGAAGCTCCCGGCCGCGAACTACCCGCAGACCCCGTCCCTGTACGGTTCGCGGACGGCCAAGCGGGGGCCGATCTTCTAGCGCCCGGACCCCGATGCCCGCCTTCTTCCAGAGTCACGCGGCGAACGCGGAGCCCCTCCGGCACCTCGACGTCCGCGCCGACGACAGCGACGCCGACGACTACGTCTTCCGGCCTTCGCTCGCCGCCCTTCCGAGGCTTCTCGACCCCCGCCGCAGGCGGGAGCCCACCGTCCTCGACCAGGGGAGCGAGGGGGCGTGCGTGGGCTTCGCCCTGGCGGCGGTGATTCACACGGGAGTCGGACTGCGCAGGCCCGACACCCCGCCGGCCGGCGGGAACGGCGGGGCTGCGGGGCCGGCGCCCGCTCTCGGCGAGGAGGACCTCGTCAGCGAGCGGATGCTCTACGAGATGGCCCGCCGGTACGACGAGTGGAGTGGCGAGAACTACGAGGGGTCGAGCTTGCGCGGGGCGATGAAGGGGTGGCACAAGCACGGCGCAGCCTCGCGGGGGGCGTGGCCCACGGCCTCGGAAGCGTCGGATCGCCGCAACCGGCGGTGGATGGAAGACGCGCGGCGGCGCCCTCTCGGGGCGTACTACCGGATCGTCGACAGCGACGTCGGCCACCTCCAGGCCGCCTTGTTCGAAGGCGACGCGGTCCTCGCCTCCCTCTGGGTCCACCCCGGCTGGCGGGGAGAGGCCCTCGAGGCGCCGCAGGCCGGGGACGTCCTGGGCACGCGCCGGATCCGCTTCGGATCCCGCGCGACCGGCCTCCACGCCGTCGCCCTCGTCGGCTACGGGCCGGAGGGCTTCTTGGTCCAGAACTCCTGGGGCCGGGGGTGGGGGACCGCGGGATTCGCCGTCCTCACCTACACCGACTGGATGGCGAACCGGCAGGACGCCTGGGTGGCGAGGCCGGGGCCCCAGACCTGGGACCACGCGAGGTCGCCCGCGATCTTTCACGTCGGGTTCGAGGGAGGGAGATCCTCCTCCGAGGGGCCGGCGGGCGCCGTCGGCCTGGGAGGGCTCGACGTTCCACGGGAGGCTCTGACCCACATCGTCCGGACGGGCGACAGGGGAGCCCTCTCGACGGGCGGGCGGTTCGAGACCCGCGCGGAGGACCTTCCCCGGATGGCCTCCCTCGCGAGGTACGCGCCGGCCCGGGACGGCTTCCGGGACATCGTCCTGTACGCGCACGGCGGACTTGTCTCCGAGACGACGGGCGCGCTCACCGCCGGCCGGCTCTGGGAGCTCTGCGAAGGGAAGGGCCTCCTCGCCTACTTCTTCGTCTGGGAGACGGGGATCACGGAGTCCCTCCTCGGGTGGCTCCGCAGCCACGACGACGCCGCCGGCCCGAGGGCGGGAATCGACCTCGGCGCCCTCTGGCAGGGCCTGAAGAAGGGGACGAAGAAGGCCCTCGTCGCCGCCCAGCGCCTGGTCGGCCGCGCCCTCGCTCCCGCCGCGCGCGCGGAGTGGGGGGAGATGCACGGGCGTGCGCGGGGGAGCGCGACCCCGAAGGGGGGCGCCGGGCTCTTCCTCCAGCAACTCTTCTCGGCCATGGCGGAGGCGAGATCGCCCGTTCCCTTCAGGCTCCACCTCGTCGGCCACAGCGCAGGGGCGATCTATCTCGCTGAGCTCTACGAGGGCTGCCTCAAGCGCCTGCTGGACCGGTCCGACCGAGCCGTGAGGCTGGGCTCGGTTCACTTCCTGGCCCCCGCGCTCTCCGTCCCGGAAGCGGCGCGGATCTTCGCTCCGGAAGGGAGCTTGCCCGTCGATCCCCGCGAGTTCACGGTCCACACGCTCTCGGACGAGCAAGAGGCCTCGGATCAGATCGGGATCTACCCGAGCTCGCTCCTGACCTACGTGGCGGACCTTCTCGAGGGCGGGAGGGCGCGCACCCCCATCCTCGGGATCCGGCGGGACCTCCGGAGAGCCCTCCGAGGACTCGGCTCGCCGACTCTCCGGCTCTCCGGGGTGTCGACGAGGCATGGGGACTTCGACGATTCGGGGCACGAAGTCGAGGAGGTGCTTTCCACCATCGCCTCGGGGTCGGGAGCGACCGTCGCCTCTCCCGACGCTTCCTCGAGCGGAGAGGAGTCTCGCGGTCCCCTCACCCTGCCGGTGGCCCCGCGAAGGCGGAGTCCCATAGCGGAGCCGGCTCGGGGGCGCACAGGGGCTCGTTCCAAACGGGCGACACCCTCGCGGGCGAGGAGAGGGTCGGAAGGGGCCGTCTAGCCGCGCCCGTCGCCGGGAGCCCGTTCCTCCGCTCGGGCGCGGAGCCTCCTGCGCCAGCACCCCGCCCAGGGTCCAGGCCGGGGAAGAAGGAGTCGAGGCATCGACCGCGCGGTCCGGGCTTGTCCCCGGAGGGCGGAATGGCTAGGAACCCTCCTCCCTCCCGTAGCGGGGCTCGAAGGGAATCCCTTGACGCAGGCCGCCGCGCACGCCGGCGAGACGCCTCGGGGCTGGGTCCAGGCGCTCGGCCTCTGGGACGCCACGATGATCGTGGCGGGCTCGATGATCGGCTCGGGGATCTTCATCGTCTCGGCCGACATCGCGCGCCAAGTGGGCTCGCCGGGGTGGCTCCTGGCGACCTGGGTGATCACCGGTCTCCTCACGATCGGCGCCGCCCTCTCCTACGGGGAGCTCGCGGCGATGATGCCGCGGGCCGGCGGCCAGTACGTCTACCTCCGCGAGGCCTTCTCGCCGCTGTGGGGCTTCCTCTACGGGTGGGCGCTCTTCCTCGTCATCCAGACGGGGACGATCGCCGCCGTGGCGGTGGGCTTCGCCCGGTACCTCGGGGTGCTCGTCCCCTGGATCTCGCCCGAGGCGTGGATCCTCCGCCCCGTCGCGATCTCCGAGGGGTACGCGGTGAGCCTCTCGACGCAGCAGCTGGTCGGGGTGGCGATGATCGTGCTCCTGACCGCGATGAACACGCGGGGGATCGAGCTCGGCAAGGGGATCCAGAACCTCTTCACCTCGGCGAAGACGCTCGCGCTCGTGGCGCTGATCGGGCTCGGCCTCCTCGTCGGCTGGAACTCCGAGGTGGTGCGGGAGAACTTCTCGAACTTCTGGGCCCCGCGGAATCCGGCCCCGATCCGGCCCGACTTCCCCTTCTTCTCCGAGGTGACGGCGGCCTCCGGGCTCTTCGGCCTCCTCGTCGCGCTGGGCGTCGCCCAGGTGGGCTCCCTCTTCTCCTCCGACGCCTGGAACAACATCACCTTCACGGCGGGGGAGGTGAAGGACCCGCGCCGGACGATCCCCCGATCGCTCGCGACCGGGACGATCCTCGTCATCGCCCTCTACCTGCTCGCGAACCTGGCCTACCTTGTCACGCTCCCCCTCGGGGGGATCCAGAACGCGCCCGACGATCGGGTCGCCACCGCGCTCCTCGAGAAGATCCTCGGAGGCGCCGGCGCCGGCGTCATGGCGGCCGCGATCGTGGTCTCCACCTTCGGCTGCAACAACGGCCTGATCCTCGCCGGGGCGCGCGTGACCTATGCCATGGCGCGCGACGGCCTCTTCTTCCGGGCGACGGGCCGGCTGAACGAGCGCGGCGTGCCGGCCGCGGCCCTCTGGCTCCAGTGCGTTTGGGCCAGCCTCCTCGTCCTCCCCCGGACGCGGCTGCGGAGCGCGAGCGGCGTCGAGACCTACGGCAACCTCTACAGCACGCTCCTCGACTACGTCGTCTTCGCCGTCCTGATCTTCTACGTGGCGACGATCGCCGGCCTCTTCGTCCTGCGCCGGCGCCGTCCGGACGCCGAGCGCCCCTACCGGGCCTGGGGATACCCCTGGGTCCCCGCGCTCTACATCGTCGCGGCGTCGGCGATCGCGCTCGTGCTCCTCGTCTTCAAGACGCAGACCTCCTGGCCGGGCCTCGCGATCGTCCTCGCGGGGGTGCCGGTCTACTTCCTCACGCGCGGGCGGGCCGTTCCCGAGCCGGGCTCGGCGCCGTAGCCCGGGTGATTGAGGGGGGAGAGGTCCCGCCCTAGGAAGGGACCCGGAGGCTGCGACCATGAAGGCAACGCTCCGGAACAAGGTGATCGCGGAGAGCGAGGACATCGTCGAGGTGGACGGTTACGCCTACTTCCCGCGGACGGCGGTTCGAATGGAGTGCCTGGAGAAGACGGCGAGGACCGCGGAGGACCTCGAGTGCCCGCACGGGGTGCAGTTCTACGACGTCGTCGTCGACGGCGAGCGCCACCCGCGGGCCGCCTGGTCCTACGAGGCGCCGCGCGGCGAGATGAAGCGGGTGGCGAGGCGGATCGGGTTCTGGCAGGACGTCGCGGTGGGGTGAGCCGGGCGCGACCCGGCTGCGAGGACCGGCTCCTCGCCTTCAGGCGACCTCGAACCCGGATCCCGCCCGGAAGACCGCCTCCGCCCGGGCCAGCGTCTCCTCGACCCGGTCGGGCCGATCCGGCTCCCGGAGGCGGAAGGGTTCGGACGCCATCTGGAGCAGGTTCCCCGCGGTGAAGAGCGCGAGGCGAGCGCGGGAGGTCTCGCCGGACGCCTCGCGGTAGCCCTCCATCAGGCTCTCCACGAACGGCCCGACCCGGCCGGCCGGGAGCCTGCGCCCCAGCGCGTCGCGCTCCATGCGCGCGACGAAGCCGCCGAGGTCCGCCGCCGGATCCCCGCGCGCCGCCTGGTCGAGGTCGAGGAAGGCCGTCCTCTCTCCTTCCACGAGCACCTGGGAGGCATCGAAGTCGCCGTGGATGGCGCGAGCCGCGGGAGAGTCCTCGGCGAGGGGGGCTGCGAGGCGGCCGGCGAGAGTCGTCGCCCGGCCGGCGAGGCGCGGGCAGAGCCGGCCGATCGCCCGGGCGGCGCCGCCCCAGGCCTCCACGTCCTTCCCGCGCGGCGGGACGGGCAACCGGTCCGGCGGCTGCCTGTGGAACTCGGCGAGGCAGGCTCCGATCGGGCCGAGTCGCGCCGGATCGAAGTCGGGGCGACCCATCGCCTCCCGGAGGAGGCCGCCGGAGAGCCACTCGAGCGCCAGGATCCGGTGTCGGCGGGATCGGCCGAGCCGCCGGGCCAGGCGCAGCGTGCCGCACGAGCGGAGCGCCCGGGCGTTCGACTGGGCCGTCTCGAACTCCTCCCCGGCGTAGGCCTTCAGCACAAGCCGCGTCCCCTCGCCGACCACGGCGACGTAGCGGCGCTCGGGCTTGTAGCGCAGCGTCGCCACCCTTCCCTCCCAGGCCTCGGGCCGGCCCGGGAGGAGCTTGCGCAACAGCGCCGCGCGACCTTCCGCGTCGCCGAGGCGGGCCAGGACCGCGATCTTGTCGTCGTCGGGAAAGGCGAAGACGACGGCGGCCTCCTCCCCGAGAACGAGGCGCCTGCCGCCGGCGGCGGCCGCGAGTTCCCCGACGCCCGGCGACCCGCGAACCTCGCCCAGTCTCTCCCGCGGGACCGCCTTGGCGTAGACATCGAGGGTGGAGCCAGACGCCTGGAACCGGTAGGCGACGAGGCAACTCGTTCCGGGCTTGTACCGGACGTAGGCGCTGGTGCCCGATACCAGCTCGCGCCCGGACCAGGCTCGGCGGAGCCTGGCGGCGAAGGCCTCCGGGTCGAGCAGGAGCGCCAGGCCCGGCAGGCGGGAATCCCGCCGAGCCAGCTCGGCATCGGCGCCCGACAGCATGCTGCGCGAGTCCTCCCCGGGGCGAGGGGCCGCTCCTCCATACAGGTTGCGCCGCGACCCTGCCACCCGGAGCTGCCTCCGGGCGGCGGGAGGGCCGCCGCCGAGGCGCGCCCCCCGCGGGCGCGATCCTCGGATGTTCGAGGGCCTCCCCGAGATTCCGCCGGTCGCGAACTCCGGCAGAAGGAAGCCGCTCGGCTCCCGGGACCTCGCGCCAGGGGATCGCGGTTCCTCCCGGGTGGGAAAGGGTGCCTCTCGGACGGGTCAGGCGGCCCGGGATTTGCTTCGACTCTCCCTGCAGCCTCTCTCCCCGTCGACCGTTCCCCCTCGGAGGGCTCCCCGAATGCACCTATCGCGCCGCCTGCTTCCCGCCGCCGGTACGCTCGCGCTCCTCGCCGGCGGAGCGCGCTCCTCGGAAATCGAGGTCGAAGCGCCGCTCGTTCTCCCGTTCCCGGCCCCCGATCCGGACGCCTTCGGACAGGTCCGGCTCGAGAAGCACGGGGCCGAGCAGAAGTTCCGCGTCCGCGGAGAAAATCTCGCCACGCAGGGACCCCTGGCGCCCTTCGACGTCTGGCTCGAGAGCGGAGTCGGGACCGGGTCGTTCTTCCTCCTTGGGTCGATGATCCTCGAGTCCTCCGGCAACGGGCGCTGGGAGCTGGAGCTGGAGGCGGAAGGGGCCGCGCCCCCGGCGCTCGGAGTGGCCGACCTGGCCGACGTCGCCGGGCGGGCCGTCCAGGTCCGGGCCGCGGGGGGCTCCGAGGTCTACCTGACGGGGATCGTCCCGAACCTCGGGGCCGGAGGGGGAGGCGGCGCCGCCGGACCGGTGAGCAAGGCTCAGGTGAGCCTGCAGCGCCCCGTCCCCGCGCCGGACCCCGACGCGTTCGGGAAGGTCGAGCTCGAGAAGCAGGGGACCGAGCAGGAGTTCAAGGTCGACGGCCGCAACCTCCCGGTCGGTCCGGCCGACGGGTTCGGCGTCCTCGTCGAGGAAGGGGTCGGGACCGGGACGTTCCTCACCGTCGGCGCGATGGCGCTCAAGTCCACGACCCAGGGCCGCTGGGAGCTCGACCTCGAGAATCACGGCGCCGCTCCTCCCCAGCTCGGCGTCCCGGACCTCGCCGACCTCGCCGGGCGCAGGGTCGAGGTCCGCGGCGCCTCGGGGGACCTCCACCTCTGGGCCGTCCTTCCCGCGATCAGCACCTCGCCCGGCGCGGGGAGCGTCAGCGAGAAGGCGGGGCTCGCCCCTCCGACCGTCGCGCCGCCGAGCCCCGCCGCGAAGGGGACGGTCGCCGTGAAGCTCAAGGCCTCGCAGGGGACGTCCTGCTTCGATCTCAAGGTCCAGAAGGGGCTCGCCCCGAATCTGGCCTACGTCGTCTGGATCGAGGACGCTCCGGGGTCCGGGACGTTCGCCGCCGCCGGCGAGCTCCAGATGAGCGCGTCGGGCACCAAGGGGCGACTGCGCCGCGACACGAAGAAGGGGGACTCCCTCCCCCTCGGCGTGGGCTCCGTCCTCGCGCTCTCCGGTCGGGCGGTCGAGGTGCGGGACGGGGCCTCCGCCGTCCATCTGGTGGGGACGATCCCGTAGCGAGTCTCGACGGACCGGAGCCGGATGGCGAAGGGCCCTCTCCGCGAGGGCCCTTCCCTTCGGGACGCTCCGGCTCGACCCGACGACGTTCTTCCTCGTCACGGGCGACGCGCTCGACCCGCGGGGTCGGGCGAACCTCTCCTTCCCGGTGCCCTCGAACCCGAGTCTGGTCGGGGTCTCCGTCTACTGGCAGGCGGCGGTCGCGCCGCCCGCGCGCTTCACGAACCTCGAGATCACGACGGCGTCGGGCCTGTAGGTCGGGAGGATCTCTACACGCGGCGCGGCGAGCTACACTCCCGCGCCAGGCTCTGGAGCCCCTCCTCCCGCGCGTGAGCATTCCCCTCCTCCAGGTCGACGCCTTCACGGAGACCCCGTTCGCGGGAAACCCGGCCGCGGTCTGCCTGCTCGACGCCGCCCGCCCCGAGCCCTGGATGCAGGCGGTCGCTCGGGAGATGAACCTCTCCGAGACCGCCTTCCTCCTCCCAGAGGCAGGGGCGTTCCGCCTGCGGTGGTTCACGCCGTCGGTCGAGGTCGCCCTCTGCGGACATGCGACGCTCGCGTCGGCGCATGTCCTGTGGGAGGAGCGCCTCGCCCCGCGGGACGCGCCGATCCCCTTCGAGACCGCGAGCGGGCGGCTGGAGGCGCGAAGGGAGGGCGCGGAGATCGTCCTCGACTTCCCCCTCCTCGCGCCGCGCGAGGGGACGGCTCCGGCATCGCTCGCTGCCGCCCTCGGTTGCGAGATCCGGAACGCCGCGTTCGCCGGGCAGGACCTCCTCGCCGAGGTTTCCTCCGAAGCGGTGCTCCGCGGCCTGCGTCCCGACATGGGCCGCCTCGCCGCGATCCCCGTCCGGGGGATCTCGGTGACGGCGCGGTCGGAATCCCCCGACTTCGACTATGTCTGCCGGTTCTTTGCCCCCGCCTCCGGGGTTCCCGAGGACCCGGTGACGGGGAGCGCGCAGTGCTCCCTCGGCCCCTACTGGGCGGGGCGCCTTGGAAGGAGCGAGCTACGGGCCTTCCAGGCGTCGTCGCGCGGGGGGACGATCCAGGTGCGGATCGAGGGGGACCGCGTCCACCTCGGCGGGCGCGCGGTCACCGTGCTCCGGGGCTCCCTCTCCGTGTAGCCGGGGGTCAGGGCCGGCCCCACCCCTTGTCGGCGATCAGGGCCCAGACGCGCTCCCGGATCTCCTCCCGGATGGGGCGAACCCTCTCGATCGGCAGCCCCTTGGGGTCGGGAAGGGGCCACTCGAGGCGGGGCACCTCGCGGGCGTCGACGCAGGCCTCGCCGCACCCCATCGTGACGATCAGCTTGACGCCGGCGAGGACCTCGGCCTCCAGCCTTCGCGGCTTCACCCGGCCGAGCTCGATCCCCACCTCGCGCATCACGTCGACGACGACGTGGTGGACGCGGGAGGCGGGATCGACGCCCGCGCAGATCGCCCGCGCGCGACGGGGGTCCGCGGCGGCATTGAAGAACGCGGCCGCGATCTGGGAACGGCCCGCATTGCGGACACAGGCGAAGAGGACCTTGTCCAAAGGGGAGGGTCTCCGGGCGGGCGGGGTTCGCGCCCGCCGATCCGGGAATAGTTGGCGTCTCCCGGCCTCCCGGCGCAAGAGGCCCCTTCACGGCAGGAACGTCACCTGGGCGGCGAGGGCGGCGAAGAATCCCGCGTAGAGGCGCCCCTCGTATCGCTCGAACCGATGGAGGTCGACTCGCGCCGCCCCCTCGTAGGCGACGGCGACGAGGAGGGCGATCGCGACGACCGTGACGGCCGACACGAGGAGGGCGAGGGTGGCGACGGCCTTCCACCCGTGGGGGCCCGCCAGGACGAAGGCGGGGACGAGGGCGCCGCAGGGGGAGAAGGTGAGGAAGGTGACGAGGGAGACGAGGGCCCCCGTCCGTCCCGCCGCGTGGACGCGCTCGGAGTGCGGGTCCTTCCCCGCGAAGAGATCCCGGGCGACGAAGTAGAGGGCGCCGAGGACGAGGAGCGCGGCGGCGACCGGACGGAACGCGCTCCCGATCCGGTCGGCGGTCTCCGCGCCCACCTTCGCGCCGAGGAGGCCGAGGAGGGCGGTGGCGAGGACATGCCCCCCGGAAGCGAGGAAGGCGATCCCGAGCACGCGGCGCCGGCTCCACCGCTGGGCGCGCCCGAAGAGGACGAAGGGGAGCCAGTGGGTCGGGAGGAGGGCGTGGCCGAGGGCGACCAGGAGCGCGAGGAGATAGGTGACCGGACTCATCGGCGCTCCGGGCGGGAGGATAGCGACGGGGGGGATCCCGGGAGAACCGGGTGGCGCGGAGGGGGTCCGTGCGGTACCAAGGAGGTCGGGAGGGGTTTCACGCTCCCTCGGAGACCGCCATGAAGATCCTGCTAGCCTCCTCGTTCGCCGGCGCGGTCGGAGCCGTCCTCGGCGGCGCCCTCGTCCTCGTGCTCGGCCCGCGCTCGACCCCCGCGCCCGTCGAGGGGGAGGCGTGGAAGGGGCTCGAGGCCCAGGCGGAGGAGGTGCGCTCCCTCCGGACGGCCCTCGGCGACCTCGCCAGCCGGCTCGAGGCGATCGAGATGGCCCCCGCTTCGCCCCGGGCGCCCGCGCCGACGGCGTCCCCCGCTCCGGCGGAGCGGGTGGCCGTGCCGGCCCCCGTCGCAGCGGGCGACGACCTGCGCGCGGCCGTCACGGCCGTCCTCCAGGAGGAGCGCGAGGCGGAGCGGAAGAGGGACGAGATCCGCCGCTCCGAGCAGCGCTCGGAGCAGCTCGAGCGTCGTCTCAACCGGCTGTCGGAGTCGCTCGCCATGTCCCCGGACCAGAAGGAGGCGCTGCGGAGGATCTTCCTCGAGGACGAGGAGCGGCGCAGGGAGGTCGGGGACCGGGCGGCCCGGGGCGAGGTCGACTGGACCGATCCGACCGTCCGCGAGGAGATGAGGGGCTACGTCGAGTCGCGCCAGCAGAAGCTGCAGGGGATCCTCACCCCGGAGCAGTACCAGAAGTACGAGGAGAGCCCCGAGGGTCGCCTCTCCCGCGTCTTCGCGAACCCGGGCCCCGGAGGGGAAGGGCTGATGCGGCTCTTCGGGGATCGGGATCGCCGCCGCCAGCGGAGGTCGCAGGAGGAGGAAGGTTCGCAGCCGCCCGCCTCCGGAAACCCGCGCTAGGGGGGTCCCGGCCTACCAGTCCGATCCCCACCCGGCCCCTCCCGCGTCGCGCGCGAGGGGCTCGGGGCGGGGAGGAGGGGGCGCGCTCGCCGGGGCGGGGGAGGGGGAAGGGGTGGGGGAGTGGGAAGGGCCGGGGGAGTGGGAGGCGGCGTGGGAGGAGGGAGGCGCGTGGGGGGCTCCGCCCCGTCGCCGCCCCCGCCTGCGCCGGCGCTTCGACCGCTTCCCGCCATGCGGGGGCGCAGCGGGGTGAAGCGGGCGGGGCTCCGGACTCTCCTCGACGATCGCGTCGATCGGGCGCTCGTCGCGGAATTCCTCGTCCGCCCCCGCGCCCCCTCGGCCGTGGACCCTGCCGCCTGACCCGTCGAACCTCGCCCGGCGCTCGGCCCACGACTCGTAGACGTGCCACGAGGACCCCTCGGCCGTGCAGTGGACGCGGAGCAGGGCGAGAGCCTCGTCGAAGTACTCCTGGCGCATGAACGCGTTCGGCCGGAAGCGGCGCCCCGGCCGCTGGAGGAACTTCTTCAGGGCGATGCACAGGCGGCGAGCGCGGCCCGCGTCGTTGCGGGAGAGTCGCAGCCGCAGGCAGACGGGGGCGAGGACGTCGTCGACCACCTGTCCCGGGTCCTGGGGCGGGGGTCCGGGCGAGCGCCTCCGGGCGGGGTCGGACTCGCGGCGGACGAGGTGGACGAAGACGGTGGCGACGAGGAGGGAGTTCGGCGGCTCCCCCGATTCGTGGACGACGCTGTCGAGCCCCTCGAGGTAGCGCCAGAACAGCTCGATGCGCTCCCTCCCCTCCGGGCTCGCCTCCTCGCCCGCGAGGAAGTCCTCGATCTCCGGAAGGACGACGCGGAGCGCCCCGATCTCCCGGAGCAGCCGGAAGGCGCCGAGCGAGGTCCCGCTCCGCATGAGCCGGTAGACCTCCTCGAGGACCCGGGGCGGGGCCCCGCGCGCGATGTCTCCGGCGAGGTCTCCCATCGCCTGGCGGATCGCGGGGTCGAGCTGGAAGCCGAGCCGCGAGGCGAACTTGATCGCCCGCAGGATCCGGACGGGGTCCTCGCGGAACCGGACCCACGGGTCCCCGATCGTGCGCAGCATCCCCTTCTCGAGGTCCTCCAGCCCCCCGACGAAGTCGATCACCTCCCCGCTCGTCGGGTCGAAGAAGAGGCCGTTGATCGTGAAGTCGCGCCGGCGGGCGTCCTCCGCGGCGTCGCCGAAGAGGTTGTCGTCCGTGATGAGGAGGTCGCTCCGCTCCTCCTCGAGGCCCTGGGGCCGGCGCCGGAAGGTCGCCGTCTCGACCACGCGGTCGCCGAAGACCACGTGGGCGAGCTTGAATCGACGCCCGATGATCCGGCAGTTGCGGAAGACGCGCTTGATCTGGCGCGGGCGCGCGCTGGTGGCGACGTCGAAGTCCTTCGGCGACCGGCCGAGGAGGAGGTCGCGGACGCAGCCGCCGACGAGGTACGCCTCGAAGCCGAAGCGCCCGAGGCGCTGGACGACCTTCAGGGCGTCCGGGTCGAGGCGGTCGGGGGTGAGCGCCTCGGCCCGGACCCGGCGGGGCTGTTCGGTCTCCTCGGGCGGGGCGGGAGGGATGGGCGTCTCGGACACGGGGCGAAGGGGGAATTGTAGTTACCCGGCCCCCGGCGTGGGATCCCCGTTTGCAGGCCGGACGGCGGATTGTTCGATAGACTCCCCACGGCGTCACCTAAGGGACCTGCTCCCGTACCAAGCGACGTGCTGGCAAGGCGCATCCTCGGGCTTCTCGTCCTCTCCGGCCTCCTCGGGAGCCCGGCGGTCCCGGCCGCCCCTCCGTGCGAGCCGGACGCGGCGGGGTGCTGCTGTCCGGCGGGGGAGAGGGGTGGGCCCTCGCTGGAGCGGGCCTGCGACTGCGGTTGCGCGCTCGCCCCGGCTCCCGCCGCGCCGACCCCCCGGGAGCCGCGGAGGGACGTCGGTTCCAGCCAGGATGTCGCCGCGCCGCCCCTCTCCGAGCGGGCGGTCCAGATCCCGGAGCCGCGGGCCTTCCACGCCCCCACGCGAGGGGTGCCGGCGGCCGAGTCGCCCCCTCTCTTCCTCCTCCACCGCTCCCTCCTCCTCTAGGCGCGCGCCTCCACGCGTCGTGATCCGCCGGGGCGCCACCCGCGCGTCCCGGTCCGACCGAGGCTCCTCTCCGGAGGGCCCGCGCCGTGACCACCTCTTCCCGATCGCTCGCGCTCGTTCTCTCGGTCGCCGTCGCCTTCGCCGGCGGCTTCTTCCTCGGGCCCCGTCTCCTCAAGACCCGGAAGGGGCCCGCGTCCGCTCCCGCGCAGGGGACTCTCTGGGCCTGCGGAATGCACCCGAAGGTGATCCGGGAGGAGCCGGGGACCTGCCCCCAGTGCGGGATGGCCCTCACCCCGATCTCCCACTCCGCCTCGACGTCGGGGGCGAAGTCGGGCGAGCGGAAGATCGCCTACTGGTGGGACCCGATGCTCGGGGCGGCGTCCATCACGGACCGGCCGGGGAAGAGCGCGATGGGGATGGACCTCGTCCCCCGGTACGAGGACGAGATCGCCGCCGGACCCGGCGTCGAGATCGACCCGGTCGTCGTCCAGAACATGGGGGTCCGCCTCGCCAGGGCCGAGGTCGGTCCCCTCGACATGACGGTGCGGACCTTCGGGAGCCTCCGCGCCGCGGAACCCCTCCAGGAAGACGTGACGCTGAGGCTCGGGGGGTTCGTCGAGAAGATCCACGCGGACACCGTCGGGATGGAGATCCGCGCAGGGGACCCTCTCCTCGAGCTCTACAGCCCCGATCTCCTCGTCGCGCAGGAGGAGCTCCTCGCCTCCCGTCGAGCGCTCGACCGGCTCGCCGCCGGAGGCGGGGACGCGGCGCGGGCGGAGGCGGGGGACCTGCTCGAAGCCGCGAGGAGGAAACTCCTCCTCTGGGACCTCGACGAGGGGGAGATTCGCCGGATCGAATCCCTCCCCCGCGGGGACGGCCGGGCGACCTTCCGCAGCCGGGCGGGGGGAGTGCTCGTCGAGAAGGAGATCGTCCGGGGCTCCGCCGTCATGGCCGGGACCCGGGTGCTGCGGATCGCGGACTATTCGACGCTGTGGCTCGACGCGCAGGCCTACGAGGTCCAGATCCCGCACCTCCGGATCGGCCAGAGGGCTCGCGCGCGGCTCGATGCGTTCCCGGGGGAGTCGTTCGAGGGGGAGGTGCTCTTCCTCTCCCCGTCCCTCGACGAGAAGACCCGCACCGCGACGGTCCGCCTGGCGTTCGCGAACCCGGATCGCCGCCTGCGACCGGGGATGGTCGCGCGGGTCGAGCTCCGCTCCCTCGTCGCGGAGCGGGCGATCCGGATTCCGCGCGAGGCGGTCCTCGACACGGGGGCGCGGCAGGTCGCCTTCGTGTCGCGCGGCGCGGGGAAGTTCGACCCGCGGACCGTCCGCGTCGGTGCCTCGGCCGACGAAGGGATGGTCGAGGTCCTCGACGGGATCGCCCCGGGCGAGGAGGTCGTCGTGAGCGGGCAGTTCCTCCTCGACGCGGAGAGCCGGCTGCGGGAGGCGCAGCGGAAGTTCCTCGATGCGAAGCGGGGCGCGAAGGGACACGAGCACGGGTCCCCTCCGAGCGTCCCGGCGTCCGCGCCCGCGCAGGTCGCCGGCCCTCCGCCGTCCTCCGCGCCCGTCCCTCCCGCCCCGGGCGCACCCGCGGGAGAAACGCGCAGGCGCGTCGACGCGCTCCTCGTCCCGTATCTCAAGCTCGTCGACCTCCTCGCGGCGGACCGCTACGAGTCCGACCTCGTCGAGGCGATCCGGGCGGCGGCGGACGGCCTGGCGTCGGACCCGTCCCCGGAGGTCGCCTCGCTCGGGAAGCGCCTTCACGAGCAGGCCCGCGCGCTCGCCTCGGCGGCCGGCGACGGCCGCCGGAAGGAGTTCGCCGCCCTGAGCGAGAGCCTGGTCCGCCTGGTCTCCCTCGTCGCGCCGTCGAAGGCGGTCGGCTCGACGCTCTTCGTCCTCCACTGCCCGATGTTCCCCGGATCCTGGCTCCAGCCGAGCCGGGAGGTGACGAACCCGCTCTACGGGACGGAGATGCTCCACTGCGGGGAGGTCGTGCGCGCGATCGTCCCCGTCGAGGACGCCGCTCCGCCCGCCTCGGCCCCCCACGCCGGCCACGAGCCGCGGTGATCGTAGGTGATCGCGCGCCTCATCGAGTTCTCGGTCCGGAACAGGTTCCTGGTCGTCCTCCTGACGGCGATCCTCCTCGCCCTCGGGGTGTGGGCGGTCGAGAACATCCGCCTCGACGCGATCCCGGACCTGTCCGACGTCCAGGTCATCGTCGTCACGGAGTTCCCCGGGCAGAACCCGAAGGTCGTCGACGACCAGGTCACCTATCCCCTCGCGACGGCGATGCTCTCCGTCCCGGGCTCGACCTACGTCCGGGGCTTCTCGATGTTCGAGCTGTCGTTCGTCTACGTCCTCTTCGAGGACGGGACGGACATCTACTGGGCGAGGAGCCGCGTCCTCGAGTACCTGAACTTCGCGCGGGACCGGCTCCCGGCCGGGGTCACTCCCCAGCTCGGCCCCGACGCGACGAGCGTCGGCTGGGTCTACCAGTACGTCCTCGACCCGGGCTTCTACTGCCCGGAGCACCCGAAGGGGACCTGGCGCGACGCGAAGGAAGGGCGCTGGCACGCCCGTCCCGAGGACGCCCACCCCGAGCGGCGGGAGGCGCTCGAGCGCGTCCGCGCCTTCGAGAAGCCCGGGGCCTGCCCGCTCGACGGGAAGGCGCTCCTGCGGGCCGACCTCGACCTCGCGCAGCTGCGGAGCCTCCAGGACTGGTACCTGCGCTACCCCCTCACGGCCGTCGACGGGGTCTCCGAGGTCGCGCCGATCGGGGGCTTCGTCCGCCAGTACCAGGTCGTCCTCGACCCCGACCGCCTCCTCGCCTACGGCCTGCCGCTCCGCGAGATCGTGACGGCGATCGGGCGGAGCAACAACGACGTCGGGGGCTCGGTCGTCGAGCTCTCCGAGCAGGAGTACATGGTCCGCAGCCGCGGCTACCTCCGCGGCCTCGAGGACCTCGCGAAAGTGCCCGTCGGCCTCGGGGACAACGGGACGCCGGTCCGGCTCGGGGACGTGGCGACGCTCCAGGTCGCGGGCGAGGCCCGCCGGGGCGTGGGGGAGTGGAACGGGGAAGGGGAGGCCGTCGGGGCGGTGGTGATCTCCCGGTTCGGGGAGAACGCCTACAAGGTCATCCGCGACGTGAAGCGCCGGCTCTTCGAGCTGGAGGACGGCCTCCCGCCCGGCGTCGCGGTCCGCGCCTCCTACGACCGCTCGGCGCTGATCGAGCGCGCCGTGGGGACGCTCCGCAAGGGGGTGACCGAGGAGCTGATCGTCGTCGCCGCGATCTGCGTCCTCTTCCTCGCCCACCTCCCGAGCGCGTTCGTGTCGATCGTCGTGCTCCCGATCGGCCTCCTCGCCTCGATCCTCGTGATGAACCTCCTCGGGATCAACGCGAACATCATGAGCCTCGGCGGCCTCGCCCTCGCGATCGGCGTGATGGTCGACTCGGGGGTCGTGATGATCGAGAACGCCCACAAGCACGCCGAGCGGGAGGAGGAACGGGTCGCGCGGGGGGAGGCCGCGCGCCCCCGGGCCGAGGTCGTCCTCGAGGCGGCGAAGGAGGTCGGCCCGAGCCTCTTCTTCTCCCTCCTCGTGATCACGGTCTCCTTCCTCCCGATCTTCGTCCTCGGGGAGCAGTCGGGGCGCCTCTTCAAGCCCCTCGCCTACACGAAGACCTTCGCGATCGTGGCGGGGGCGATCCTCGGGGTGACCGTCGTCCCCGTCCTGATGGTCTACCTCCTGCGGGACCGGATGCCCGCCGAGGAGCGGAACCCGATCAACCGGCTCTCGATGCGCCTCTACGAGCCCGCGTTCCGGCTCGTGATGCGCCACCCCCGGCTGACCCTCCTCGCCGTGCTCCTCCTCGGGGCCTCGACCTGGATCCCGATGAGCCGGATCGGCTCCGAGTTCATGCCCCCGCTCGACGAGGGGGACCTCCTCTACATGCCGACGACCGACCCGAGCATCAGCGTCGGCAAGAGCAAGGAGGTCCTCCAGCAGACCGACCGGCTGATCCGGACGTTCCCGGAGGTCGCGAGCGTCCACGGGAAGATCGGGCGCGCGGAGACCGCCACCGACCCCGCGCCCCTCTCGATGATCGAGACGGTGGCGCGCCTGGAGCCCGACCGGTCGAGGTGGACGAAGCGCAAGGTCGAGCGCTTCTTCTCCTCCTGGCCGAAGTTCCTCCGCTCGCCCTTCTCCGCGACGTTCTGGCCCGAGGAGCGGGCGATCACGATGCAGGAGCTGGTCCACGGCTGGGTGGACCCGGACGGCAAGCGCCACCCGGGGCTCAACCAGGCGGTCACGATCCCCGGCGTCGCGAACGCCTGGCCCTACCCGATCGAGAACCGGATCAACATGCTCTCGACCGGCATCAAGACGCCGGTCGGGATCAAGATCCTGGGACCCGACTTCGAGATGCTCTCGAGCCTCGCCGAGGAGGCGGCGAACGCGGTCCGGACGGTCCCGGGGACGGCGAGCGCCTACGCCGACCGGACCTACGGGGGCTACTACCTCGACTTCGACGTCGACCGGGAGCAGGCCGCGCGCTACGGGCTCACCGTCGGGGACGTCCAGGACGTGATCCAGTCCGCGGTGGGGGGGATGAACGTCACGACGACGGTCGAGGGGCTCGAGCGCTACCCCGTGAACGTCCGCTACGCGCGGGAGCTGCGGGACGACCCCGAGGGGCTGAAGCGGGTGCTCGTCCCGACCCCGATGGGGGCGCAGATCCCCCTCGGACAGCTCGCCTCGATCCGGATCCACCCGGGCCCCCCGATGATCCGGAGCGAGAACGGGCAGCGGACCGCCTGGATCTTCGTCGATATCGCGGGGCGCGACCTCGGGGGCTACGTGAAGGAGGCGAAGCGGGTCGTCGAGGAGAAGGCTCCGCTCCCCCCCGGCTACACCCGGGTCTGGTCGGGGCGCTTCGAGTACCTCGAGCAGGCGAACCGGCGGTTGAAGGTCGTGATCCCGATCACCTTCGCCCTGATCGTCCTCCTCCTCTACCTCAGCAACCGCTCCTGGTTCCGGGTGGGAGTCGTCCTCCTCGCCGTCCCCTTCTCGCTCATCGGGGCCTTCTGGTTCCTCGACGCCCTCGACTACAACATGAGCCTCGCGGTCTGGGTCGGCATCATCGCCCTCCTCGGCGTCGACGCCGAGACGGGGCAAGTGATGCTCCTCTACCTCGACTCTACCTTCGACCGCTTCCGGCGGGAGGGGAGGATGCGGAACCGGGGAGACCTCTACGCCGCGATCCACGAGGGGGCGGTGAAGCGCATCCGCCCGAAGACGATGACCGTGGCGACGGACATGATCGGGCTCCTCCCGCTCCTCTGGGCGAGCGGGACGGGCGCGGACGTCACCCGCCGCCTCGTCGCCCCGATGATCGGCGGGATCGCGGTCTCCTTCCTGATGGAGCTCCTGGTCTATCCGGTGATCTTCTTCCTCTACAAGAAGCGGCAGATGCGCCGCGAGTGGGCCGCGGGAGGAGGCCGGTGAGGCCCTCGTCCCTCCTCCTCGCGGGCCTCCTCTCCTCCTGCGCGATCCACCCGGAGGGGGAGAGGGAGGAGCGCGATCGGGCCGAGGCGGCGGGCGCGCCCTACTCGCGGCCCTTCGAGGAGCGCGACCTCCCTCCCCTCGCCCTGGACGCGGGCCTGGAGGAGGTCGTCCGCCGCGCCCTCCTCGCGAACGGCGACCTCGAGGCGAAGTACTTCGCCTGGAGGGCGGCGATCGAGGGGATCCCACAGGCCGCCTCGCCGCCCGGCTCGGCGATGCTCGGTTACAGCCAGATGTTCGACGGGGGGAGCGCGTGGGACCGGACGACCCTCTTCCTCCAGACCGACCCGATGGCGAACCTCCCCTTCCCGAGCAAGCTCGCGACGGCCGGGAGGCTCGCGCTCGAGGAGGCCCGGGCGGCGGGGCTCCGATTCGACCGGGCCCGCTACGCCCTGCAGGCGGAGGTCGTCCGCGCCTACGTCGAGCTGGCCCACCACCACGAGGTCGTCCGGATCCGGGGCGAGGAGCTCTCCCTCCTCGAACTGGTCGTCGCGACGGCGGAGGCGAGGGTCCGGAGCGGGACGGCCCCGCAGCAGGACTGGCTCAAGGCCCGGACCGAGCTCGCCCTCGCCCGCAACGAGCTCAGGACGCTCGAGTCGGAGCAGCCGGGCCTCCTCGCCCGCATGAACGCGATGCTCGGTCGAGCCCCCGAGGTTCCCCTGGACGTCCAGTTCCCCGAGCCGCGGCCCCTCCCCCTGGCCGACGCGGACGTGCTCCTCGCCGTCGCCGAGAGGAATCCCGAGCTTGCGGCCCTCGCCCGGGAGGTCGCGGGACGCCGCGAGGCGCTCGCCCTCGCGAGGCAGGCCTACCTCCCGGACTTCTCCTTCACCGGCTCGATCACGGGGAGCGTCTCGCAGGCGCTCGGCGCCGCCCTGACGCTCCCGTTGCTCCGGTGGGAGGCGATCGAGGGGGCAATCGAGGAGGCGCGGGCGGATCTGCGCGCCGCCGAGGCGATGCGGCGGCAGGTGGCGAACGACCTCTCGGCGAAGGCCGTCCTCGACCTCTACACCCTGCGCAACGCCGAGCGGCAGGTGGACCTCTTCTCGAACGAGATCCTCCCCCGCGCGGACCAGGCGGTCGCGCTCTCCCGGGCCGCCTACTCCGCGGGGCGGGCCGGCGTCGTCGAGGTCCTCGACGGCCGGCGGACCTGGCTCGTGTCGCGGCTCGCCCTCGTCGATGCCCGAGCCTCCCGCGAGAGGGCGCTCGCCTCGCTCGAGGAGATCGCGGCCCGGGAGTGGCCGTGGCCGAGTCCGCAGGCCGCGGAAGATCCCGGAGAGGGAGGCGTACGGTGAGCCCCGGCGCGCTATCCTCCCCTCGCCCGCACGACTCCGGACGCGCCGGGGGCTGCCGTCGTGTCGACCCCGCGCCGAGGAGGACCTCGACCTGAACGTCTCGCCCCGGACCGACAGCAACTCCTCCCTGCCCGCCGCGCGCGTGGTCGCCCTCGGCGGACGAGGAGGGGCGGGCCGCACCGCGGCGCCCGTCCCGGGGTAGGGCCTCCTCGGGAAGGGATCCGGCCCCGGGAGCCGATCGAGGCGCGAGCCCTTGGACAGTCCCGCCCCGCCCCCCTCGCCCCGCCGCGCTCCTACCCCGGGCGCGTCGCGCCCTTTCGTCGCCTACTTCTCGATGGAGGTCGCGCTCGACGGCGGCCTCCCCACGTACGCCGGAGGTCTCGGCGTCCTCGCCGGGGACACCCTCCGCACGGCGGCCGACCTCGGGCTGCCGATGGTGGGCGTCACGCTGCTTCACCGGAAGGGCTACTTCTTCCAGCGGATCGACGCGGACGGCCGCCAGATCGAGGAGCCGGCCGCGTGGAATCCCGAGAGCCTCCTCCACGCGACCCCGGGCGCCTGCACGGTCGAGATCGAGGGGCGCAAGGTGGCCCTCCGAGCCTGGGAGCACCGCATCGTCGGCGCGTCGGGCTCGGTGGTGCCGGCCTACTTCCTCGACGCCGATCTCCCGCAGAACGCCCCGGACGACCGGCGGCTGACGGATCACCTCTACGGGGGGGACGAGCGCTACCGCCTCTGCCAGGAGGTGATCCTCGGGATCGGGGGGGCCCGGATGCTCCGGGCGCTCGGGTACACCCGGGTCGTGCGCCACCACATGAACGAGGGGCACTCGGCCCTCCTCGCCCTCGAGCTCCTCGCCGAGGAGCTCGCGCGGGGGGACGGAGGGCGCGAGGAGGCGGTCGAGCGCGTGCGCCGGCGCTGCGTCTTCACGACGCACACGCCCGTCCCGGCCGCCTTCGACCAGTTCTCCCTCGAGACGGCGCGCGGGATCCTCGGGGACGGCCCCCTCCAGGTCCTCGAGACGCTCGGCTGCTGCCCGGGAAACCTCAACCCGACGCGGGTCGCCCTGAGCCTGAGCCACTGGGTCAACGGGGTGACGAAGCGGCACGGCGAGGTGTCCGCCTCGATGTTCCCCGGGTACCCGGTCGCCTCGATCACGAACGGGGTCCACTCCGCGACCTGGACCTGTCCCTCCTTCCGCGCCCTCTACGACCGGACGATCCCCGACTGGCGGCGGGACAGCTTCGCCCTGCGGTACGCCTTCGGCCTCCGCCCGCAGGAGGTGCGCGAGGCGCACGAGGAGGCGAAGGCCCGCCTGGTCCGGGAGGTCGACGAGCGCACGAACGCCGGCTTCGACCGGAACGCCTTCACGATCGGGTCCGCGCGCCGCGCCGCCGCCTACAAGAGGCCCGCCCTCCTCCTGCGCGATCCGGAGCGCCTGCGCGACCTCGCGCGCCGGCACGGTCCGATCCAGATCGTCTTCGCCGGGAAGGCCCACCCCCGGGACGAGGCGGGGAAGGAGGAGATCCGGGCGATCTCGCGCGCGGCTGCGGCGCTCCGGCCCGACGTCCGGGTCGCGTTCCTCCCGAACTACGACCTCGATCTCGCCGCCCTGATGACGGCGGGGGTCGATCTCTGGGTGAACACGCCGAGGCCTCCCCACGAGGCCTCGGGGACGAGCGGGATGAAGGCCGCCCACAACGGCGTGCCGAGCCTCTCCGTCCTCGACGGCTGGTGGCACGAGGGGCACATCGAGGGGGTCACCGGCTGGGCGATCGGGAGCGCCGCGCCCGGCCCGGCGGGGGAACGCGCCGACGAGGAGGACGCCGCCGACCTCTACCGCGTCCTCGACGAGAAGGTCCTCCCGCTCTACCACGGGGATCCGCCCGGCTGGGTGCAGGTGATGCGCCTCACGATCGCCCTCAACGCCTCCTTCTTCAACGCGCAGAGGATGCTCCAGCAGTACGTCGTCTACGCCTACTCCCTCCGGGAATCCGCCCAGGGCGACCGCGGTCCCCGCGGACCCGCCGCCCCGTGAGCCCTCCGGGGAGTCCGGAGGGCCCCCCCTCCAGCGCCAGCTCGAACGCGCCGGCAGGACGCTCCTGGGGTCGCGGCGCTTCCGGGGGCACGAGCCTTGCTACACGAGAAGGGTTCCGGACCGGACCGGGTCCCGGCCCGGAGGCACTCGACCACCCAGCCTCATGCGGGCAAGCAAATCCTGACCACCCGACGAGGGAGTTTCAGCCATGGCCGCGACGATGAAGGCGTTCGTGATGAAGCGGATCGGAGAGGTGGGGATGGCGGAGAAGCCCGTCCCCGAGCCCGGTCCCCTCGACGCGCTCGTGAGGACGACGGCGGCCCTGGTCTGCACGTCCGACACGCACACCGTCGCCGGGGCGATCGGGGAGAGGACGAACCTCACCCTCGGGCACGAGGCGGTCGGCGTGGTCGCGAGGCTCGGC
The DNA here is from genome assembly GCA_022616055.1 of Planctomycetota bacterium. GTDB lineage: Bacteria > Planctomycetota > UBA1135 > UBA1135 > JAKEFM01 > JAKEFM01. The sequence goes on from JAKEFM010000077.1 coordinate 24,862, forward strand.
GGCGCGGTCCGCGGGCTCCGCGTGGGGGAGCGGGTCGTCGCCGGCGCGATCACCCCCTGCTTCCGCTGCGAGAACTGCCAGCGGGGATACCCCTCGCAGTGCACGGGGATGCTCGGGGGGTGGAAGTTCGCCAACGTCCGGGACGGCAACCTCGCCGAGTTCTTCCTCGTGAACGACGCCGAGGCGAACCTCGCGCGGATCCCCGACGATCTCCCCGACGAGAAGGCGGTCTACTGCGCGGACATGCTCTCGACGGGATTCGTCGCGGCCGAGCACGCGGCGATCCCGATGGGGGGGACGGTCGCCATCTTCGCGCAGGGGCCGGTCGGCCTGATGGCAACGGTGGGAGCGCGGCTGCTGGGCGCCGGGCTCGTGATCGCCGTCGAGGGGATCCCCCGGAGGGCCGACCTCGCCAGGCGCTACGGCGCCGACGAGGTCGTCGACCCCGCGAAGCAGGACCCCGTCGCCCGGATCCTCGACCTCACGGGCGGGGCAGGCGTCGACTCCGCGATCGAGGCGCTCGGCGCGCAGGCGACCTTCGAGGCGTGCGTCCGGGCGACGCGGCCGGGAGGGACGATCTCGAACGTCGGGTACCACGGGAAGGGCGAGTTCGTCTCGATCCCGCGCGAGGCCTGGGGGGTCGGGATGGGCGACAAGACGATCCGGACCGGCCTGTGCCCCGGAGGGGCGGGGAGAATGAACCGGCTCCTGCGCCTCCTCCAGACCGGCCGCGTCGACCCGACTCCCCTGACGACCCACCGCTTCCCGTTCGCGGAGGTCGAGAAGGCGTTCCGGATGATGAAGACGAAGGAGGACGGGATCCTGAAGCCGCTCCTCCTCTTCGGGTGAGGGACCGCGGCGGGAGCGAGGAGGATGGCCTCGGAGATCGCCGGCTACCCGGCCCACCGGGAGGGGGACGTCGTCCTGCGCGACGGCTCGACCGTCCACGTCCGGCCCCTCCGGCCCGACGACGGCGCCGCGCTCCTCGACTTCCTCCGGCGCCTCTCGCCGGACTCGAGGGCGCAGCGCTTCCACTCCGCCGGCCCGGACCTCGAGGGGGCGGTCGCGCGCGCGACGGACGTCGACTGGCGCGACCGCTCCGGCCTCGTCGCCCTCGCCGGGATCGACGGCCGGATCGTCGGGCACGCCGGGTACCGGCGGATCGACGGCGAGCGGGCCGAGGTCGGCTTCACCGTGGCCGACGCCTTCCAGGGGCGCGGTCTCGGGACGATCCTGCTCGCGCACCTCGCGGAGATGGCGGCGGAGAGCGGGATCGGGACGTTCGAGGCGGAGGTGGCCCCGGCGAACCTGCGGATGCTCGAGGTCTTCCGGGAGTCGGGCTTCCCGCTGCGCACGCGCGCGGAGCCCGGGATCGTGCGGACCGAGCTCGGCACCTCCTTCTCCCCCGAGGCGAGGGAGCGCTTCGACCGCAGGGAGCAGATCGCGGCGCTCGCCGCGATGCGGGCCTTCTTCCGGCCGCGGTCGGTCGCCGTCCTCGGGGCCTCCCGCTCGCGCGGGACGATCGGCGGGGAGATCTTCCACAACCTCCTCGCGACGGGCTTCCAGGGCCCCGTCTACCCCGTCAACCCGAGGGCCCCGGTCGTCCAGTCGGTCGCCGCCTACCGCTCCGTGCTCGACGTGCCGGGCCCGGTCGACCTCGCCGTCGTCGTCGTCCCGGCGCGCGAGGTCCTCGGGGTCGCGAGGGAGTGCGCGGCGAAGGGGGCGCGCGCCCTCGTCGTGATCTCGGCGGGCTTCGCGGAGATCGGGGGGGAGGGGACGGAGCGGCAGCGGGCGCTCCTCGAGGTCTGCCGCGCCGCGGGGATGCGCCTCGTCGGCCCCAACTGCATGGGCGTCCTCGACACGGCGCCCGAGGTCCGCCTCAACGCGACCTTCTCCCCCGCCTTCCCTCCTCACGGCCGGGTCGGCTTCCTCTCGCAGTCCGGCGCCCTCGGGCTCGCCGTGATCGACCACGCGAGCGGGCTCGGCCTCGGGCTCTCGAGCTTCGCCTCGGTCGGGAACAAGGCGGACATCTCCGCCAACGACCTCCTCCAGTACTGGGAGGAGGACCCGGGGACCGACCTGATCCTCCTCTACCTCGAGTCGTTCGGGAATCCCGTCAAGTTCGCGCGGATCGCCCGGCGCGTCGGGAAACGCAAGCCGATCGTCGCGGTGAAGAGCGGCCGCTCCGCTGCGGGGGCCCGGGCGGCGGGCTCCCACACGGGCGCGCTCGTCGCGGCCTCCGACGTCACGGTCGACGCCTTCTTCCGCCAGGCCGGGGTGATCCGGACGGACACGCTCGGGGAGATGTTCGACGTCGCCTCCCTCCTCGCGAACCAGCCCGTCCCGGCTGGCCCGCGCGTCGGGATCGTGAGCAACGCCGGGGGACCGGCGATCCTCTGCGCCGACGCCTGCGAGGCGGTCGGCCTCGAGGTCGTCGCCTTCCCCGAGGAGGTTCGGACCGCCCTCGCGGGGTTCCTCCCAGCCGAGGCGTCCGTCGGGAACCCGGTCGACATGATCGCGTCGGCCTCCGCGGAGGACTTCCGGCGGGCGATCGAGGTCGTGGCGGAGTCCGGGAGCGTCGACGCGGTCGTCGTGATCTTCATCCCGCCGATCGTGACGCGGCGGGAGGACGTGGCGCGCGCGATCCGGGACGCGGCGCGGGGGGCCCGGCGGAAGGTCCCCTTCCTCGCCGTGTTCATGTCCGCCCGCGGCGTCCCCGAGGAGCTGCGGAGCGAGGAGGTCCGCATCCCCTCGTACGCCTTCCCCGAGGACGCGGCCCGGGCGCTCGGACGGGCCGCCGAGTACGGCGCGTGGCGCCGAAGGCCCGACGGTTCCGTCCCGGCCTTCCCCGGCGCGCGGCGCGACGAGGCCGCCGCGCTCCTCGCCGGCGCCCTCGCCGGCGGGTCGCGGTGGCTCCCGCCCGCGGAGGCCTTCCGCCTGCTCGACTGCTACGGCCTCCCCCTCGTCCCCTGGCGGCTCGCGCCCACGCCGGAGGCGGCCGGACGGGCGGCCGAGGAGATCGGCGGCGAGGTCGCGCTCAAGGCCGTCGCCCCGACCCTCCTCCACAAGACCGAGGCCGGGGGCGTGCGGCTCTCGCTCCGGGCGGCGCGCGAGACCGAGCGGGCCGCGACGGAGATGGCGGGTGAAGTGGAGCGCCACGGGCACCGGGTCGAGGCCTTCCTCGTCCAGCGGATGGCGCCGAAGGGGGTCGAGATGATCGTCGGCGTGATCCACGACCCGCACTTCGGCCCCGTCGTTGCGTGCGGCGCCGGGGGGACGTCCGCCGAGGTGCTGCGGGACGTCGCCGTCCGGATCACGCCGCTCACCGACCTCGACGCGGGTGAAATGGTGCGTTCCCTCGCCACCTTCCCCCTGCTCGAAGGGTGGCGGGGCGCGCCGCGGGCCGACGTCCGGGCCCTCGAGGAGGTGGTCCTGCGGGTGGGGGCGCTCGTCGCGTCCCATCCCGAGGTCGCGGAGATGGACCACAATCCCGTCGTCGTCCTCCCGGAGGGGGCGCTCGTCGTCGACGCGCGCGTGCGCGTCGAGACCCCCGTCCCAAGGGCTCCCGTCGCCGCGCGCGAGAGGGCGGCCGGATCTCCGTGAGGGGGATCGCGGGGGAGCCGCTCGCCTCTCCTGCCGACGTGTCCGGGACGCTGCTGCGGGGGCTGAGCGACGGCGAGGCGGCGCGCCTCCTCGCGGTTCGCGGCCGGAACGAGATCCGGCGCGAGGAGGGCCCCGGGGCCTGGCTTCTCTTCCTGCGTCAGTTCCGGGGACCGCTCGTCGGCATCCTCCTCGGCGCCTGCGCGCTCTCGGGGTTGCTCGGCGAGGCGGCCGACGCCCTCGCGATCGGAGCGATCGTCGCCCTGATCGGAGCCGTCGGTTTCCTCCAGGAGTACCGGGCCGAACGCGCCCTCGCCGCGCTCCGCTCGATGACCGCGCCGCAGGCCCGCGTGCGCCGGGACGGCCGCGCCCTCCTCGTGTCGGCCGCCGAGGTCGTGCCGGGGGACCTCCTCCTCCTCGAGGCGGGGGACCTCGTCGCCGCCGACGCGCGACTGCTCGAGGCCCATGTCCTTCGCTGCAACGAGGCGGCCCTCACGGGGGAGAGCGTCCCGGTGGAGAAACGCGTCGGGCCGGTGGCGGCCGGCGCCCCCCTCGCCGAGCGCTTCGACCGGGTCTTCCTCGGGACGAGCGTCGCGGCGGGCACCGCCGTCGCGGAGGTCCTCGCCACGGGGATGGGGACCGAGCTCGGCCGCGTGGCGGATCTCCTCGCGACGACGCGCGAGGAGGCGACCCCGCTCCAGCGCCAGCTCGAGCGGGTCGGCCGCACGCTCCTTTGGCTGTGCCTCGCGATCGTCGCCGTGGTCGCGGGCCTCGGCCTCGCCCGCGGTCTCGCCCCTCTCGACGTCCTCCTCTCCTCGGTCTCCCTCGCCGTCGCGGCCGTCCCGGAGGGGCTCGCCGCCGTCGTCACGATCGCCCTCGCGATCGGGGTCCAGAGGATGGCGGCGCGGAACGTCCTCGTTCGCCGCCTCGCCTCCGTCGAGACGCTCGGGTGCGCGACCGTCATCTGCACGGACAAGACCGGGACGCTGACGACCGGGGTCATGACGGTCCGGGAACTCTGGGGCCCCGACCACCGCGCCCTCCTCTTCGCCTCCGCCGCGTGCTGCGACGCGGAGCTGGACGAGTCCGGCCTCGGAGGCACGGGGGACCCGACGGAGATCGCCCTCCTCCGGGCCGCCGCGGAGCGCGGCATCGGACGCCCGGCGATCGAGTCGGAACGCCCGCGGAAGACGGTGAATCCCTTCGACCCGGAGCGGAGGCGGATGTCGGTCCGACGCGCCGACGGGGTTCTCTACGTAAAGGGGGCCGTCGAGTCGGTCCTCCCCGTCTGCACGGGGGAGACGGCGGGGGCGCTCGAGGCGAACCAGGAGATGGGGGAGCGGGCTCTCCGGGTCCTCGCCGTCGCCGTCGGACGGGGGGAGGAGGAGCGCGACCTCCGGCTCCTCGGGCTCGTCGGCATCGCGGACCCGCCGCGGACGGAGGCGATCGAGGCGGTCGCCGCCGCGAGGGGGGCGGGCATCCGGAGCGTGATGATCACGGGGGACCACCCCGTCACCGCCCGCGCGATCGCGCGGGAGATGGGACTGCTGGGCGCCGGGGAAGACCTCGACGGACTCGTGCATGCCCGGGCGAGTCCCGAGGACAAGATCCGGATCGTCCGGCGCTGGAAGGACCGCGGCGAGGTCGTGGCGATGACGGGCGACGGGGTGAACGACGCTCCGGCGCTGCGGGAGGCCCACATCGGGATCGCGATGGGGAGGACGGGGACCGAGGTCGCCCGCGAGGCCTCCGACATGGTGCTCGCCGACGACAACTTCGCGAGCATCGTCGCGGCGGTGCGCGAGGGGCGCGGCATCTACGAGAACATCCGCAAGGCGCTCGTCTACCTCCTCGCCGGGAACGCCTCGGAACTGGCGGTGATGCTCGGGGCTTCCGTGGCGGGCCTGCCCCTCCCCCTCCTTCCCCTCCAGCTCCTCTGGGTGAACCTCGCCACCGACGGTCTTCCCGCCCTCGCCCTCGTCATGGACCCGACCCCGGCCAACGTCCTGCGGAGGCCGCCCCGGCGGCCGGGGGATCCGATCCTCGGCCGCTCCCAGTGGCGGCAGGTCCTCCTCACGGGGGCGGTCGAGGCGGCGACGACGCTCGGCGCGTTCGCCTGGGCGCTACGCGCGCGCGATCTCGCCGGAGCGAGGAACTTCGCCTTCACGGTCCTCGTCTTCGGCGAGCTATTCCGCTCCTTCGCCGCGCGAAGCCCGACCCGGCTGTTCTGGGAGGTCGGGGCCTTCACGAACCTCCGACTCCTCGGCGTCGTCCTCGTCTCCGCGCTCGTCCAGGTCGCGATCCACCACGTCCCCTGGACGCAGGAGATCTTCGGGATCGGGGCCCTCTCCCTCGGCGACTGCGCACTCTCCCTCGCCCTCGGGCTCATTCCCGTCTCGGTCCTCGAGGGGGCGAAGCTCGCGCGGCGATTCCTCGGCCGCGACGGCCGGGAGCCGGCGTCGTGAGGAGACCGCCTGTCCCCCCCCTCCCTCCCGCGATAGGCCCGCGGACGGCGCGCCGTGCCAGCCGCCTCCTCGAGGATCCGCTCGAGCGGCGCGATCCCGGCGAGGGTCGTCCGGAGGAGGGAACGCCCGGGGAAGGTTTCGGCGAACGACTTGGGGACTTGCCGATCGCGGAGGGCGCGAGTGAGTCCGGCGAGCCGGCGCCCTTCGCCTCCGGCGAGGACGACGGCCTTGGACTCCTCCCTCTCGCCGGATCACCTCTCGCTGTCCCGGAACGCTCGGCGCGCGAGGAGCTCCTTCTCGGCCCGGAACCAGTCCTCCTGGTCGTGGCCGTGCTCTCCGCCGCGCTCGAGGTGGAGCTCGTAGGCGCGCCGGGCGATCGACTCGACGGAGGGCCGGGACGGAGAGCCCGCAACCGGTTGGGCGGGTGGCGATGGCGCGGGGCCGGTCGGCTGGGTCCTCGGCGGGAAGAAGCGGGGGTCTGGGGAGAGCTTCGCCATGGAGAGCCTCCTTCTTTCGGGAGAGCCTGCGATGCCAGAAGGGAGGATCTTATGCGCGGGGGACGGATCCCGCCCGAGCCGGTCGACCTGGAGGCAACCCCCGTGCCTGCGTGTCCGGGCTCCGCCTCGAGGCGGGAACTCCTCCGGCGAAGGTTCGACCCGCCCTCCGCCGGCGACTGCGCCCTCTCCCTCGCCCTCGGGCTCATTCCCGTCTCGGTCCTCGAGGGGGCGAAGCTCGCGCGGCGGTTCCTGGGGCGGGAGCCCCTCCCCTGAGCCGCCTACGTGTCGCCGGCCGGTCCTTCGATCGCCCTCCACTCGTGGCCTTCGACGACCAGCCACAAGCCCAGGTCGGGGAGCGCCGTCCAGGCGATGGCGTTCTCGCGGGCGGCCCGGAGGTCCTCGTTCATGAAGTCGAAGTTCGCGATCGTGCCGGCGGTCGTGCCGGCCTCGACGATCGAGCCGTAGACCGATGCTCCGAGGAGGTCTCGGTGGCCCCGGACGTTGCCGCTCTGGATCTGGACGTGATAGGCGAGGTCGCACTTCGCGTCGACGACGGTCACCTGGACCCCCGGCATCGCGTTGATCGGGTCGAGCGCCTCGCGGAGCGCCGCGTCGCGCCCCCCGGCCGGGGAGAGCCCTCCGGCGGCGCCTCGTAGCGCCTCGCGCGCGCGCTCGAGTCGCGCCGCCACGTCGGCGCGCAGCGCCTCGCTCGGCGCCGGCGCGCGCGCCCGCCAGTAGGCCGTGCGCTCCTCGACCATCGCGCGCCCGCGGCGGTGGAGCGCGTCGCTCGCGCGGCGCGAGTCGATCCAGTCCTCGAACAGGTCGTCGAGACGGCCGCCGAACCGCCGGCGGGCGCTCCTGCGGAGGTCGTCGAGGTCGGCGCTCTCGAAGGCGTGTTCCGCGTAGAACTCGCGCAACAGATTCACAAAGGGCTCCGCTCCCGCCCGCTCGGCGAGCGCGCGGTAGAAGTGGGCCCCGACGAGATAGGCCCCGCGCCCGTACTCGGGCTCCTTGAGGATCGAGAGCTTCCCGAGGGGCGAGCGGAGCGGCTTGCCGCGCGCGTAGCGGACGAGCCAGCCCTCGTATCTGCTCTCGCGCGCCGCCGGGCCGTAGCGCATGGCGTCCGCCTCGGCGGAGCACCAGTTGGCGAGGCCCTCGTGCAGGTACCCCGCTCCTCCGTGCATCGCGACCGAGGAGCCCCACCACGTGTGGGCCAGCTCGTGGGCGAGCAGGCCGTTCGCCCGGAGCTCCTCCCAGGCCTCGCGCGGGAGCAGGCCGTCGTCGATCAGGAGGCAGCCCGGCGCTCCCCACGAGCCGCCATGGCGCCGCACCGCGATCACCTTGGTCGTCAGGAGATCCACGGCGCCGAACCAGCGCTCGTAGGTCGAGCGCAGCTCCGCCGCGCAGTCGGTGGTGAACTCGAGCCCCCTCTCCGGAACCGGCGAGCCGGCGAGGGTGCAGACCTCGACCCGGCGATCGGCGTCGCGCGACCGCGCGTACTCGCCGTAGACGAGGAACGGCGAGAACGGGAAGGCGGTCGAGCCGCGCCAGGTCCGTCTCCCGCCCTCGCCGCCGGCCGGCTCGAAATCGGCGAGGCCGAGGGGCACGAGCGGCTCGGGCAGGGTGACCTCGAGGGCGCAGGGCGCGCGCTCCATCCCGACCTCGGAGAGGGGCGTGCGGAGGGTCGGGACCCACAGCGACTCGGCGAGGAGATAGCCGTCCGTGGGCTCGAGGCGAGAGGAGAGGGTGGGGGCGGCGGCGGAGAACTCGTAGTCGAAGTCGATCGCGCGCTCGTCTCCGGGCCCGATCGGCGGGAAGCCGAGCACCACGACGTAGGTCGCGCGGAATCCCCCGAGCCCCACCGCTTCCTCGTTCCACAGGTGGTCGAGGGGGCCGGTGTGCACGGACCCGATCCGGACCCCGGCGGGCAGCAGGACCCCGACCCGTTCGATCGGCCGGCTCCCGCGGTTGGCGAAGAGCACACGCGCTCCGACGCGGACCCGCCGCTCGGCGGCGACGAGGTCGACGCGCAGGTCGTAGCGCGCGATCTCGAGCGCGGCGAACTCCCTCTCGTGGGCGACCACCCGCCGATAGGTCGCGTAGGTCCGCAGCGCTTGGCAAGAACAGCAGGCGGCGAGGGAGGCCGCGACCAGGAGCGATCGCGGTCGCCCTCCGCCGGGCGCGCCACCCCTACTCACGGAGGAGTTCCACCGCCGCGATCCACAGGCGCGGGCCGGTGTCGGGGCCGCAGGAGTTCACCTCGCCGTACTGGGGGGAGTCCCGCCCGAAGGCGAACGGCGCCTTCAGGTCCCACTGTCGCTTCGGGAGGATGTAGCCGATCTCGTCGTTCGCGAGGCCGATGACCGCGCGGTGCCGGCCCGTGAGCTTCGGGAAGAGGGGCGGCTCGACCGGCGCCTCGGGGAAGTCGGCGCCGGCGTCGGGCGGGTCGAGGACGCCGCCGAAGACGAGCTCGGGGTAGATCTCCCCGGGAACGAGGAGCCAGTCGACCTCCCCGATCCGAAGGCGGCCGACCTCGGTCGGGATCGTGACGTCCCCTTCCCCGAGGTCGGAGGGGTGCTCGACGAGCCGGCCCTCGTGTCGGAGATCGTCGCGGCGGACCACGCCCATCCGCGCGGCGAGGAGGTAGAGGGGGTTCTCGATCGGGATCTCGACGGGCCGCCGCGCGAGCGAGATCCGCGGGTCCTCGACCGGCTCCGCCTCGTCGAGCGCCCGCTCGGCGAACCGTCCGAGCGCCTCCCCGTAGAGATCGGCGTTCCGGATCGAGTCCTCGGGGGCGAGGTCGCCGGTCTCCGGGTCCCGCATCCGGATCGGGCCGGGGCCGAGGAGTCCGCCGATCGAGCCGGCGAAGAAGATCGCCCGCGAGCCGCGCGCTCTCTCGACGGTGCGCCGGGCGGCGCAGGGGAAGTCGGCCGTGAGGAGGGTGTTCTGCGGCCCCGCCGCCTCGGGGTGGGAGGAGAAGACGAGGATCGAGGCGATCGGGGCTCCGCCCCGCCCCGCGCGAGCCTCGAGGACCCGGACGACCTCGTCCTCGACGATCGGCTGGCGGGAGTCGTGGACGAGCCCCTGCGTCTGAAGTTCCCCCGCCCAGAGCGTCGCGGGCGCGCGCGCGTCGTGGGCCCTCGCGATCGCCTCGAGGACGGCATCCTCCACGAAGTCCAGGTACGCGGAGTCGGCGCCGCAGGTCACGGGGTTCGGCCCCCAGAGGCCGAGGGAGTCGGGCCCCTCGTGATTGTGGGTCGAGGCGACGATCACCTCGAGGCGGGGGAAGCGAGGGTCCTGCCGAACCCGGGCGCGGATCCGTTCGACGCGGTCGCGGAACAGGCCGACGAGGTCGAGGGCGACGAGGGCGACGGCGCGCTCGCCGTCGTCCCACACGAACGCGCGGGCGCCGAGGTCGTCGCGCACGCCGGTCGCCCGGCGCCCCTTCCCGTATCCGGCGACCCAGACGGGCGGGCCCTCGGGCGTGACCTTGGGGGTGATCGAGACGACCGCGATCCCGGCCCTCGTCCGGAGGGAAGGCTCCGCGGGAGGGCCCACCCCCGCGCAGCCCGCGAGGAGGAGGAGGAGTAGGGAACAGGGACGGGTTTCGCTCACGGCTCCCCATCGATTAGCATCGGCCGCCTCCACGGGCCAGTAGCTCTAATTGGTAGAGCAGCCGATTCCAAATCGGCGGGTTGGAGGTTCGAATCCTTCCTGGCCCGCCAATCTCCCCCGCGTTGACCGCCTCCGGCTCCCCGATCCCCCGGACGCCGCGCCCGCGGTCGACCCCCACTCCCGACTTCGGGGCGCTGCGCGCGGCGCTCGAGGCGGCCTTCGCGGGGACGGGGGTTCCTGCGCCCCTCCTCGACCTCTACGCGCGCTTCGCCCTCCTCCTCCTCGAGGAGAACCGGAGGATCAACCTGACGGCGATCCAGGAGCCGGCGGAGGTCGCGACGAAGCACTTCCTCGACTCGTGGCGGGCGGGGACGTTCCTCGACCTCCGCAACCGGCGCGTCCTCGACCTCGGGACCGGAGGGGGATTCCCGGGCGTCCCCCTCGCGGCCGCCTTCCTCGAGGGGGACTTCGTCCTCCTCGACTCCACGCGCAAGAAGACCGACTTCCTCGCCCGCGCCATCGAAGAGCTGTCCCTTCCGAACGCGAGGGCCCTGTGGGGGAGGGGAGAGGATCTCCTCCGCCGGGAGCGCTTCGACGGCGTCGTCGTCCGCGCCGGCGGGAGGCTCGCCCCTCTCCTCCACCTCCTCGCTCCCGTCCGCCGCTCCTTCCGGTGGCTCGGCTGCATGAAGGGGCCCCGCGCCGAGGTCGAGCTCGACGAGGCGGGGCGGGCGGGCCTCCTCCGCGCCCTGCCGCTCGAGGCCTCCCACGCCTACGAACTCCCCGGCGACGCGGGGGTCCGAAGGCTCCTCCTCTTCCGCGGGGGCGGGGGAGGATGAGGGGCGGCCGGTTCCTCCGCCGGATCTCGGTCCTCCTCGGCGCCCTCCTCCTCGCCGCCCTCCTGGTCGAGGGGGCGGTCTGGGCGTTCGATCCCTTCGGCGTCCTCGACGGCTTCGACATGGAGCGCTACCGGAAGGAGCTGGTGGAGATGGCGCCGGGGAGTCCGCGGATCTTCCGTCACCGGCCCGACCGGGAGCTGCGCTTCCGCCGCTGGTCGATCCGGACGAACCGCGACGGCCTGCGCGGCCCCGACCGGGAGAAGCCGAAGCCGCCCGGGGTGAAGCGCGTCCTCTTCGTGGGGGACTCGGTCGCCTTCGGGTGGGGCGTGAAGGAGGAGGACACCTTCGTCGCGCTCCTCGAGACGGCGCTCGCGCCCCGGGGGCGCTTCGAGTGCGTGAACCTCGGCCACCTCTTCCACGACACGACGCAGGAGGCGGCGGCCTTCGAGGAGGTCGAGCTCTCCTACGAGCCCGACCTCGTCGTCCTGGTCTTCGTCGACAACGACCTCGTCCCGACGCAGGACTACTTCGCCGGCGCCGCCCCGCGGCCGGAGGCGAGCGAGGGGGCGAGGCGCGCGATGCGGGGCCTCGAGCGCCTCGCGAAGCTCCGGCCGTTCCTCCCGCGGACCCACGCGCTCCTCGCCTACCTCCAGGTCCAGGCGACGCCGGAGGCCCAGACGGGGGCCGTCGAGCAGTGGAAGGCGCTCGGGCTCGACCTCGAGAAGGGGTGGGCCCTCTCGCGCGCGGGGATCCTCCGGATGCGCGACCTCTCGGCCGCGCGCGGCGCGCGCTTCGCGGTCCTCGACATCTACCGCTTCGGCGAGCTCGAGAAGCTCTGCGGGGCGGAGGGGATCCCCTACGCCTCGATCGACTTCACCCCCGAGGAGCGCGCGACGGGCGTCCGCAACAGCGCCTCCGACGCCCACGCCAATCCGAACGGCCACAGCATCTACGCGCGCCACATCCTCGAGGCGCTCGAGCGCCTGGGCCTGCTATAGGATCGCGACGGCGACCGCGTTCGAGGTGGTGAAGAGCCCGTTCGGGCTTCCGCCGTCGGCGAGCGCCCACTGGAAGGGGACGACCGCGCCGATGAGGGCGGGGTCCGGCGGGACCGGGAGGTTCCTGAGCCGGAACCCTGCGCCGGGGACGCCGGGCGGACTCGGCAAGATCGAGGCGGGGGGGAGGAAGAAGATCGATCCGGCGAGGTGGACGCTGCAGCCGCCGATCGAGATCCCCACGGGATCGAGAGCGGTCGAGGCGAAGAGGAAAGCGAGGGTCCCTCCCATCCCTCTGGACACCGAGAGGCCGAAGGTGCCGTTGCCCGGCGTCGGCGGGCCGCCGAAAGTCGCGGCCGTGGGCGCGATCCCGCCCGTTCCAGCGCACCCCGTTCCGAACGACCCGGAGCCCGCAGGGATGCCGACGGGCGAGAGGAGCGTCACCCGTCCGGCTCCGGTTCCCGTCGGGGCGTCCGCGGTGGGAGACCCGACCGCGACGTCGAAGACCCCGTCCCCGTTCGCGTCTCCCACTCCCGTCGCCGCCCATCCTGCGTTCGCCGACGCTTGGCTCCCGCTGAAAGCGAGGAGGGGCGTCCCCGTCGCCGCGGAGAAGATGGTCGCCCTCCCGGCGTCGGGAAGGGCGATCCCATCCGTCCGCGGCGCTCCGACGGAGAAGTCCGAGAGGCCGTCGCCGTCGAGGTCCCCCGTCCAGCCGACCGAGTGCCCGAACCGGTCCCCGAGCGTCCCTCCCGTCAGGGTGAGGACGGGAGCCCCCGTCGCGCCGGAATGGAGAACGACGTATCCGGGACCCACGGCGGGAGAGCCAAAGTCCGAGGCCTGGGGCGCGCCGACGAGAAGGTCGGCGAGCCCGTCGCCCGTCGTGTCGAGAGGGCCGGCGACGGACCAGCCGAGCAGGTCCCCCGCCCCCGTTCCGGAAACGGTGTAGAGCACCGCGCCGCCCGCCGCGGAGAAGACCCGCGCCTCTCCGGCATCCGCGAGGCCGGAAGGGTCGCCGAAGGGAGCTCCGACGATCACATCCGGGACGGAGTCCCCGTCCAGATCGCCGATTTCGGAGACGGCGTAGCCGAACTGTTCCTCCGGCGAGATCCCGGTCAGCGCAAGGAGGACGGACCCGTCGAAGCCCGAGAGGATCGTCGCCGATCCGGGGGGGCCGAAAGGGGTCCCGGGTCCGGGGCTCCCGACGAGGACGTCGGCGTAGCCGTCCAGGTTCTGGTCACCCACCCCTGCCACGGCCCAGCCGAATCGCGCTCCCGCCGCCGTCCCCGACAGGGTGAGGATCGGGAGGCCGGTCGCGCCGGAGTAGAGCGTCGCCTGTCCGACGACCCCGGTGAGCGTTGGGAGGGCGACGTAATAGAAGGGGGCGCCGACGAGGAGGTCGCGGACGCCGTCGCCATCCGTGTCTCCGACTCCGGAGACCGCCCGTCCGAAACCGGCGCCCAGCTGCGTGCCCGAGAAGGGGAAGACGACGAGGCCGTTCGCGCCCGACAGGACTCGGGCGTCCTGGGGAGGGCCCGCGAGACCGCCGGTGATGTTCCCTAGACCCACGAGGAGGTCGCCGAGTCCGTCCCCGTCGAGATCCCCCGTGGCGGAGATTGCGCCCCCGAGCTGCCAGTCGGAGAAAGGACCCGTCGCCTCCCAAACCGGATAGCCCTGGGGAAGCGCTGCCGCGGCGAGAACCGAGGCGGCGCAGGCGGTGGCGAGGAAACGCGGGAGCGGGTTTCTCCGGATTCCGGTGGAGGAGGGGGACAACGGGGACCTCCGGGCTCGCAAGTAACTCTATCCCCCCCGGATTCGGCGGGTAACCCCGCGGCGGTCGGGACTCCGCACGCGGAGGAGTGACCCGTCCGAGGCGCCCCAGGACTCTCGGTCTCCGCAGTGGGGGATCCCCCTCCACGCGACGACGGGAGGACCCGCCGGACGGGGGGCCGGCGAACCGGGACCGGGGAAGGCTCGGCGAAGGATGGCAGCGCCTGTCGGAGGGGGCTGGGCCCCTCCTTGCGACGTCCGCGCCCGGATCCGCCACGATTTCCGGCATCCGAGCCCGGCTCCCGGGGAGGGCTGAGAGTCTGAAGGGGAGGCCCCTGAACCGGCGCGGGCCCGTTTCCGTACCTTCCGAATGGAAGCGGCGACGGACCCCCCCTGGACCCCCGAATCTCGCGCGAGGGATTCCCATGAGAACCGCGCTCCTCGTGTGCCTCCTTGCGGCCTCCGCTCGAGCGGGAGTCTCCCTCGAGGGCCCGTGGTCGGTCAGGATCGAGCGGACTGGCTGGCAGCCCGAGATCGCGACCGGGACGCTCCTGCTCAAGGCGAAGGGGGGGAGCCTCGCGTTCGACGTCGTCCTCTACGCGCGCCGCTACGACCTGGCGGACGTCGAGATGAACGAGAAGCAAGTCTCCTTCCGGCTGGAGAGCGCCGAATTCGACCTGCGCTTCTCCGCCGAACTGAAGGGGAGCAGGCTCGAGGGGCGATGCGACTGGAAGGGGTGCGGGGACTTCGCCTTCACGGCGCGGAGGAAGGAGTCGCGCCCCGAGGAGCACTTCGAGAAGGGGCTCTCGTTCGCGGGCTTCTTCCCCAAGGGCGATCCCAAGTACGGCGGCGCGGCGATGGACGAGCTGGTCGCGGCCGCGGCGGAGTCGGACACGGACGCCGTGATCGTCCTCAAGGACGGCAGGGTCGTCTGCGAGCGGACGTTCGGGCGCCCCGCCGGTCCCATCCACGTCATGTCCGTCACGAAGTTCGTGACGGCGATCGCCGTGGGGCTCCTCCTCGAGGAGAAGAAGATCCCGTCGGTCGACGCGCCGATCTCGACCTGGTTCCCGGAGTGGGCGGACAAGGGGGTCGCGCTGCGCCACCTCCTCACGCACACCTCGGGGATCGAGGTCCACCAGGAGAACGGCCACCCCTCAGCCCGGCTCCTCAACGCCGAGAAGGACAAGGTCGCCTACGTCCGCGCCCTAAGCCTCGCGAAGCCTCCCGGCACGGAATACCTCTACAGCAACGAGGCGACGGCGCTCCTCTCCGGCGTGATCGCCGCCGCCGCAGGGGAGGAGGCGGACTCGTACCTCGCGCGCAGGCTCATGAAGCCGCTCGGGATCCGGGACTGGAAGTGGGACCGCGACGGCGCGGAGCACACCTTCACCTACGCGAACCTGCAACTCACCGCGCGCGACCTGGCGAGGATCGGGCAGATGGTCGCGGAGGGGGGGAAGGGGGTCGTCGCTCCGGAGACGATCCGTCTACTCGGGAGCCCGGCGACCCCTCTCGCGAAGGGGCAGGGGCTGCTGTGGATGCTGCGCCTGGACGGGGCGGGGAAGGTCGTCGGCTACTTCCACACCGGCTGGCTCGGCCAGACGCTCTGCGTCTTCCCCGAGCGGAGACTCGTGGGCGTCCGCCTGCGCTCGTTCAAGAACGAGTCGGACGCGGAGAAGCCGGAGTACCAGCTCGGGCGGTTCCTGGCGCTGGTCGAGGGGCTCCCCTAGCCCTGCGCGCGCAGGCGCGCGACCGTGTCGGCCCAGTCGAGCTCGTAGGTGCTCGCGTTCCCGGTCCCGTAGTCGTGCACGAACACCTGGATCGGGCCGAGGGACAGGACGTTCTCGTCCGGCTCGTGCCAGGCGGCGATCCGCCGGCGGGCGGGGTCCCAGAAGAGGAGCGACCCGGGGCTCGCGGAGCCGAACCGCGCCGCGGGGAGGGAGGCGAGCACCTTGGAGTCGGGATCGACGACGTGCAGCGTCTCCCCATGGCGCGCCAGGAACTGGAGGTTCCCCTCGAGGCTCTCGGCGTCCTCGATCCCCGTGGGCCCCGGTCCCAGCGACAGGGCGACTTCGCGGGTGGCGTCTTCCGCGATGTCGTAGACCACCGCCTTGCAATGGTTGAACCCCTGGGGCTCGCCGGCGTTGAAGGGGACCTTGATCCAGTAGCGCAGGTCGTCGGTCAGGATCCGGGCGTGATCCTCGACGCGCCGGAAGCGGCCCTGGAAGTCGGAGAAGCCCGCCCCGGATCCGAACTCCCGGACCGCGCTCAAGTCCGGCCCCGCGAGGATGCTGAACTTTCCCCTGTTCTTCGCCAGGAGGTGTCGTCCCGAGCGCGTCGGCACGACCTCGCAGTTCGGGCCCATGCAGGGGTCGATGCGGAACTCGGCGAACGCCGGCGAGCGAGGCGCGCTCGCGCGCCGGAGGCTCAACCGGCCGTGGGCGCCGTCCTCGAAAAGGAGCGTGTCGGGGCTCGAGCAGGCTCGCGCCAGGACCTCCGGCAGGCTCGCTCCCCTGGCGTCCCGCGCCGTGGCGTGCTCGCGGCCGAGGAGGGTGATCCCCTGGGGCTTCAGGCGGCCCTCCGGAGGCGTCGGCGGAAGGGCCCACCGGACCAGTCCGACCCAGCCCGTGACCTCGTCGTGGCGGCCCGAGCCGTGCTCGAGGGGGGAACGGGAGGCCTTCACGTGCTCGACCTGCGCGACCGCCGTGATCGTGGCGCCGTCGCAGAACAGGTCCACGACGGTTTCCCACGTGTGCTCGCTCTTCTGCCTGCAGGCGAGGAGCGGGGCAAACAGGGACAGGAGAAGCGCTTTCACGCGCCCCCGATCGTCCGCGATCGTCCGTGGACTTGAACGCGTCACTTCGGCGCCCGCGGCCGGGAGGTTGCCAGGAGCAGGGCCTGGATCGCGGCCTCGCGACGATTCGGGTCGAGGGAGGAGTCGTTCCGGAGGCGCTCGGCAGCCTTCGTGGGATCCCCGAGCTCGGCGAGCCGCGCCGCAGCATCCGTTCGCGCCTCCTCCCGAAGCGTCCGCGAGACCGCTCCCTCCTGCCATCGGGTCGAGCGGCGGACGGTGTCCCATACCCGCACGGTGGAGTCCCCCGAGGCGCTCGCGAGCCTCGTCCCGTCGGGGGAGAAGGCGAGGGAGAAGACGTAGTCGAGGTGCCCGCGCAGCACGCCGACGTCCTCCCCCGTCGCGACGTCCCAGAGCCGAATGGTCGTGTCGTTCGACCCCGAAGCGAGGCGCGTGCCGTCGGGGGAGAAGGCGACCGCGTAGACCCGATCGGTGTGGCCGGAGGACGCCCACCGCTCGCCGCCAGTCCGGGCGTCCCACAGGCGCACGGATCCCTCCACCCCGCCGGTCGCGAGGAGGACCCCGTCCGCGCTGAAGGCGAGGGCCTCGACGAATCCGGCGTGCCCCGCCCTCCGGTAGGCCTCGCGGCCGGTGTCGGCTTCCCAGACGACGAAAGTGCCGGTCCCCTCGTTCGAGGCGACGAGGTCTCCGAGGGGGGACATCGCGACCGCGCCGTAGGGAGTCCCGGAGGCGCAGGGCCAGGACCGGACCGGTTCCCCCGACCGGCCGTCACGGAGGTCGACTCCCGTCTCATGCCGGACGGCGAGGAGCGAGCCATCCGCGGAGAGGCCGAGATCCCGGACGAGGGTCTCGCATGCGAACTCGCGCAGGAGGACGCCCGCGTCGGCGTCCCACACCCCCACGGTCCTCTCGTGGGCGGTGGCGAAGAGGGGAGCCCGTGCCGCGGCCGAGAGGGCCCGGAGGAGGCCCGGCCCCCGCCGTTCCCAGAGGATCTCGCCGGAAGCCGCGTCGCGGATCTGCATCGACCCGTCGAAGCCCCCCGAGAGGATCCGCCCTCCGCCCGCCGCGAAGGCGACGGCGTAGACGTAGGTCGAGTGGCCGCGGAGGACCTCGATCCCCTCGAGCTCGTCGCCGCTCCAGAGGAGGGCCTCCTTCTCCGTGTGGGCGAGGACGCGGGTTCCGTCAGGCGAGAAGGCGACGTCGAGGGGGACGCCGGCGAGACCGCTCAAGGTGGCGAGGAGCCTCCCCGTCCGGACCTCCCAGAGCCGGACGGTCGCGTCGTCCCCCGCGCTCGCGAGCCGCTGCCCCGACCTGTCGAACGACACCGCCCGTACGGCGGCGGAGTGTCCGACGAGCTTTCCGGCCGGCCGGTCGGACCGCGTGTCGTGGAGCCAGACGCGCTTGTCGCGGTAGGCGAGGGCGAGGAGGGAGCCGTCCCCGTTCAGCGCGACGTCGAAGGCGGGAAGGCCCGTGTAGGTCCGCTCGCGGTGGACCAGCTCCCCGCTCGCCGCGTCGAAGTCGACGAAGTAGCCCTCTCCCCAGCGGCCCGCTCCATGGACGGCGGCCCCGCGATGGCCGTCGGCGCTGAAGGCGACGGAGACCACGGGGACGGCCCGGACCATCCGGAGGGGCGCCCCGGGCTCCCAGAGCCAGCACTTCGTCGCCCCCCCGAAGGCCACCCGCGACCCGTCCGTCGAGACCGCGAGGGTCCCCGGCGGCTCCTCGGGCGCTTCGACCTGCGCGAGGCGCCGGCCGGTCGGGAGGTCGAACAGGCCAATGTCGCGGGCCTCCGCGCCGAAGGCGCCGGCGAGTCTCGTGCCGCCCGGGTCGAAGGCGGCCGGGCCGGTGAGGGGGTGCTCGAGGCGAAGGACGCTCCGGCGCCGGCCCAGGTCCGGCTCCCACCGGTCGATCTCGCCCGCGGCGTCCGCGAGGAGGATCTCCTCTCCGGAGGGGGCGAAGCGCGTGGCGCGGAGGGGCGCGACGCTCTCGATTCGCGCGAGGGAGGTGTCGATGCGGGTGTCGAGGTGGCGCCACTCCCAGTGGCGGTCGGAAGGTTCGATCGAGCCGAGGAGCTGACGGCACGCGAGGAAGTCTCCCAGCTCCGCCGCCAGGGCCGCGGCCGCCAAGCGGGCTCGCCGCGCCTGGCGGACGGCCTGGCCCGACCGCTCCTGTGCGAAGTCTCGGGCGTCGGTCGCGATCGACGCGAGCCGCAGCGCGACGGCCGCCCCCGCCGCCAGGGCGAGGGCCGAGAGCGCGACGCCGCCCGTCAGCCCCTTGTTGCGCCTCGCGAACTTCCGGAGCTGGTAGAGCCCGCTCGAGGGACGGGCGAGGATCGGCTCGTCCTGGAGGTAGCGCCGCAGGTCGCCGGCGAGCTCCCGGGCGGAGCCGTAGCGCCGCTCCCGGTCCTTCTCGAGGGCCTTGGCGACGATGGTTTCGACGTCGCCGCGCAGCCTCGGATCGACGGCGCCGAGCCGCGCCGGCTCCCGCTCCAGGATCTGGCGGGCGACCTCGGCGATCGCTTTCCCCTCGAAGTCGAAGGGAGGGCGCCCTGCGAGCACCTCGTAGAGGACGACGCCGAGCCCGTAGACGTCGGAGCGCGTGTCGAGGTCCTCCGGGCTGGCGCCGACCTGCTCGGGGCTCATGTAGGCGAGCGTCCCCACCAGCTGCCCGGCGAGGGTGGGCATCGCCGTCGCCCCGGACTCCGGTTCCGACGCGCGGGCGACGCCGAAGTCGAGTACCTTCGGCCGGCCGACCGGCCGGACCCCGGCGGGGGAGGCTCCCCGCTCCGCGCCCTCCCTCCTCGTCTCCTCCGCCACGACGACGTTCTCGGGCTTGAGGTCCCGGTGGATCACCCCCTTCTCGTGTGCGTGCTGGACCGCCTCGCAGATCCTCGCCACGAGCTCGAGCCGGTTGCGCAGGTCGAGGCCCGCCGCGTGCTCGAGGAGGGGCCGCCCCTCGACGTACTCCATGGCGAGGAACGGCAGGCGCTCGACGGTCCCCCGTCCCGTCTCGACCTCGGCGATCCCGGCCTCGTGGATCTGCGCGATGCCGGGGTGGTTGAGGCGCCCCAGGAGTTGGGCCTCGCGGACGAATCGGCGGCGGAGGGAGGGAGAGTCCCCCCCCCAGCGGATGACCTTGAGGGCCACCCTCCGGCGGGGGCTCTCCTGCTCCGCCTCGTAGACGTCGCCCATCCCTCCCCGTCCGATCCGGCGGACGATCCGGTAGCGGCCGATCCTGGCCGGGAGCGGTCCCGCCTCCCCGGTCGAGCCCGGGTCCGAAGCGGGCTCCGGCGATTCGAGGCCGAGCGCCTCCCGCAAGGGAGGCGGTCCGGGAACGGGGATCGGGGCGTCGGCGCGCTCGAGGAGGCTCTCGACCTCCCGCCGCAGGTCCGCGTCGTCCGCGCAGGCGTGTTCGAGGAACGCGCCCCGCGCGTCCCTATCGAGGTCGACCGCCTGGACAAAGAGGCGCTTCACCTCCCCGTACCGCTCGGGGTTCAAGGGGCGGACCCCCTCTCGAGTTCCCGCGCGAGCCAGGCGCGAGCGACCCGCCATTCCGCCTCGACCGTGCTCTTCGACAGGTCCATCGCGGCGGCCACCTCCTCCACGGTGAGCCCCCCGAAGAAGCGCATCTCGACGATCCTCTCCTGCCGCGGGTCGAGGGCGGCGAGGCGCCCGAGCGCGGCCTCGAGATCGAGGAGGTCGGGGTCGGGGGGACCGGCCGGGGCGATCGACTCGTCGAGCGTCACGCGGACCCACCTTCCCCCCCGCTTGGAGCGCCCGCGCCGGCGCGCGTGATCGACGAGGACCTGGCGCATCGCCCGCGCCGCCGTCGCGAGGAGGTGGGCGCGGTCCTTCCAGGGGAGGCTCCCCGCCTCGAACAGTCGGACGAACGCCTCGTGGACGAGGGCGGTCGGCTGCAGGGTGTGGCCTCGCGGCTGGGGCCGGAAGTAGGACCGGGCCAGACCTCGCAATTGCTCGTAGACCTCCGCGTAGAGGCGCTCGGCGGCCGAGGCGTCCCTGGACGACGCGAGGGCCACGAGCCGGGTCACTCGGGTCGGGTTCGGCTCGTCCATCGGAGGGAGCGGGCTTCGCTCCAGGCGATGGTAGCGCGGCTTTCCGCCCCGGCCCTCCTCCCCCCTCGATCTCCGGCAGCACCTCCCGCCAAGGTCTCCGAGCCCTTCCGTCGTTATCCCGAGTGGAAGGCTCGCGCCGACTCCACGTCGGCCGAACTCACGGTCCCCAATCCCGGCCGGGAAGCGATCCCGTGGAGTCGAAGGATGGTCCCGTAGTCGTGCCTCGGAACGTCCGTTCTCGCGGCCGCCTGGCTCCTCCTCGTTTCGCCGGCCGGCGCCTCCGGTCAGGGCGAGGAAGGGGCGCGGGCAGGCGTCTCGATCCCGGCCGGGTCGAAGCCTCCGAAGGCTGAGGCCCCCGAGGACGAGGCCGGCTCGCTTTTTTCCTCCCTCGGCGGGGGCGACTTCGTCTTCCTCGACGAGCCCGGGGACGGGGCGATCTGGGCGAGGGGACCGTCCTACAAGGCCTCCTTCTCCGCCGAGGGCCTCACCTACATCCCCTTCCTCGGCTCGGAGGCCCCGCGGAACCTCCCGATCCGGCTCACGCCCTCCTTCGTGGGAGGGGGGAGGCGAACCTGCTCGGGGGAGGCCGGCCGCTCCCGCGACGGGAGGGGAAGACCCGCGTCGTCTACGACCACGGCGCGTTCCAGGAGGTCTACGAGATCCGGCTCGATGGAGTCGAGCAGCTCTTCGTCCTCTCCGCGCGCGCGGGGGCCGGCGACCTCGTCGTCCGCCTCGAGGTCGAGAGCGAGTTCGAGTTCCTCGGGGTCGAGGAAGGAGGGCATGTCTTCGGGACGCCCGGTCTCGGGGGCGTCCGATACGGGGAGGCGCTCACCGTCGACGCCGGCGCCGTCGTGCGTCCGGCGACGGTCGCGTTCGAGGGGGGCTCCCTCGAAGTGCGCGTTCCCTCCTCGACGGCGGCGGCGGCGAGCTATCCCCTGACGATCGACCCCATCCTCTCCACCTTCAGCGTCGCCTTCGGCAACTTCGTCCAGTTCGATCCCGACGTCTCCTTCAACGCGGCGGGCGTCTACACCTACACCTGGGAGCACGCCTTCAGCCTCGTCGACCACGACGTCTGGACGCGGATCCGGACGGTGGGGGGGGCGCTCGGCGCCTACGTGGCGCAGGACGTCACGACCGCGGACTGGCGATGGCCCGCGAACGCGGACAACAACAAGCACGATCGCGTGCTCGTCGTGGCCGAGGCCCCCGGCTTCCTCGGGTACCTGCACGTCCGGGGCCGGATGTTCAGCCCGATCGCGAACGCGAACGTCTCGGGGCAGTTCGACGTCGTCCCGTACATCTTCGGGCAAGACGCCCGCGCCGCCGACGTCGGCGGGGATCCCCGCCCGGGGACGGGCGACCAGTTCTGCGTCGTGTACAGCAGCGACCTCTTCACCTCCGACGGCATCCTCCGGAGGATGGTCCACGCGACGACCCTCGCGACCAGCGCCGGGTCGACCGTCGAGGGCGGCTCGAACTACGCGCCCGCGATCTCGAAGGCGTGCGGGCTGCAGGTCCCCCGCTGGTTCGTGGCGTGGCAGGATTCCCTGATCCTCGCCACGATCGGCGCCCGCCTGATCGAAGAGGACGGATCCTTCGGCAGTCCCGTCCTCGCCGTCGCCTCGCCGCCCTTTCCCCAGAGCGCGACGAGGCCGGACGTGGCGGGCGACGGGACGGAGGCGCTCGTCGTGTACGAGCAGGGGGGCGACATCCACGGAGCCTACCTCTCGCCCTCGGGCTCCTCCTTCGCCGTGAACGCGATCAACCTGACCGCGAACGAGCCCGGCTCGGACCCCGGCGAATGGCAGGGGAACCCCACCGTCGGCGTCGACGAGTGCCGGTTCGTCTACGCCTATGCGGAGTCGTACGACAACAGCGCCACCGACCTCGACATCCGGCTCGCCGCCGTCCGGCCCGGGCCGAGCGCATTCGTCTGGGACCAGGGGCACGTGCTCGTCCCGAACGCCTTCTCGACGGCGGCGGAGGACCATCCCCGGCTCGCGTCCCGGTGGACGGGGGGGGGTTCCGGCCCGGAGCACGCCCTCGCGTTCGACGACAACAACTCGCCCGGCACCGGCTGGTACGAGATCCACGCCGCCCTCTACGTGGCCCACAGCGGCGCCCTCTCGACGGCGACCGTGCCGACCTCGTGCGGCGCGACCCCGCCGACGATCCTGGCGAGCGGGACCTCCGCGCTGAACGGCACCCTCACCCTGCAGGCGACGGGGGGCCAGGGCGGCGCGCTCCTCCTGCTGGTCGGTCCGCCCGGCGCGACGCCGCTGTGAGGCGGGCCCGGGTCCTGCACCATCGGCACCTCGCTCTTCCCGCCGATCATCCTGGCCGGGGGGACGCTCACCGGGACCAACCCGTGCACGATGTCCCTGGCGGGAGGGGTGATCGCCTACCAGGCCGCCGAGGTGGGTCTCACGGTGGCGGGCGGGTGCAACTTCTCGGGGATCGGGGTCGCGCTCTCGGACACGATCAACGTCACCTACGGCTACTAGCCGCGGGGCGACGCGCCTCCCCTCGGCCGCGGACGAGAGCGGTCCTTCCCCGGGGAGATTCCCCCCTCGAACGGACGCCGCGCCTGGATCGAGCCGATCCGGGCGCGGCGTCCCGCGCCGGACGCCTTGCCCGCCCGATCTCCGGTAGCACCGCCCGCCAAGGTCCCCGGGCCCCCCCGTCGTTAACCCGAGTGGAAGGCTCGCGCGGACCCCGCCCACGCCGAGCCCACGATCCCCAACCCCGGACGGGAAGCGATCCCACGGAGACGAGAGATGAACCCGAAGACGACGGGCCTCGAAACGTTCGCGCTTGGGGCCGCTTGGCTCCTCCTCGGCTCGCGGGCCGGAGGCTCGGCTCAATCCTCCCCCGGCATCTCTCCCGCGCCCCTCGGCGAAGTCGCGGCCGTGCAGCCGCTCGGAGACTTCGATCCGTCGACCTTCCTCTTCGTGGACGAGCCCGGGGACGGGGCGATCTGGGC
>JAKEFM010000078.1 GCA_022616055.1 Planctomycetota bacterium
ACGGCGGAGACCCGCAGGGGCTTCACGATGGTCGTCCCGACGAGGACGAGTTCCGCTCGCTGGCCGACGGCGAGGGGGGCATTCGCCAGGTTCGGGAGGACGACGCCGGCGCCCTCCGCGGACACGTCGTGGAGGCGGCCGACCATGAGCGGCCTGTCCTCGACGAGGATGCTCACCTCGACGGTGCTCTTCCCCCCGAGCTCGATCCGGTACTTGTTCCGCCGGTCCATGGGACCTCCTACGGGAGTCCGAGGCCGAGGGAACGGCGTCGCGGGCCGAGAGCTGCGCTCGGCCTCGTCGAGAGGCATCGGCAGGATCGGACCACGAGATTCACCTCGGCCCCCGAAGGTTCACTCGCGACTCGTACGAACCGCACCCGGAAGGCTCGTCCTATCGGGCGCGGTTTCGCTCCGGGTTGAGCGAGACGAGGCGTACGCGACGGCCAGTCCGCGGACCGGCTCGCGGCCCGCGGCGTCCGCGGATCGCGGAGGACGAGCCGGCAGACCCTCACCTCCCGCCGGAGCGCCCTCGCGACCGCTCGGAGCCGGGAGAACATGGGCAAGGCGGCGCGGGCGGGAATTACGGTCCCACCCACCCCGCGGCCGATGAGGCACGTCGCCGCAGTTCCACGATGCACCTCTACGAGTCGACCTGGCACCTCCCCGACGGCCAGCCGGGGCCCTACACGTGCAACTGCGGGGCGACCTACGAGGTCTACTCGACGACGTGGCCGGCCCCAGATCCGGGCAAGCTCACCTGCAACGTCTGCGGTTCCCTCATCATCGAGTGGAACGGCTGCCGCACGTGGTCGGCGAAGCTCGTGCTGGGAAGCGGGGCCGCCGGGGTGCCCCCGGTCTAGGAGAGCGTGGGTGCTGGCCCCGGAGGAGGGGGGCGCCAGCGGGATCATCGGGGACGCGGAGAGCCAGCGCCGGGGGCCGTGCGCTACAGCCGATTCTCGAGGAAGGCCCAGGCGAACGACCGGG
Organism: Planctomycetota bacterium; assembly: GCA_022616055.1. Lineage (GTDB taxonomy): Bacteria > Planctomycetota > UBA1135 > UBA1135 > JAKEFM01 > JAKEFM01. The sequence goes on from JAKEFM010000078.1 coordinate 984, forward strand.
GCACGTCGTCGTGGAGATGGAGTGGTCGGGGTGGCCGGATTCGAACCGGCGAAACGCAGCACCCAAAGCTGCGGCTCTACCGCTGAGCGACACCCCGTCGCGGGCGATGCTAGCCCTCGCCCGGATCGGGCTCAATCGGCCGTCCCGCCCGGGCGAGCGCCGCGCTAAACTCCCCTCCCCGCATGCGCATCCTCATCGTCGGGGGAGGCGGGCGCGAACACGCCCTCGCCTGGAAGGTCGCACGCTCCCCCCTCGCCGAGAAGGTGTTCTGCGCGCCGGGGAACGCCGGGATCGCCGCGGTCGCGCAGTGCGCCGACGTGAAGGCGAACGACGTCGAGGGGCTCCTCGCGCTGGCGAAGCGGGAGCGGATCGACCTCACGATCGTCGGACCGGAGGAGCCGCTGTGCCTCGGCCTCGCCGACCGGCTCGAGGGGGAGGGGCTGCGGGTGTTCGGCCCGCGGCGCAAGGCCGCCGAGATCGAGGGGTCGAAGGCGTTCTGCCGGGAGCTGCTGCGCCGCTACCGGATCCCCTCGCCCGGATTCCGGGTGTTCTCGGACCCGCGCGTGGCGATGTCCTTCCTCGAGACGCACCACGCCTACCCGGTCGTCGTGAAGGCCTCGGGGCTCGCCGGAGGGAAGGGGGTGGTCGTCGCGCGGAGCGTGGAGGAGGGGCGCGAGGCTGTCTCGCGACTGATGGAGGAGAAGATCTACGGGGAGGCGGGGACGACCGTCGTGTGCGAGGAGTTCCTCGAGGGGGAGGAGGTCTCCGTCCTCGCCCTCACGGACGGGCGCACGATCGTTCCGCTGGAACCGGCCCAGGACCACAAGCGCCTCCTCGACGGCGACGAGGGACCGAACACAGGCGGGATGGGCGCGATCTCGCCGACCCCGGCGGTCACCCCGCGGATGCGCCACCAGATCGAGTCGCAGATCCTCGTCCCGGCGATCCACGCCCTCAACCGGGAGGGGCGCCGTTACCGGGGGGTCCTCTACGCGGGGCTGATGCTGACCCCGAGCGGGCCGCGGGTCCTCGAGTTCAACTGCCGCTTCGGGGACCCCGAGGCGCAGGCGATCCTCCTTCGGCTCGAGGACGACCTGCTGCCGCTCCTCCTGCGCACTGCGGAGGGGACGCTCGAGGAGGGGGAAGGGCTGCGGTGGGATCCGCGCCCGTCCGTCTGCGTCGTCGCGGCGAGCGAGGGCTATCCCGGCGCGGTCGAGACGGGGAGGAGGATCGAGGGGCTCGAGGGGATCGAGGCGGAGGAGGGACGGGAGGTCTTCCACGCGGCGACGGCGCGGAAGGGGGAGGAGGTCGTGACGGCCGGGGGAAGGGTCCTCGGCGTCGCGGCCCTCGGGGAGACCCACGCGCGGGCCGCCGCGCGCGCCTACGAGGCGCTCGGGCGGGTGCGCTTCGAGGGAATGCGGTATCGCCGCGACATCGGCTCGCGCGCCGTCGGTGCCCCCGCCCCCCGTTGACGCGCGGGTGAGCGTCGTCGTCCCGACGCTCGACGAGGCGGAGATCCTCCCCTTCACCCTCGAGCGGGTCCGCCGCGCCCTCCCCGCGGGGGGAGAGGTGGTCGTCGCGGACGGGGGGAGCACGGACGGGACCCTCGAGATCGCCTCCGCGCTCGCCCGCGTCGTGCGGGCTCCCCGGGGTCGGGGCCGCCAGATGAACGCGGGCGCGGCGGAGGCCCGGGGCGCGTGCCTCGTGTTCCTGCACGCCGACTGCTGGCCGGAGCCAGGCGCACTCGAGGAGGCATGCGGGAGGCTGGCCGACCCGCGGATCGCCGCCGTCGCCTTCCCGCAGCGGCTGGAGGGGGAGCGCTGGATCTACCGCTGGATCGAGCGAGCCGCCGACCTGCGGGTGCGATGGCTCCATTCGGTCTACGGGGACTCGGGCCTCGCGCTGAGGCGGGAGACCTTCCGGCGGATCGGGGGCTATCCCGACCTCCCCCTGTTCGAGGACCTCGGGATCTCGAAGCGCCTGCGCCGCGCCGGGGGGAGGCTCGAGCTCGCGCGCTCCCCCCTCCACGTCTCGACGCGGCGCTGGGAGCGGGAGGGGCCCGTGCGCCGGACGCTCTCGAACTGGCTCCTCACGATCCGCTACAAGGCGGGCGCCGACCCCGAGTCGCTCGCCCACGACTACGGGAAGGGATGAGCCGCGCCGGGGCCGAGTTCGAGGCGTTCCTCCGCCGCCGGGGGCTGCGGATGACGCGCCAGCGCCGCGCGATCCTGGAGGAGATCCTCGGCTCCCGCTCGCACCTCACGGCCGACCACCTCGAGGAGCGGCTGCGCCGCGCCGGGGAGCGCGCCGCGAAGGCGACCGTCTACCGGACGCTCGCGATGCTCGTCGAGGGGGGGCTCCTCGAGGCGCACGACTTCGGCGGCGGGACGACCTACTACGAGCCGATCCTCGACCGGGACCACCACGACCACATGGTGTGCATCGGCTGCGGGAGGATCACGGAGTTCCGCTCCCCCGCCATCGAGGAGCTCCAGGACGAGCAGGCGCGGTCCCACCGCTTCACGCCCGTCACGCACAGCCTGAAGATCTTCGGGTACTGCGCGCGGTGCGTCCGCCGGCGCTCGCCGGGGACGCCCCCGCGCCGGCTGCCGGGCCCCGCGGGGCCCGTCCCCGCGTCGCAGCCCTCCGGGCCTATCCGGGGCCGCCCTCGTTGACGCGGCGCGCGATGCGCTCGGCGACGCTCTTCGCCGTCCCCTGGGCGGCGAGCTGGTAGCGGCGCGCCTCCACGACGAGCCGGGAGTAGCCCCTCGACTCGTGGTCGACCTCGATCTCGAGGGAGGCGCCGTCGAACCGCCCCTCGATCCGGCGGTTCTCCGGGCTCACGCGCGCGGCGGGATCGAGGTCCTCGACGACGTTGCGGGCGATCGCGAAGGCGCGGTCGGCGTCGGCCTTGAAGAGGACCTCGTAGGAGTCGTCGGCGATGAACGCCTGGTGGGCGACGAGGGTGCCCGCCCCGAGGGCGACGGCGGCGCATCCGGGAAGGGCGAGGAGGGCCAGCGCCGGGGCGGCGATGGAACAGGTTCGGGGGACCATGTCGATCTCCGGTCGGGGTCCCTCGGGCGCGCGCGTTCTTAGGGGCCGGCGCGCCCCCTGTCAACGCCGCAGCCAGCGGCGGGAACCGGTCAGCCCCTCGACCCGAAGTGGATGATCCAGAGGAGGCTCACCTTGGTCCCCTCCTCGGAGGTGTCGAGGGCGAAGAGATCGAGGAGCATGGAGATGCGGGTCCTCGTCCGTCGCTCGCGCCGGGGCGCGGGAAGCTCGCGGCCGTCGTAGTCGAAGAGGAGCCCCTCGACCAGCTCGAAGCCGCTCTTCGCGGGGGCGCTCGACCAGCCGACGACGAGAGGGAAGTGGAAGGTGACCGATCGGCCGAACCCCTTGCGCGCCCGGAGGTTCGCGTCGAACGCGCGCCCCCCCGCGGACACGGTCAGCCGGGCCTCCTTCAGCGGCTCGAGCCGGTCCAGGAGATCCGTGGCCGAGCGGACGTCGGCCCCGTTCAGCGAGTGGACGAGGTCCCCCTGCCGCAGGCCCGCGAGGTAGGCGGGGCTCCCGACCGGGACGTCCGAGAGCAGGACGGCGGGCCCGGGCCTCTCGAAGAGGATCGCGGCGAGGTCCTCGGGGACCGTGGAGGCCTCGAAGCCGAACGCCGCGGTCTCTCGGTCGTGCTCCAGGGTACGGTACTCGGTCCGCCGGCGGGGCTCGCGCCGGATCTCGAGGGTCGCGTTGACGCCGAAGGCCTCCCCGTTCCTCCTCCCGAGGACGGGGACCGGCCCGCTCGGCTGCGTCCCCCGGAGAACCTCCCGGAGGTGCTCGGAGGAGAGGAGGTCGGTGCCGTCGAGGTTCGTCAGGAGGTCGCCGACCCGGATCCCCGCGCGCGCGGCGGGCCCGTCGGGCACGACCGTGAGGACCTTCACAGCCGCCGGCCCCTCCATCCCCTCGGCCCGCATCTCCGCCCGGCTCGCCGTCCTCGTCGTGACTCCGAGCCGGGCGAAGGGGACCTCCTCCCGCGTCTCGACCACGAGCTCTCCCCGCGATCGGATCGAGTAGGAGGTCCGTCCCCCGGCGGGAGCGCTCGCGGGGGAGACCTCGGGGCCCAGGCGGAGGACCGGGGAGAGCTCCTCGGAGGGCGGCAGCTCCCGCACGATCCGGCAGCCAGAGAGGAGGAGGAGGGGGAAGAGGGCGCGCGAGGCGGATGTCACGGCTCGGGGACTCCCTCGTCGGCGCGGCCGGCCCGGAGGATCGCCGGCCGGTTCGCGCCCCACCACCGCTCCCAGTTCCCGACGACGCGCACGCGGTCGTCTCCCTCGGGCGCCCGCGAGAAGATCGAGTCGAGGCGCTCGAGGAGGGAGGGGTCTCCCGGAGCGGACTCGCGCGCGGCGATCCCGCGGGAGGCGAGGTCGCGCGCGAGGAGCGCAAGCCGGGCGAGGGCGAGGTCGGCCCCTTCGCCCCCCTGGTCCCGGAGCAGCGCGAGGAGCGCGGGGATCTCCTTCTCGGGAGGGCCGCTGCTGAAGAGGACCGTCTCGTTCCCCTGCCGGACGATCACGGCCCGCCCGACATGCGCGGGCCTCCCCGGAGCCTCCGGCGGTCCCTCCGCGGGTCGCGCGACGGGCGCCGGCGGTTCGTCCGGAACGGCGGGGGGCGGATC
>JAKEFM010000079.1 GCA_022616055.1 Planctomycetota bacterium
TCCTCGCGGCGATGGTGGCGGCGACGTCCTCGGCCTTCCCCTCGGCGGCGAGCTCCGAGGTCCCGAGGGCCTCTCTCGCCTCGCGGGTGCGCTCCTCGACGAAGGAGACCCACTTCGCGATCCCCTCCTCCCCGCCCTTCTTCGGGACGCTCTCGGGGAAGAGCTTCTTCAGGGCCGCGGCGCGGGTGCGGGGGTCCTTCGTTTCGAGGAACTTTCGGATCGTGTCGAGGTCGGAGACGCCCCAGGCCTTCGCGAGGGCGGCGATGGCGGTCTCGACGGGCCCGGCCGGTTTCGCTGGTTCTCGCGCCTTCCCCGCGAAGAGTTCGCCCGGCTTCGCCCCAGGCTCCGGGAGAGCCCCCTCGGTCCCGGCGGCGGGGCCCGGGGGCGCTACTTGCGCGGGTTTCGGTCCCTCCTTCACGGGCGTCCCGAAGGCCTCCCGGATGCGCCGGATGGCCTCCGGACCCCTCGCCTCCGCCCAGACCTCCCCCTCCCGCCACCGCACGATCGGGCCGTTCTTCCCCCCCGGCTTGATCAAAAGGCCCCTCATGGACCTCCCCCCACCTGCCTTGACCCTTGCGGCAACCTCAGCGTCGGTCATCGGCTCCCGCATGGCCGCCTCGAACCCGGGCGTGGCAGCCGTCGTCAGGGCCTGCCGGATGCGTTCTGCGAGCGTCGCAGCGGCCTTCGGGGGCTCCGGGGCGGGGGCGGGCTCCGGGGCCTTCGCAGGGGGCCTCTCCGAGGGCGTGGGGCCCTCCTCCCCGCGCTGGGCGGCGATCCGGTCGGCCGCCTCGTCCATCACCCTCCTGGCGGTCGCCTGGTCGACCTTGTGGGCCTCCTGGACGATCTCGACGAGGCCCTTCTGGACCTCGGGCTTGCCGTACCAGACGTCGGCCTGACCCATCACGTCCGAAACCGCGTCCTCGAACCTGGCTTCCTCCTCGGCCGACCGCGGCGCCGTGGGCCTGCCTTCCTCCTCCCCCAGGCGAGGCTCCCGCTGCCCCGGCTGCTTCATCGCGTCCCTGATCCCCGTGATGACCTCCCCGACCTTCCCGGACCAGCTCCCCACCTCGCTGGCGAGCCCGGCGAGCGCCCGGGACGCTTGGGCGACGTCCATCCTCGCGAGAGAGCCCTGTTCTAGGGGGAAGAAGACCTTCCTCGCCGCCTCGATCGCCGGCTCGAAGTTCGTCCCGGTCTTCTTCGCGAGGTCCCCGAGCGAGGACAGCGCGTCGAAGAACCGGCTGACCGACTCCGCTACCCCCTTCGAGGACCCCGTCTGGATCGCCCGCTCGATGGCCCGGCCCCAGTAGACCACGTTGAAGACGGGCTCGTTCGCCGTGCCGCGCTCGACGCCGGTCATCGACTCGACGACCCTCGTCACGTCGCGGACTTGGCGCTGCGAAGCGGCGTCGACGAGGGCGGAGACCTGCGCGTCGATCGGGCCCTCCTCGCGCTCGACTTGCTCGTTCGCCCTCCTCTCGGCCTCCTGCCTGAGACGATCCGTGATGCTCCAGGAAGCCCCTGGCTTGCTCTCCATCGCGGCCTTCGTCGCCGCGTGCTCCTCGGGAGTCCTCGGATTCGCGAGCTTCGCGGCCTCCTTCGCCCTGTACTGCTGGTACTTGATGTCGCGCAGGGCCGCCCGCAGCCCGAAGAGCTCGAAGGGGATCCCCGCCCCGAGGAACTTCGCCGTGAGCGCCGCCCAGTCCCCCTGCCGGACGAGATCCCAGACCTCGGGGTCCCAGGCCATGAAGCCTCCCGAGAGGACCGCCGCCTCTCCCGTGCGGACGGCGTAGGCCCCGAACTTCCCCTTGCTCGTCGCCCACTCGGAGGCCTTCGCGAAGCCCGGCGAGACGATGGCGAGCGCGGCGTAGGCCTGCGCCGCGCCCAGGGCGACCTGCCTCCTCGCGTCCGAGACGGCCGCCTCCATCGTATGGCGGTCCCAGTTCTCGATCTTCGCGCGCATCTCGAGCGAGGCCCGGATCCTCGTGTCGAGGGGCGCGATCCAGCGCTCCTGCGCGTAGATCCCGAAGACCCCGCTCGCGGTGTCGAAGGCCCACTCCCCGAGTCTCCTGCGGAAAGGGGCCTGCGCGAGTTCGGCGGGCGTGAGATTCCGCAGCGCCTGAGCCGTCTTCATCTCGCCCGCGGCGGCGGCGCGCGCCGCCTGGACGCCCCGGAAGGCCCGTCCCAGGCCCCGCGTCACCATCGCTTCGAGGCCGAGCTTCCCCGCCATCGCCCCCACCGACCCCGTCTCCTCCATGAGCTTCTCCGTGAAGCCCGTCGCGGGAGCGCCGCCCAGCGTCCGGACCTGCGAGGGCTCGAAGCCCCGGCCTCCCCCGGCGACGGCGCGGGCGGCCTGGAGCATCGCCTGCGCCCCCGTCAGGAAGTTCCCCCTCCACTCCCCCGTGAGACGCTTTCGCATCTCCTGCTTCCTCGGCTCGACGTAGTAGCCCCCGTAGACGTCGACCTCGGGGGCCATGCTCCCGTCGGGGAAGGCGCCGGGCTTCGCGGAGTAGCGGTAGATCGGGAGGCCGAGCGCGCTCTGGCCCCTCAGTCGGTAGCCCCGGGCCTTCGCTTCGAGCGCGGCGACCTGGCGGACGTAGTTCGCGAGCGAGGCCTTGATGAAGCCCGCCCCGTTCCCGACGAAGCCCATCCCGTCGGGGGGCGAGACCGTCGGGCCGTAGTGCTCCGCGAGCGCGTTGATCTCCTGCTCGTACTGCTTCTCGAAGCCGACGACCCCGACCTGCCGCGTGCGGGCGATCAGGTCGTAGACCTCCTCCTCGTAGGGCCGGTGGAAGGTCGAGGCCCCGGGGACCCTGAGGGCCGCCGAGGGCTCGATGCCCCCGCCGCCGGGAGGAAGAGGACCGGGCTGGACGCCGCGGATCTCCCGGAAAGGCGAGCGAGGGAAGAACTCCCTCGGAGCCTTCGGGGGCGGAGCCTGGACCGGTGTGAGCGCCGGGCGCGAGGCGGGCTTCGAGGCGGGCCCGGTCGCCTCGGCCTCGGAGAGCGAGAGGCGCTCCTCGGCCACGGGCTACCTCGGCGCGGGTCGCGTGGCGGCAGCGGCAGCGGCGGCGGCCTGGTCCGCGAGGAGGTCGTAGGTCGGGATGTTCCCGAGGAACTCCATCGCCTTCATCGCCTCCGGGCTCATCCCGCCGGGGCCCTCCTCCTCGGGAATCCCGGTTCCCCGGGAGA
>JAKEFM010000080.1 GCA_022616055.1 Planctomycetota bacterium
CGACCACGTGCGCGCCCTCCCCCGCGTCGAGGTCGGCGACCTGCGCGTCGAATCGGTGCGGCTGCCGCGGCAGGCGTCCTCGGGGCAGACGCTCGCCGCTCGCGCCCTCCTCGCCCGATCGGGAGCGCTCCGGGGAGGGAACGTCCGGTGGACGATCGGCGGAGCGGAGACCTTCGAGGAGAGGGTGGAGGTCCCCGAGGAGGGGAGCCTCTGGGTCGAGCGGCCGGTCCTCGCCCGGGAAGAGGGGGCGATCGACGTGCGCGTGGAGTGGGCGCAGGAGGTCCCGGATCGGTTCCCCGAGAACGACGCGGGCACCGCGACCTGCGTCGTCGGCGGGGCGAGACGGGTCGTGGTCTCCGGGTCGCCGGCCTTCGCGGATCGGCTCGCCCGGATCCCCGGTCTCGCCGTCGATTCCGTCCCGCCCGAGGGGATCGATGGCGCCCTCGCAGGGGCCGACGCCGTCGTCCTGGTCGATCTGCGGGCCGAGCGACTGGAAGCGGTGGCGCCGAGGCTCCTGGACGCCGTCGAGCGCGCGGGACTCGGCCTCCTCGTCGCCGGGGCGAGGGAGGCCTTCGGGCCCGGGGGCTACCGGAGGTCGAGCCTGCGCCGCGTCCTCCCCGTCGAGCCGGGTCCGCCGGGGGAGGGAGCCACCGACTACCTCCTCCTCCTCGACGCCTCGGGGAGCATGGAGGGGGAGAAGTACGCCGCCGCCCGCGAGGCGCTCTCCCGGCTCGCCTCGGAGGCGGCGGACGACGACTCCGTCGCCGTCGCCACCTTCGCCGAGAGCCTCCGGGACATTCGCGTCTGGAAGGCCGAGGGTCGACCCCCCGATCCGCGCGCCGCCGGCTCGCTCGCGGGCGAGCGCCCCGGCGGGGAGACCGACCTCTCGGGCTCCGTGGCGGCGGCGGCGAGGAGCCTCGGGGCGGGGAAGGCCGGACGGCGCAGGCGGCTCCTCGTCCTGACCGACGGGCGGGTCGAGGGCTCCCCGGCCGCGACGATCGAGGGGGCCGCGGAGGCGGTCCGGAAGGCGGGGGCGGAGGTCGTCCTCTTCTCGGTGGGGTCGGACGCCGACCTCGCGCTCCTCGAGCGGTTCGCCTCCGCGTGCGGGGGCCGGACCCTGAGCGTCCGGGACCCCGCGGGCCTCGCGAGCGCCGTCGCGGGGGAGCTCGGCGCGCTCCATCTCGGGGAAGAGAGGCACCCGCGGCGCCCGGGCGAGCTCGCCGATCGCCTACCCCTCGAGACGCCGCCGACGAGGGTCCGCGCGCGGAGCGCCCTTCGGGAGGGCGCGCAGGCGGTCTACGCGGCCGTCGAGCGCGAGCCCCTCCTCTCCTTCTGGAGGGCGGGCGCGGGGCTCGTCGCCGCCTTCTGCTCGACGCCGGGGGAAGAGGAGACCCCGGGGTGGGCCGAGAGGATCGACATGTGGGGACCCCTCCTCGAGGTCCTGTGCCGCCCGCCGGGAGGGGACTCCCTTCGGTACGAGGAGGGGAGGCTCCTCCTCGACATGGAGGAGGACCCGGGGAACGAGCCGGAGACCCGCGTCGAGGTGGGGGGGGAGGAGGTCCGCCTGGCCCGCGTGGGACAGCGCCGGTTCGCGGCGCGGTGGAATCCTCCGGCCCTGGCGCCGGTCGGCGCCCTCGTGCGGCTCGGGGTCCCGAGGCCCGTCGCCTTCGGCGGGTCTTTCACCCCTCCCGAGTTCCGGGGCGGGGGACGGTCCATCCTTCCGGAGATCGCGCGGGCGACGGGCGGCACGGACTCGGCCGCGCTCCCTCCCGTCCCGAGGGGGGAGGCCCGAGTGGGGTTCGGCTCGGCCCTCGCCGGGGCGGGCCTCCTCCTCCTCCTCGCCGCGGCGGCGGGGCGGAGGAGGACTCAAGGGCTCGCGGGGGCCGGCCGATAGACGCGACGACCCCTCCCCGATTCCCATGCGATCCCCGACCCTTCTCCTCGTCCTCCCCCTCCTCGCCGGCTGCCGGCTCCTCGACCACAGCGAGTTCACCGGACCCGACGACCGGCTCAAGGAGCGCATCGAGCAGAAGATCCTCAGCCTCCGCTACGCGCGAGGCGCGGAGCTCCTCGACTCGATCGACTGGCTGCGCCGGTGCCGCGAGCCGGCCTACCCCCTCCTGATCGACGCGCTCGCCGACGATCAGCCGAGCGTCCGGGCGGCCTCCGCGCTCGTCCTCGGGGCGACCGGCGACCGGCGGCTCGTCCCCTACCTGCGCGAGCACGCGGAGGACGAGGATCCGCGCGTCTGCTACGAGGTGGCCCGGGCCCTGGGGCGCCTCGGCGACTGGTCCTCCCTGCAGACCCTGATCGCGGGGCTGCGCGACGAGAGCGGCTACGTGCGCGCGCTGTGCCACGAGACCCTGAGCCACGTGACCCGCCTCGACTTCGGCTACAGCCCCCTGGCGCCGGAGGCCGAGCGCGTCGTCGCGGTCGCGCGCTGGGAGTCGTGGTGGGAGCGGCGCCGGACCGACCCCTTCTTCGGGGGCTGATTCCTCCGGTCGAGACATCTATAGTCCCGCCGCCCACCTTACCCCTCCCCCTTTTCACCCCTCCCCCTCCCCCTCCTCCCGTGGCCGAAGAACGGATCAAGCCCTGCCTGCGGTGCGACGGAGTCTTCCCCTTCGCGGACTCCCACTGTCCCTCGTGCGGAGCCTACGCGACGCCGGGGATGCCACCGGCTCCGGAGAAGGCGGGGGAGACGCCCCGCTCCGCGCGCGCGCCGGTCCTGGTCGAGGCGGCGCTCGTGGGGGCGGGCGCGGCGCTCGCCGTGGGGACCGCCGTCGCGCTCGGCGCGGGGTTCTAGCGGCGCGAGCGCAGGTGGGGGAGGAGGGCGAGGAGCTGCGGGAAGCGAGGGTCCCGCCGGAGGCTCGCCAGGTCCTCGTCGCGGAGGAGGAGCTCCCGGTCGTCGAACCCCAGCTCGATCGCCCGCCGCAGCGCCCGGACGGAGTCCTCGAGGCGGGCGAGGCGGGCGTACGTGCAGGAGAGGTTGTAGTGGACGATCGGGCTCCCCGGCTGGACCGTCGCGAGGGCGAGGTCCACCGCGAGGCCCTCCTCGTGGCGTCCGAGCCGGGCGAGGAGGTTCGCGAGCTCGGTGAGCGCCTCGGCGTTCTTCGGGTGCCGCGAGGCCTCCTCGCGGAGCACGGCGATCGTGAACTCGGTCCCCGCCCCGTCGAGGCGGGCGGCGGTCCTGGGGTCGATCCGCATGGCCTGTCGCGGCGCGACGGCGGGTCGGGCTCCCCGCCGCCTCCGTCGAAGGAGCCACGAGGATAGGAATCCCCCGTCACGGGTGTCAATCCGGGCCCCTTTTGACCGGGGCCCTGGGGCCGGGTACAAGGCGGGACGGCGCCACCGGAAACCGCGCGTGAAGATCTACTTCTGCGACATCTGCAACGAGAGCATCCCCCTCCAGGACCTCGAGACCGGGGCCGCGATCACGGTCAAGGGGAAGGTGATCTGCCGGACCTGCAACCCGGCGGGGGGGACGCGGATGGCGGCGCCGGCGGGGGGCGCGGGCCGCGCTGCGGCGTGGGCCTTCCTCGCCTTCCTCGCGGCGGCCGGCGCCTCGATCGGCTACACCCGGTTCCGCGAGCGGGACCTCGACCAGCGCCTGCGGGGCCAGGCGGAGGGGGTCCGCGGGGACCTCACCCCCGCCCTCGCGAAGGTCCGCGAGGGCCTCGCCTCCGCCGACGAGAGGCTCGAGCGCAGCGAGCGGCGCCTCGGCGAGATCGCCCAGTCCTTCGAGGAGGGGAGCCGGCTGGCGGAGAAGGAGAGGGAGGAGGGCCGGGCCCGGTTCGAGCGGGTCCAGTCCTACATCCGGGAGAACGAGGAGCTCAAGCACAGGCTCGAGCGCCTCGAGATCCGCCAGTCCGCCTTCGACGAGGGGATCGGCCGCCTCACCGCGGCGGTCGAGGGGGTGCGCCACGATCTCAGCACCGCCGCCGCGGTGAACGTCGGGACGCCCCCCGCGGGGACGCAGCCCTCCCCGGCCACCCCCGAGAAGCGCGAGGACGGCCTCGCCCCGACGGTCCAGGCCCTCGTCGACAAGCTCAAGGACGCCGACGCGAGCGTCCGGTGGGACGCCGTCTCCCAGCTCGCCCAGGCGGGCAACCCGAGGGTCGTCCCGTTCCTCGTCCCCCTCCTCAAGGACGAGGACGACTTCGTCCGCCACAACGCCGCCCTCACGCTCGGGGAGCTCGACGCCCGCAGCGCCGTCCCCGCCCTCCTCGACTCCCTCGGGGACGGCAACGCGATCGTGCGGGACTCCGCGATCACGGCGCTGCGGAGGATCACGCGCCAGAACATCAAGTTCGATCCCCACGCGAGCAAGGAGGAGCGCGACCGGGCGCTGAAGGCCTGGCGGCAGTGGTGGCAGGCGAGCGGGGAGAAGTTCCTGAGCGGCTAGGGTCCGTGGGCCCGCTTGCGCGGGCCTTCATCCCCCCCTATCCTCCGCGCCCTCTTCCCCGCAGATCCGCGGCCTCCTTCCGGGGGCCGCCGCGGGATCCAGAGTTCCGGGCGGCGCAAGGTTCTTCGAGAAGGACGACCTCCCCATGCCTCACACCGTCACCCTCATCCGCGGCGATGGCACCGGCCCCGAGCTCGCGGAGGTCGCCCGCGAGACGATCGACGCGACGGGCGTCTCGATCCGCTGGGAGGGGGTCGACGCCGGGATCGACGTCATGGAGAGGGAGGGGACGCCGCTCCCCGAGCGCGTCCTCGAGTCGATCAAGCGCAACAAGACCGCGCTCAAGGCCCCGATCACGACGCCGGTCGGCACCGGGTTCCGCAGCGTGAACGTGGCCCTGCGGAAGGAGTTCGACCTCTACGCGTGCGTCCGCCCCTGCAAGTCCTACCCCGGGGTCCGCTCGCGCTACGAGGGGATCGACCTCGTCGTCGTCCGAGAGAACACCGAGGACCTCTACGCCGGGATCGAGTTCGAGCAGGGGAAGCCCGAGACGGCGGCCCTCATCGAGTTCGTCGAGAGCCGGGTCCCGAAGTCCCGCATCCGGCGCGACTCGGGCATCTCGATCAAGCCGATCTCGATCACCGGGACCCGGCGGATCGTCAAGTTCGCCTTCGACTACGCCCGCGAGAACGGCCGGCGCAAGGTCACCGCGGTCCACAAGAGCAACATCATGAAGTTCTCCGACGGCCTCTTCCTCCACGTCGCGCGGGAGATCGCCAAGGAGAACCCCGACATCGAGTTCGAGGACCGGATCGTCGACAACATGTGCATGCAGCTCGTGCAGAAGCCCGAGCTGTACGACGTCCTCGTCCTCCCGAACCTCTACGGGGACGTCCTCTCCGACCTCTGCGCCGGGCTCGTCGGCGGCCTCGGGGTCGCCCCGGGGGGGAACATCGGGGACGGCGGGATCGCGATCTTCGAGGCGACCCACGGCTCGGCCCCGAAGTACAAGGGGCAGAACAAGGTGAACCCGACCGCCCTGATCCTCTCGGGGGTCATGATGCTGCGCTACCTCGGCGAGAAGGCGGCGGCCGACCGCCTCGAGCGCGCCGTCGCCCTGGTGATCCGCGAGGGGAAGTCGGTCACCTACGACATGAAGGAGCGGCGCGAGGACCCGACCGCGGTCGGCACCCGGGAGATGGGGCGCGCGATCGCCGCGGCCCTGAAGCGGGTCTAGGGCGGCCGTGAAGCGGACGAAGATCTCCGTCGTCGGCTCCGGCTTCGTCGGGGCGACCGCCGCGCAGCGGCTCCTCGAGGCGGACCTGGGCGACCTCGTCCTCTACGACGTCATCGAGGGGAAGCCCCAGGGGATCGCCCTCGACCTCGCGGAGTCGGGCCCGGTCCAGGGCTTCTCCGTCTCCGCGAAGGGGACGAACGACCCGAGGGACACCCACGGCTCCGACCTCGTCCTCGTCACCGCCGGCGTCCCCCGCAAGCCCGGGATGTCCCGCTCCGACCTCCTCGAGGTGAACGGCAAGATCGTCCGCGACGTCGCGACCCACCTGCGCGAGGGCTCGCGCGACGCGATCGTCGTCGTCGTGACGAACCCCCTCGACGTGATGACCTATCTCCTGCGGGCCCTCACCGGGTTCCCCGCCGAGCGGGTCGTCGGGATGGCGGGGGTCCTCGACTCGGCGCGCTTCCGGACCTTCCTCGCCTGGGAGGCGGGGGTCTCCCCGCGCGACGTCGACGCGATGGTCCTCGGCGGCCACGGCGACGCGATGGTGCCCCTCCTGCGCTACGCGACCGTGAACGGGATCCAGGTCGAGCGCCTGATCCCGAAGGACCGCCTCGACAAGCTCGTCCAGCGGACCCGCGACGGCGGGGCCGAGATCGTGAACCTCCTCAAGACCGGCTCGGCCTACTACGCGCCCTCGGCCGCCTCGGTCGAGATGATCCGGTCGATCCTGCGCGACGAGAAGCGCCTCCTCCCCTGCTGCGCCCACCTCGCCGGCCAGTACGGGATCCGCGACCTCTACGTCGGGGTCCCGGTCGTCCTCGGCCGGGCGGGGGTCGAGCGCGTGATCGAGCTCGACCTCGCGGCCGAGGAGAAGGCGGCGCTCCAGAAGTCGGCCTCGGACGTCCAGAAGGATCTCGACCTCCTGCGCGAGAAGGGTCTCCTCCCCCGATGACCAAGAAGAACGTCCGCCGCTCGAAGGCGAAGCGACTGAAGCTCGTCGGCTTCCGCACCCGGAGCAAGACCCCCGGCGGCCGCGCCGTCATCCGGCGCAAGCGCCACAAGTCCGGGAAGTTCCGGGTCGGGTAGTCCCGCCTCTCCCCGGAGGGCGATCCCGGGCCACGGGGTCCCTCCACCCCGAGCCGTCGCCTGTCGATAGTCGCGGTCGCCGTGGGAGTCCCCCCCGATCGCGCCCGTCCGCGCCCCGCTTCCCGGAAGGGGAGAGCCGGGGCGCTCGCCCTCCTCGCCCTCCTCCCGGCCTGCTCCCGCGAGTCCCCGGTCGAGGCCGTCACCAAGGTCCTCGAGTTCTCCGGCGTCCGGGAGAACCTGAACGCGGTCGCCCTCGCGCCCGACGGGAGCCTGGTGGCGATCGCCGACATCGACGGGGGGATCCTCCTCCGCCAGGTGCCCTCGGGCGCGGAGCGCTGGCGAGCGAAGGTCTCCGGGGCGAACTCGATCCTCGCCTTCTCCCCGGACGGCTCGCTCCTCGCGGCGGCGGGGAACGGCGCGCCCGCCGTCGGCCTCCTGGAGACGGAGACGGGCCAGGTCCGGAGCACGATCCCCGTCGGCGGGGCCGAGTGCCTCGCGTT
Source organism: Planctomycetota bacterium (assembly GCA_022616055.1). Classification (GTDB taxonomy): domain Bacteria; phylum Planctomycetota; class UBA1135; order UBA1135; family JAKEFM01; genus JAKEFM01. The sequence goes on from JAKEFM010000080.1 coordinate 7,232, forward strand.
CGACCGCTCGGGACGATCCCTCGTGATCGGCGCCTCGGGGACGCTCCACGTCGTCGACCTGGAGTCGGAAGAAATCGAGCGGACGCTTCCCGGCGCCCACGCCGGGGACGACGTCTGCGCGGCGGCCTTCTCGCCCCGGGGCGAACTCCTCGCCACGGCGTCCCTCCGGGGCCAGATCACTCTCTGGGAGTGGCCCTCGCTCGTCCCGCGGAAGTCGTCGGCGACCCCTCCCGCCCTCGAGCCGATGACGCCGCGGTCGATCGCGGTGGGGGGGAAGGGCCCGCGCGTCGCCCTCAACGGGATCGAGGGGAAGGGCTCCGTCTGGGACTCCGCGCGCGACCGGATCGAGCGGGTCTTCGGGACACACCCGGATGGCCCGGGTCGCGTCCCGCCCGCCGAGATGCTCCGCTCCCTCGCCTTCACCGAGGACGGCGAGTGGCTCTTCGCGCCGGACGCCGGCGACCTCGGCATCCGGCTCCTCCACGCGTCGAGCCGGACGTCCCACGCCGCCGTCCGGGGCGACGTCCCCTACTACAAGGCGGTCGCCATCGCCGTTCCCGCGAAGACGATCGCGCTCCTCCACCCCTCCGACCGCGACGGACGCGGCCCCTACGGGCTCCAGGTCTGGAAGTTCCGGTACCGCGGAGAGCGCGCCACCGTTCCACCCGCCGAGGCGGTGGCGGTGCCCAGCCGGTCCCCCGGGGACGCGCGCGCGCGCCTGGAGTCGCTCGGCGTCCCCGCCGAGGAGGACTCGCTCTTCGCCCAGATCCGGGAAAAAGACGAGGTGACCGTCCGGCTGCTCCTCAAGGCCGAGGTCTCTCCGAACACGACCGAGTCGAGCGGCCACACCCCGGCCACGCTCGCCGTCGAGGTGGACGCGCCGGCGATCCTGAGGGCCCTCGCCGACGCCTCCGCCGACCTGAACCGCCCCGGGCCGGACGGCTCGCCGCCCCTCCACGTCGCCGCGGAGCACGGATACCTCGCGTGCGCCCGGGCCCTTGTCGAAGCCCGGACCCTCCTCGGGCAGGAGTCCGACCGGGGGCACCCGATCAACGTCGTGACCCCGTCGGTCGACCGCGACGCCCGCGACGCGCGCGGCGCGACGGCGCTCCTCGTGGCCGTCCAGAACCGCCGGACCGAGATGATCCGGTTCCTCCTCGACCAGGGCTTCGACCCGACCCCCGGAGCGGGCGACGGCGAGACGCCCCTCCTCGCCGCGATCGACCAGGACGACCTCGGCCTTCTCCGCCTCCTCCTCCAGAAGGGGGCCAACGAGGACGTTCCCGACGCGAAGGGCCGCACTCCCCTGATGCGCGCGTGCATCGCCGGACGGATGGAGATGGTCGAGGCCCTGTGCCGGGCGGGAGCGGACGTCTCGCGCACCGACCACGACGGGAAGACTCCCCTCGCCCACGCGCTGGAGGGGGAGTGGACGGACATCGTCGATTACCTGAAGAAGGGGGGAGCGCCGGCCGCTCCGCCGGAGGTCCCGCCTCACCCCGGCCGGCGCACGCGCGGTCCTTCCTGATCCTCCCGGGTTACCGGGGCGAGCGGGCGGTGGGGGGCCGCGTTTCGATCAGTCCCGCCTCTGCCCCAACAAGAATTCGGGGAGCCGTGCCGCGGGCTCCCCGGAGGATTATTCCCCGGCTCCCTAACGAGACGGGGGTTCGCTTTATCGATTCCGCCTCGCCCGCTGTCAAGCGGTCGAGGCCTCAGCCGGGGACCACCGCGACCTCCACCGTCACCCGGGTCGCCACGGCGACCGCGCGGTAGAGAGGTCAGCGGCCCTTGTAGCGCTCGACGAGCCGGGCGGCTGTCCCGGCGTCCACGCCCGCGACCTCGAACCGGAGGCGCACCTCCCGGAAGTTCGCCGGGTCCGACTTCGCCCGGATCCCCTCGATCCGGGCGGCGGCGCTCTTCAGCGGGAGCATTTCCTCGCGCGCGAACGCCTCGACGAGGAGCACGCCGCAGGCGGAGACGCCCGCGAGGAAGACCTCCGCCGGCGTCGCCGCCTCTCCCGGCCCCCCCGCGTAGGCGGGCTCGTCGACGACGAAGTGGTTCGTCCGGGCGCTGTTGAGGCTGCGCCCGGGAACTCCGGTCGTCCGCGAGACGGCCGTCGTGACGAGGACGTCCTCCGCCACTTCGACCCCCGGGCTAGAGCCGGCGCTTCCGCTTGTGGGTCGGGCGCTTGCCGTGATTCGCCTTGCGCCAGCGGTGGCCGCGCCGGCGCGAGTTGTCTCGCTGTCTCGCCATGGGGGACTCCTCGGCGGAAGGTAGCGAGCGCCGGGGCCCCTGCCAAGGGAGGAGGGGAAGATTCCCACCGCATGTAACCGATTCGAGATCCCTCGTCTTTCTCTCGGAGTCTCGCGGTCGCGGGGGCCGCGCCTCCGGGACGATGGCCGGCAAGGCTCGCCGCACCCTCAAGATCGCCCTCCACCTGCTCGAGATCGGCGCCCTCGACGACGCCGCGAGCCGGCTGTACTACGCGGTCTTCCAGGCGGCGGTGGAGACCCTCCTGCGGCAGGGAAGGACCCCCTCGGACTTCCGCGAGGGCGCGAAGGAATGGAGCCATAGGATGGTCGCGCGAAACGCCGTCCTCGTGCGGGGTCATCCCGAGGATGGCATACTCCTCGGGCGACTGCGTCGATTGAGGGAGCGGGCCGATTACGAGGAGGGGAGCGTCGAGCGACGCTGGCTGGAGTTGTTGAAGGCAGAGGCCGTTCGGTTCATCGAAGAGGTGGCGACGTGAAGAGTCGGCGGTACGAGAAGCTCGTCCGACAGATCAAGGCGGAGTATCCGGGAACTCGGGTCGTGGTCGATCCGTACGCCACTCACGACGGGTTTCGGGACATCCGTTGGATGGTCCGAATCCTCGACTGCCCGGCCCGGATGAGGTTTCGCGCGGAGGACTACGCCTATCACCGCGCCCTCGAGCTCTGGGGGGGGATGAGTTTCCCGTTCTTCATCGATGCGTACGGCCCGCGCGCCACGCGCAGATACCTCGCCGAGCGCGCCGCCCGCAGCCGGCCTCGTCGAGCGCCCGCTCCCCGCGGTCGAACCCTTCAAGGCGCGAGTTCCGGGCGGAGTCGGCGGCGCCGGCTCCGAGCTAGAGAAACGGCTTGAGCATCGTGTAGAGCAGACCCGCCCGCGCGTTGCGGACCAGGCTGAACTCGAGGCGCGGCCGGTCGTCCGTGAGGAGCGGGATGTCCTCTTCCTCGCGCGGGGGGAGGGGGGCGGAGCGGAGGAAGCTCTCCCCCGTCAGCGGATCCCAGGGGAACTCCGCCATGTCGCGCGCGACCGCGGGACGCCGGATCGCCTCCTCGACCCGCGCGGGGTCGAGCGCGAAGGGGGTGAGCGAGCCGAGGACGTGCGTGCCGGACCCCTTCTGCCCCTCGATCGCCATCGCGTGGGGGAAGGTCACCCGGAACGTCCGCAGCAGCATGTCGCGGGTCGCCGCGTCGGGGACGCCGCTCAGCGGGTGGACCTGCGGGAGCCAGTGCGCCGCGATCCCGCCCGGCCGCAGGCGCGACCTCACCAGCTCGAGGAACTCCCGCGAGTAGAGGTGGCTCACCCCGGCGCCGTCGATCGGCGGCGGCGGGTCGATCGTGATCACGTCGTAGCGCTTGCGCGTGAGGAGGAGGAAGTTGCGGCCGTCGTTCACGATCATCCGGCCGCTCGGGCTGCGCCGGAGGATCTCCGCGTCCGCGTAGAAGTGGCCGAAGAGGTCGAACACCTCGGGGACCAGCTCCACCACGTCGACGCGCCCGCCGTGGGCGAGGGCCGAGCGGAAGGTCGTCCCCATCCCGAAGCAGACGACGAGCGTGTCCTCCGCCCGGCCGTGCGCGACGAGGGGGAGGTGCGCCATCGCCTTCGTGACCGCCCCCTTGAACGTCATCCCGACGCCGTTGACGAGGAGCAGCGAGGCGCCCTCGAAGCCGTTCGTCGCGCGAAGCACCGTCGTCGTTCCCTGGAGGCCGCTCCCGTGGTGCGTCACCTCCGTCCCCGGGCGACCGAGGAGGAGGAGCCGGACGAAGAGATCGGTCTCCCGCAGCGCGCGGCCGCTCCAGAGCGCGAGGAGGAGGGAGCCGAGGAGCGTCGCGCCGGCGAGTCTCGGGCGCCCCTTCCACCCGATCGCCCACCAGGCGAGGGCCGAGAGCGCCACGCTCGCGAGGACGAGGACGTGGAGGGCGTGGAACTGCACGAAGGCCAGCGAGATCGCGAACCCCGCGAGGAGGGAGCCCGCGATGGCCCCGACCGTGTTCCAGGAGTAGGCCCGGGCGATCGGGGCTCCCCGGTCCCCCGACTCGCCCCCGATCAAGCGGGTGACGACGGGGAAGACCGCCCCGCTCAGCATCGCCGGCGGAAGGAGGAGGAGGAGCAGGGCCGCGTAGATCCCGAGGAGTCCCGGCGCCATCGCGCGCATGTCCGGGCCGGCCAGGAGCCGACCGGCGCTCCGCACGAGCGGGTCGACGCACGCGATCGCGAGGGCGTGCCAGGCGCCGGCCGCGAGGAGGGCGAAGGGGAGGAGAGGGCCGGGATCGCGGAGCCGCCGCACGAACTTCGAAGCGATCCAGCTCCCGAGAGCGATCCCGACGAGGTAGGCGACGAGGATCGCGCTGAAGGCGTAGGTGGAGCTTCCGACGAAGAAGATCAGGGCCCGCGACCAGAGGACCTCGGCGGCCATCGCGAGCGCGCCCGTCCCCGAGAAGAGGAAGAGGAGGCGCCGCGGTTCCCTCGTCACGGCGGGCTCGGCGGTCGGCGGGCTCTCCCCTCCGACGGCGACCGGAGGCGCCCTGCGCGCGAAGGCGAGAGCGATCGCCATGACGAGAAAGTTGAGGAGCGCGGCCGCGAAGGTCGTCGCCTGGATCCCGAGTAGCTCGATGGCGAAGAACCCGCTCGCGACGGATCCGAGCGCGGCCCCGAACGTGTTCGCGGCGTAGAGCCGGCCGGCGTTCCAGTCTCCCCGCCGCACGCCGAGGCGGTGGAGCGATTCGGTGAGGAGGGGGAGGGTGGCCCCCATCAATGTCGTCGGCGGGAGGAGGAGCGCGAGGGCGAAGATGACCCGGAATCCCGTCAGCGCCAGGGGCGGGCTCTCGTCCGAGAAGAGAGCGGGGTAGAGCGCCTCGAGGGCGCGGACGAGGGGGGAGAAGAGGAGCGCCCAGAGCCCGATCCCTCCCTCGATCCACGCGTAGACCCGCAGCGGATCGGATCTCCCGACGAGGATCCTCCCGGCGAGGGCGGCGCCGAGCGCGAGGCCGGCCATGAACGCCGCCAGGACGACCGACACCGAGAGGGTCGTGTTCCCGAAGACGAGGCCGAGCTTGCGCGCCCAGAGGACCTGGTAGACGAGGGCCGAGGCCCCCGAGAGGAGGAAGATCCCGAGGACGGTCCGGCGCGACACGGGGGCCGCGCCGCGCCCGTTCATCGCGCGCCGAACGTCCGGAACTGCTTCGCGAGGGCGAGGTCCTGGTCCGCGTAGCGGGAGCCCGCCGCGGAGTCCCCGTAGAGGACCGAGGGGACCCCGGTCGTCCGGAAGTACTTGAGGCGAAAGATCACCTGGCCGTCCTCGACGAGGAAGGGGACGTCGTGCGCGCGCACCTCGAGGATCGCGCGCGTCCCGCTGCGCTCGCCCCGGCCGTGGCCGAAGCCGTTGTCGAAGAATCCGGCGTAGTTCGTCCGCAGCTCCCCGATCCCGACGTCGTAGGCGAGCATCTCGGCGGCGTGGTCCGGCGGGACGGCGACCTTCTCGAGGGAGGAGAAGATGTAGAACTCCTCCGGCTCGACGATGAGGGTCCCCTTCGGGGCGGTCACCGGCTCCCAGAAGTCGGAGGGGTCGTGCGCGCCCACCTTCTCGAGGTCGACGATCCCCGAGAAGCGCTTCGCGCGGTAGCCGACCGCCCCGTCGCTCCGCAGCCGGATGCGGAGGAAGACTCCCCCCTCGCCGTCGAACCGGACCTCGGAAGCGGGGAGCGCCCCCCGCTCGCCGAAAACGAGGGGGCTCCGGCGGTGCAGGTCCCGGACCGCCGCGTCGTCGAGGGCCGCCTCGCCGCGCGAGAAGCGGATCTGGTTGAGGGAGACTCCCGTCCGGACGCGGATCGGGAAGGAGCGCGGCGCGACCTCGATCCAGAGGCGGCCCCGGAATCCCGGGGGGACCTCGTCGAACCTCCCGTTCCGGTCGGTGACGACCCGGGTGAAGATGTCGAGGCGCCCCGTCGTCGACTTGGGGTTCGTGCGGGCGCGGACGCCCGGGGGGAGCGCCAGCTCCTCGAGGAGAGGGACGAGGTAGATCTGCCCGCGCTCGAGGACGCCCCCCGACTTCAGGTCGAACCGGTAGAGCCCGAGGTCCGCGAGCCGCTCCTCGACCGTCGTCGCCTCGGGGAGGAAGCCGGTGCGGACTCGGACGGCGTACTCGCCGAGCCGGAGGTCGAGGCTCGCGGGCTGGACCTGCGCGGGGACGGTCGGCTGCCGCCCCTTGAGCGCCCCTCTCTCGAGGAGTTCCTGGATCTCCTCGTGGGTGAGGATCCCGTCGCGCGCGGTCGTCGCTCCCGCCATGGGCGGGATTCTTCCGCCCGCGCCCGGGCGCGTCAAAAGACCTGTCCCTACAGGTTGGTGAAGGTCGTGACCTCGAGGTTCGTCAGCCTCGCGGGACCGAGGACCACCGCCTGCCAGTAGAGGCTCTGCCCGACGAGCGCCGGGACCGCCGGCGCCTGGTAGGTCACGGCCGCCTGTCCCTGCGCGTCGAGGAGGCCGCCGGTCTGCGGAATCAGTGTGGCGAGGTCGAGGCGGATCACGCCGAGCGGCGGGAGCGGGGTGTTCCCCGTCCCGAGCGAGGCGACGAGGAACCAGGCGCCCCACGCCGGGCCGTGGATGTCGAACGTGAGCGGCTTCCCGACCCGGGGGATTCCCCTCCACGCCAGCTGGCGCGTGAGGTTGAAGACGGGAAGGCGGCTCGGCTCCTCGAAGTTCCCGAAGACGGCGTCGAGGTCGCCGTCCCCGTCGACGTCTGCGAGGGCGAGGGCGAGGGTCGGGTGGAGCCTCGCGGGGAGTTCCGACGTCGCGTCGATGAAGGCGCCGGCCCCGCTGTTCCGGAGGAAGCGGTTCTGCACGCCCGGGCCGGGGGGGATGTACCTCCCGATCAGGAGGTCGAGGTCTCCGTCCTCATCGGCATCGCCGAACGCGAGGGCGCTCGCGACGCCGAAGCTCCCCAGGAGGAGGTTCGTGGGATTCGTGAAGAGTCCGGTCCCGTCGTTGAAGGAGAGGGTCGAGCCGAACAGCGCGTCGAGGTCGCCGTCCCCGTCGACGTCCCCGAGGGCGAGGGCCCGGGCGTAAGAGCCACCCCCCAGCTGATTCGTCGCGTCCGCGAATACGCCGGTGCCGTCGTTGAGGTGGAGGCGGTTCGAGGAGTAGCCGTTCCCGATCAAAACGTCGAGGTCCGCGTCCCCGTCCACGTCGGCCAGTGCGACCGCGTAGGTCTGGTCGAGGATCGGGGGGAGCTGGGTCGTGGCATCGCTGAAGGATCCCGTGCCGCCGTTCAAGTAGAGGCGGTCCTGCCCGCCGACGAGGGGATTGATGCCCGAAAGGACCCCCAGATACGCGTCGAGGTCCCCGTCGGCGTCGACGTCCCCGAGGGCGAGCGCCCGCGTGAAGACGGAAATCGCGGGGAGCTGGGAGGTCGCGTCCGCGAAGACGCCGGTGCCGCCGTTCAGGTGGAGGCGGCTCTGGCCCTCGTTTCCGAGGAGGGCGTCGAGGTCCCCGTCCCCGTCGACGTCTCCCAGAGCGACGGCGTAGGTGTCGTCGGCGAAGACCGGCAGCTGGGAGGTCGCGTCGGCGAAGAGCCCGGTGCCTCCGTTCAGGAAGAGCCGGCTCTGTCCGTCGTTCCCGAGGAGGGCGTCGAGGTCCCCGTCGCCGTCGACGTCCCCGACGGCGAGGGCCTGCGTGGCCTGCGCGTCGAGGGGGGGCGGCGAGGTCGCGTCGGTGAAGGTGCCCGCGCCGTCGTTCAGGTGGAGGCGGTTCTGCGTCCCGCCGTTGCCGATGACGGCGTCGAGGTCCCCGTCCCCATCGACGTCGCCGAGGGCGAGGGACCGCGCGGTCTCGAGGGTCGGGGGAAGCTGGGAGACCGCATCCGCGAAGACGCCCGAGCCGTTGTTCACGTAGAGGCGGCTCTGTCCGTCGTTCCCGAGGAGGGCGTCGAGGTCCCCGTCCCCGTCGACGTCCCCGACGGAGAGGGCCGCCGTGTTCGCGAGGATCGCCGGCAGCTGCGAGGTCGCGTCGGTGAAGACGCCGGTCCCGTCGTCGAGCTGGAGGAGGCTCTGGGAGGCGAGGTCGTTGCCGAGGAGAGCGTCGAGGTCCCCGTCCCCGTCGACGTCCCCGAGGGCGACGGCGCGCGTGGCCGCGGAGACGAGCGGAATCTGACCCGTCGCGTCGGTGAAGAAGCCCGTGCCGTCGTTCAGGTGGAGGCGGTTGAAGGAGAAGGGCCCGGGTTGGCCGTTCCCGACGAGGAGGTCGAGGTCTCCGTCCCCGTCGACGTCCCCGACGGCGAGGGCGTAGGTGTGGATGAAGACCGCAGGGAGCCGCCAGGTCGCGTCGACGAAGAACCCGGCGCCGTTGTTCTGGTAGAGCCGGTTCTGCTGCGTGTCGTTCCCGATCAGGGCGTCGAGGTCCCCGTCGCCGTCGGCGTCGGCGAGGGCGACGGCGCGCGTCGGGCCGTCGATGGGGGGGAGCTGCACGGTCGCGTTGGCGAACCCCCCCGAGCCGTTGTTGAGGAGGAGGACGCAGGGCGGCCCGAAGTTCCCGATCAGGGCGTCGAGGTCCCCGTCCCCGTCGACGTCCCCGAGGGCGAGGGCCCTCGAGTTGCCGAACACGCTCACGAGGAGTGGCGACGTCGCATCGGCGAAGACCCCCGAGCCTTCGTTCAGGTAGAGACGGCTCTGCCCCCCGGGGTAGGAGCCCGTGTTCCCGAGGAGGAGGTCGAGGTCTCCGTCGACGTCTCCGAGAGCGAGGGCGGCCGTGTCGTCCCGGTCCCACGGGAGCGACCGGTGCAGGTCGGCGAAGCGCTGGGTCTGGGCGCGGAGGGGCGCCGCCGAAGCAACCCCCAGGACGAGGAGGAGCGAGCGCGAGCGCATCCGCGGAACTCCCTTCGAAAGGCGGGGGCATTGTCCCCCTCTCCCGCACGCCAGCAAGGGGCACGGCCGGCTCCCCGCGGGCCCGTCCAGGGAGTCGTCCTCGGGCAGTCGCCTCCTACAGGTTCGTGAAGGTCGTGACCTCGAGGTTCGTCAGCCGGAGCGGCAGACCGA